>NZ_JBHXSA010000033.1:0-67664 GCF_042716475.1 Streptomyces sp. NPDC058671 | reverse complement strand
GACAACACCAAGCCCGCCTCAGCCACTACAAACAACGCGGCCACACACCACCAGAAACTACCCAACCATCAGACCAAAGACCGTTGCAGTACTAGTCGGTCATGGTTCCTCGAAGATGCTGTCGGGCAACGTCTCAGACAGCATCGACCACATCTCATGGCTCCCGTCAGCCGGACCACTCGTTGTGATGCCATGGAGATGAGGCAGCGGTTGGTGCCAGACACGTTGGGGAAACTCTTCCTCCGAGTGGTGCCTGAGACGCCGGTCCGTCCCCAAGGAGGCGGACGTCGCAGAGCTGACGCCCCCCGGCGCCGGGGCGCAATTGCGTTTCTGAGCCCCCGCGCTCCGGACGTCGGAATCGACCCCCGCCTCTGCGCTGCGATCGTCGATCGCCTCACCTTCGGCAGCAACATCATCGAGACCGGCACCGACTCCTATCGTCTCGCCACCACCCGAGCACGAGCCGAGCAACAGGTCGTCGGCTGACCTCGCTTCATCAGGGCAGGGGCCTCGATCCGTCTCGTCGCAGACGTGGGGCAGGATGGCGTCATGGCACAGCAGATCTTGCCCCCGTCGGAATCCTGGCGCCGGATCGACGCCTGGCTGGCGACCCACGCGGCGTTCGATTTCGCCCTACTCAATCCGCCTGCGACACGGGATGACATCGAGCGGGCGGAGCGACTCCTCGGCATCCCCCTGCCTGGTGATCTTGCTGAGTCTCTGCACTGCCATGACGGGGTGAGCGCCTGGGCGACCTTCCTGCCGGAAGCAGTCACCGCTCTCTGTGAGCGGCATCGTGAACCATTGGCAGACCTGCATGGATGTCGCGGCGGAGAACGATGGGCTGACCCGTCGCCCCTGGGACGACGAGCCGTGGTGGCACCCGCTCTGGGTTCCCTGGGCCGAGAGCGCCGATGGCGGGGCACAGGTGATCGACCAACGTCCTGGCCCGGGCGCCGGGCGTCTCGGTTGGGCAGGCCACGGTGGTGGCGGCGACTTCACCGATTCCTGGCCTGCTCTTGCGGGCCTTCTCCACGCGGTCGCCCATGTGCTCCACGAAGGCGGTGACGTGCGCGGGCTGCATCCCTACCTCACCACCAAAGGTGAGCTTTGGTGGGACGACGCGGGCCGTGAGGAACTCAACGGTCAACCGCTGAGGGCAGCACCGATCGGACTGCCCTAACTGTCAGCCTCGCAGACCTGCCGCCGAGCCGACGCGAACCATCTGACTGCTCCTACTTCTCGCGAACAATTCCGAGGCATCTGCCTCGTCGTCGTTCTCGAAACCCACCGACAAGTGCTCCCCGCTGTCACCTACGCAGCCACCGGGCAACTTCCCCACGGCCGCCTCGCCCGAGCCCCGTCACTCAGCGTGCACGCTCCACTGACCCCACGCACTACACGAACGACAGCCAACCTTCACTGGAAAACGACAGCAACCATCACCAAGAAAACGACACCCCTACAAACCCACCCACACCAACCACCAGCAAGGACACCTCACACACCCAGTGCAGACAACTGACGCCCCCCACTGAAAACACACGACGCCTATCAGGTGCCGACCACCGCGCCGGGCCCCGAGCGAGGAAGCCCAGCCGGGTCGAGGAGGCCTGGTCGAGGAGGTCGGCCACCGCGCTCCAGGCACCGTCAGGACGAGCCCGAGGACCAGGACCACGAGCACCACCAGGACGTGGCCGGCGCACCACCAGACCGGGCCGTGGAGAGACCCTCACACCCTGCCCACCCACCAGGCAAAACACCCTGTGAGCCACACAGGCCGGGGCGCACCACGGACACGCTGATGAGCGGCGCCGGTGTCCTCCGACATCGAAGTTGGATCAGCTGCCATCGAAGATGGACGGCCTGCATCCCGCGTTCTATCTCCTGCGCGCCCTTGTCACCAGGAACGCCACTCCGACGATGACGATCAAAACGATGGCGATGATCCAGAAGGACGGAGAACCCTGCCCCGCTCCTTTGGCCAAGAGCTGCATGTGCGACATGTCGTTCCCCACCCGTCCGTGGCAGCTGCCTGTGGCATTCGATCGAATACTGGATTCACGCTTACCCATGAATCCGTCCAACTTCGTTGGCAGCCGGTCCAAGTTCACTGTCACGGGGCAGCCGGGACGCTCACCATGAAGAGGTTCGGACCGCCGGCCTCAGTCCGCTCGCGCCTGAAGAGCGAGCTACACCGCCACCAGGCGACCACGCCGGCCACGCTCAGACCCTCGCCGTCGCCGTGACCTGCTTCGGTGCCCAGGAGCTCGGCGCGTACGGCGTACGCTAGGCCAGGACACGCTGAGGGTCGGTCAGGGGCCGGCCGCCGCGTCTCCGACCCGCGTAAGGGTCCACACCGGCACCGTAAAGCCGCACACGGCGTCCTGCGATGCTGCCCATCGTGGTCTGGCTGGGCATCGCCGCTTTCGTGTACTTCATCTACAACCCAGTCGTCGCCGCGGTCGAAGGAGGGCTCTTCCTCGCCTTCTTCCTGCTCGGCTTCACACTCCGAAGAAGATCCGGACACTCCCCAAAGTGCAGCCTGTACGGCGCGACAGGCGGAGTACTGGACAAGTCGATGGTCGGGTTCTGAGACCGGACAACAACGGCCCACCCGAACCCCGGACGCCGGCCGACCCACCCCATAGACACCGCACCACAATGTCACCACCAGGAGCCAACCCACCCCTGACCAGCACGAACGACACCCCACCCCCGATGACAACTATCGCAGCGCCCCAGTGACAATCACCCGCGGTGTCGCACTCAGGGTGGGGGCGTGTGCGATTCGGAGTGTGAACAGGTACGCGGTTGGCAGCCGATCATCCGCCCAATCGGCACCCGACGGCAGCAGCTTGGTCACCTCCCGCTAGCAGAGATTAGGTTCTGTCCGGTGAATCCTTCTTCCTGGCTACCCTTCTGCTGTGAAGCTCTACTTCGATCCGGTGCCGCTGCTAGGTGACGCGCGCGAGTCGTTCCAGGGGCGGTGGACGGATCGGAAGTGGCTCAACGTGCCCGGACCGTTCTACGGGGCCGACACCGACAACTGCGGTACGGGCCGAATCCATGCCCCGGGACTCGTGCTCTATGAGGGTGAGTACTTCACCGAGTACGTCTACCAGCAGCCCCGTAGTGCGGAGGAGCTCCGGCAGTTGGTCGATGCTGCCGAGGCGGAGTGCCTCTCTGGCTACGGCTGCGACGGCGACGAGCATTGGACGCCGGCAGCGGTCCGGGAATGGTGGCGTGACCGAGGCCGAATCCGGGAGTATCTGGCGGACCGGCGCGGTGCATGGGAGGCCGACGACGAGAAGTCAGGGCAGGGCACTGCTGCCGCCGCCCGCGACTACGCCATGTACCTCGAGGGTGAGCTCGCCGCGCACCTCCGGGCTTATCTCTTCTGGCTCGACGAGCGACGTCTTCCGACGCTGACGGACCGGCTGCCACGGCTCTAGCCGTGACCGGAGAAGCGTCAGTCGGAAAGCCAGAGGCGGATCGCTACGACGGTGACAGTTCCGTGGTAGACGTAGGCGCGCTTGTCGTAACGCGTCGCCACGGCACGGAAGCCTTTGAGCCTGTTGATCAGGCGCTCGACTTCGTTGCGGCGTCTATACGCCGTGCGGTCGAACCCGGGCGGTCGGCCGCCAGCTGAACCGCGTGGGCGAGGCGGTGGTCGAGCTGGTCGGCCTTCTCCGTGCGGGATCTGTCGTTTGCGCAGGTAGACGCGTATACGTCGGCAACTGTATGCCTTGTCTGCGCTCAGCGAGTCGGGCCGGGTGCGTGGGCGGCCACCACCTGGGCGAGGCACGCACACCTCGGCCATAACGTTCTCGAAAACGGGTGCCGTCGTGGGCCTGTCCAGGCGTGACGACAAGCCCGAGCGGGCGCCGTCCGCCGTCTCCGGCCAGGTGGATCTTCGTGGGCAGGCCACCACGGGAACGACCGAGGCCCTCGTCAGTTCGGTGCCTCGCAGGCACCGCCCCTACCTTTGAGCCGTTCGTCGGGGCGACCTTGCGGGCACCGGCGGCATGCTGGTGGGCCCGACAGACGGTGGAGTCGACGCCAACCTGACTCCAGTCCAGGCGACCCTCCGCGTGGGCCGTCGCCTGAGCGGCCCTCAGGATCCGGTCCCAGGCCCCATCGGCCGACCAGCGCCGGTGCCCGCTCATAGATGGTCTTCCACTTCCCGTAGCGCACGGGCAGGTCCCTCCACGGGCCACCTGTGCGCTCGCGGAAGTGGATACCGTTCACCACACGACGGTGGTCGCTCCATTGGCCGCACCGCCCGCCGTTCATCGGCAGATGCGGCTCCAGCCGAGCCCACTGCTCGTTCGTCAGATCGCCTCGTCCCACGCGCTGCGAACGATCAAGGTGCCCCGCCCCAGCTCCAAGATCGTCTACCGATTCACCGGACACGGTCTAGTTGGCGCTGAATCCTCTTTGTACGCGAAGCCGCGGCAGAGAGGGCGGCGTCCTCGCTGGGCTCAGGTCAGTGGGGTGTTGGCCAGGACCCGGCGCAGGATGGCCCAGGAGAGGTCGGACTCGGTGGCGAAGGGGCGCTGCTCCTTGGACTCCTCGTCGATGTGGTTGAAGGAGTCACGGCTGTAGCTGTCACCGTCCTCGTCTTCGTCCTCGACGCCGGTCTGCTACGGGTTGAGGTAGACGTGGAAGCTGGCGCCGAAGTCGGCGGAGGCGTTCATGTAGCCGGGGCCGGTGGAGCCGCCGCCGCCGTCCATCGGGCAGTACACCCGGTGCACGGCGTAGTTGTCCCTGGACAGCCAGGCGCACTGGCCGGGGGTGAGGGTCAGCAGGCCGAGTTTGCGGGCGTCCCAGTCGAGGTGCTCGTAGACCATGACGTCGAGCTGGCCGGCGAGGCAGAAGACGATGCCGGTGGTGTGGCCGTGGGAGTGGATGGGCGAGTAGTGCTGGGCGGGCCAGATCTCCAGGACGACGGGCGAGCCGATGTCGCCCTTGGGGTGGTCGTCGGGGTGGAGGTGGCCGTGTTCGGCTGCCAGGTGGTCGTAGTCGCCCCGGCCGGTGCAGGCGACGCGGATGTACGGCGGGTGGGTCTTGTCGTGGTTGTACTTCTCCACCAGGATCTGGCGCAGCAGTCCCACCTTCTCGCCGGGTGCGGTGGCGGGGGCGAGGTGTTTGCGCATCGCCTCGATCTCCCACGCCGACAGGCGCAGGTCCTCGGCCTTGCGCGCGAGGTCCATGACGGCCGGGGGGATCATCAGCTGGCGGGCGTACTCGTCGAAGGACGTGGCCTGGCCGATCACGAGGGACGGGGCGGCCTCGGCACCCCTGAGGCGCAGCTGCCGTTCTTCTTCTTGGTGATGTGGAAGGGGTACTGTGCATCGCCGTATTCCGGTTGCCCGGCGGGCGTCTGGGCGGTGGTCAGGCTCATCAGTGGGGACTCCTTTGTGTGGATGTGTGTATGTGTGCCGCGGCTCGGCGCGGCACACATACACGTCGGGCTGAGCTGGGGCTTGGACTGGATAGGCGGGTGTTCGGGGTTGACGTGCCGGCGTGGGTGCACTGGGGCGGCGCACTCCGTCCGGGCGGTGCGACGCAGGTGCGGGCACAGAGGGCGGCTCGGCACATGGCGGGGCAGCCCGCGCCGGCTGCGAGGCGATGCGCTCAGCAGCCCGTGGGTGATCTGGTGACCCGTCCGCGCTTACGGATCCGGTGGTGTTGACGCCGCTTCGGTGGCCGCCCGCCGCTGCGAGGGGACGGTTGCGCACGGTGAAGTGCCGCCTGGCGCAGTCGGTACGCGCCTTGCAGGGCGGCGTCCCTGGTGCCGTGTCAGTGGCTGGGCAGGCGGGTGGCCCTAAGGCCGTCGAGGGGGTACTCCTGGGGCAGGCGAGCCGGGTCGCCCGGCACGGTGATCAGCACGGTGATCGGCCGGAACGTGCCCGCGGCGAGGAACTGGTCGCCCACCGAGCTGAGGTATGCCTTGCCGTCCTGAGCGATGACCTCCACGCCGGATGCTTCGGCTTTCGCGGCCTTGACCGTCGGCAGGTCGAAGGTGATGCGGAACTTCCTGACGTCCTCCGCCGTGCCGCTGTCCTTGCTGACGGCGGTGAGCGTGAGGTCGAAGCTGTAGACCCGGCCCCGGGGCTCGTTGTTCTCCCATGTCCGGTTGAACTTCTTCGTCACGGTGATCTCGTCGTAACTGGGCGGGACGGGCAGAGGGGTGATGCGCCCGGCGCCGTTCATGATCTCCAGGTTGCCGACGGGCACCCTGCCCCGTCCGATGCGCTGCGAGTGGTCGGGGATCGTCGCTGTGGTCAAGTCGAGGTGGTTGACGTTGCCAGCGGAGTCGACGGCGTAGAAGTTGCCGTCCTGGTCGAAGAAGGTGGCCGAGTACGCCTTGCGGGAGCCTGCCGCGGGGCTGGCTTGCGCGGACGGGAAAACACCCTGCTTGAGGACGGTCTTCATGGGCTGGCGGCTCGGGTCGATGAACAGCAGGTCACCGTTGTCGCCCTCCACTGAGTACAGTCGCCCGTTCTTGGGGTGGTAGGCGAAGTCGTCCCACCGGCCGCCTCCCGGTGCGTTGCGGGGTGTGGCCTTGCCGGCTACCACGTCGATGGCGTAGCTGGGTGTGCCGGGGTTGCTGACGGCGAAGAGGGTCTTGCCGTCGGGATCCATGTCGCCGTCGAACCAGGGCCCGTCGGGCAGCCCGTCGATGACCTGCTCCTTCAGGGTGCCGGCCGCCACGTCGATGGTGATGAGCTTGTTGCCGCTCACTGCCAGCAGCAGGGGCTCGGTGTCGTCGCCGCGGTACTGCGCACCCATGGCGGTGTAGCCGGCCTCGTAGGGCCGCACGTTCTCGACGACGCGGGTGTCACCATCGATGGGGTCGAAGCGGTAGATCCGGGTGCGAGTCCTGCCGACGGCGAGATACACCTTCCGGTGAGCCATGAAACCAAGCGTCCTTCCATGCGACTTCGGAACGCTTCAAGAACTGCCCCTGATCCACACCGCCAAGCACGCTGGGTATTCGTTCGAATACAATAAGCCATAACGGTCAACAGCAGGAGCACCACTCATAAGAGCGACGCTGCGTCTGGTCAACCAGGGGTACCGGGTGGGCATCTTCCTGAAGAACGCGCGGGCCGCCGCCCGGAAGGCTCAGGAGATCGAGCAGCGGGTGCCGAGGGGCTGCCGGTGGAGTCGTCGGCCGGGGCGCTGTCGGACGAGCGGCGCGAGCAACTGGAGGAGATCGACCCGTCCTGGTGCCCCACCTGGCCCGTGGAATGGCAACGCGCCTTCTACCTCACCCGACCGCACCTGGAAGCCGGCGGCGCACTGCCCATGTCGCCGGGCGAGTGCGTACACCAGGGCGAGGACCTCGGACGGTGGGTACGGGCGCAGCGGCTGGGCTGGGACAAATTCACCACCGTCCAGCAATTGATGTGCGAACACATCCTCGGTATCCAACCCGCCACCGACGACGAGAAACCCAAACCGCGGACCAGCCAGGCCGACAAATGGGCGATGCACTACGCCGCCGCCCGGCAGTACTACGAGCGCGAAGGGCACCTTCAGGTCCCGAGGAAGCACGTCGAGCGGATGGTCGGCGAGGACGGAACGGTGGTAGTGGCGAGGACCAGGAGGTACGGGAACTCAAGCTGGGGGCCTGGATCGGGAATCAGCGGAGCAGGGCCGCGACACTGACACCCGAACGAATCGAGCAACTGTCCAAGGTCGGCATGCGGTGGGCGTGCTGACCATCGTCGTCACCGCGGCCGCCGCGATCACGGTCGGCTATCTACTCGGACGGCTGCCCCGTCCCAACTGTCAGCACCCAGCCCCTGCCATCACGGCCCTGAACAGCGACAACACATCTCACGCTGTACCGACCGGCAACAAACCGACCCGCAGCAATACCAAAAACGTCAGCACCAAATCGGCATCCATGACAACAGCTGAATCAACCACGACAACCCACTGAACAGCAGAAAGGCCGAGACTGACCCACTGACATCACCATGCCGAACCACCACCGGCAAAACCCGCAGATCATCAGTGGAGCGTGCCGAAGGCGCCGGCACCGGCCGCCGCGGCGGCGACCGCGGCGGCGCGGCGCGGCAGCGTCGGGTCGGGGGATGCTCTGAGCAGCAGTAGCTCGTGGTAGAGCGGGGCGGTCGCGGCGACGAGCAGCGCCCGGCTGTCGGCGGGACCGGGCAGCTCCCCCCGAGCGGCCGCCCGGGTGACGACCACCGCACACCGGGCGTAGCGGTCCTCCCAGAACCGCGACAGCGCTGTCGCCGCCTCCGCAGACCGGAACCCGGCTGCGATCAGGGCCGTGGTCAGGTTCGGCCCGCCGCCCGCCAGTGCCTCGAACACCTCCTGGTTGAGGGCGGTCAGGTCGCCCTCCAGCGACCCGGTGTCCGGGGGGCTCCACAGGTCGTCGGACGCGGCGTCGAGTACGTCGGCGAGCAGGCACCCGATGTCGCGCCAGCGCCGGTAGACGGTCGTGCGGTGGACGCCGGCGCGTTCCGCGACCGCGTCGACTGTCAGTCCGTCGTACCCCGCCTCCAGGAGCAGTGCGCCCACCGACTCCAAGACCTGGGTGCGGACGCGGGCGCTCCGGCCGCCCGTCCGGCGTCGCCTCGTGGCCGGTTCGTGTCGGCCGGAATCTTCGCTTGCCTGCGTACGGGAATACATGCCAACATCTTAACGCAACATTCGTTTCCTTAAAGGAGAACTCCCGTGGTCATTCACCGCGTCCCCACCCACCCCTCCACCGTCGCGACGACGATCCCCGCCCCCGAACCCCTGGAGCCGCCCTGTGACCGCACAGCTCACGGCGTCTGATCTCACCAAGTCCTTCGAAGGCCGCCTGATCCTCGACTCCGTCGACTGCTCCGTTCCCGTCGGCGAACGCCTCGGCATCGTCGGCGAGAACGGCTCCGGCAAGTCCACCCTGCTCCGCCTGCTGGCGGGGGCCGAGCGCCCTGACCGCGGCGAGGTCGTCCTGCGCGCCGAAGGCGGCGTCGGCTACCTCGCGCAACAGGAAGACCTCGCCCCGCACATGACCGTGCAGCAGGTGGTCGACCGTGCCCTCGCCGAGCTGCGTGCATCGGAACGGCTCCTGCGCCGGCTGGAGGCCCGCATGGCCGGCGGCGACGCCACTGCCGAGACCCTCACCGCGTACGCCGACACCCTCACCGCCTTCGAACTGCGCGGCGGGTACGACGCGGACGCCCGGGTGGAGCGGTCCTTGCACGGCCTCGGCCTGCTGAGCCTCCCCCGTGAGTCCGCCGTCGGCGACTTGTCCGGCGGCGAGGTCGTACGCCTGCGCCTCGCCGTACTGCTCGCCGCCGCCCCGGAGGTACTGCTCCTCGACGAGCCCACCAACCACCTCGACGGCTCCGCCCTGACCTGGCTGGAGGACCACCTGCGCGCCCGACGCGGCATCACGGTCGTCGTCTCCCACGACCGGGTCTTCCTGGAACGCGTCGCCACCTCCCTCCTGGAGGTCGACGGCGACATGCACCGGACCGTGCGGTACGGCAACGGCTACGCCGGCTACCTCGCGGAGCGCACCGCCGAGCGGCGGCGCCGCGCCGAGGCCCACGCAGCCTGGCGGGCCGAGGCGGCCCGACTGCGCGAGGCCGCCGCCGTCACCGCCCGACGGGTGGCACCCGGCCGGGCCATGAGAGACGGCAACAGGATGGCGTACGACCGCGCCGCCGGCCGGGTCCAGCAGTCCCTCGCAAGCCGGGTCCGCAACGCCGAAGAGCGGCTCGCCCGGCTGCTAGCCCGGCCAGTGCCCGCGCCCGCGGACCCCCTGCGGTTCACCGCAGTACCGCGCACCGCCACCGCCGCCGAACCCGGGACGCCCACCGGGCCGGCCCGGTCCGGCGACGCGCGACGGGTGCTGCTGGCCGCAGCGGGCGTCGCGGTCGAAGGGAGGCTCGCGCCGGTGGACTTGACCGTGCCGGCGGGCGGCCGACTGCTGGTCACGGGCCCGAACGGGGCGGGCAAGAGCACCCTGCTGCAGGTTCTGGCCGGCGTCCTGGCCCCCGAACTCGGGCAGGTCGTTCGACGGCACGGCCGGGTCGGCCTGCTGGCCCAGCAGGCCGACGTGGGAGCAGGCCGCGGGACACTGCTCGCGGCCTACGCCGAGGGCCGCCCCGGAACTCCCGATGAGCACGCCGAACGGCTCCTGTCGCTGGGCCTGTTCACCCGCGACCGGCTGTCCGCTCCGGTCGGCTCCCTGTCCGTCGGACAGCGGCAGAGGCTGGCCCTGGCCCGCCTGGTCACCGAACCGGCCGACGTCCTGCTGCTGGACGAGCCCACGAATCACCTCTCCCCCGCGCTGGCGGACGAGCTGGAGGAGGCGCTGGCCCAATTCGCGGGCGCGGTGGTCGTCGTCAGCCACGACCGGCGGCTGTGCGCCTGCTGGTCGGGTGACCGGCTCGCGCTGCGCGCCCCGGTGGCCGCCGCGGCCGGCATCGGTCCGTGACGACCGACAGCCGCTCCGCCCCTCCTCCCCCTGCCGTCGAGAGGACGCCTCGCTTGACCACCTCCGTAAGCCCGCTCGGCACCCTCGCCCTCCCCACCGCCGGCTCCGGCCCGTACGCGCTGGCCGTCGGACCGGACGGCCACCTGTGGTGCACTCTCGTCCACTGCGGCCGCATCGCCCGCCTCACCCCGTCGACGGGCCGCGTCGAGGAGTTCGCGCTGGACTCCTCCGACTGCGGCCCCACCCTGATCACCGCCGGACCGGACGGCGCGCTGTGGTTCACCCGGTACGGCGACCACCGGATCGGCCGGATCACGGTGGCCGGCGAAGCCCGCTCGTACGCGCTTCCCGGCGGCGCGGGCGGACCGTACGGGATCGCGGCCGGGCCCGACGGGGCCCTGTGGTTCACCCTGACGAACACCGACGGCATCGGCCGCATCGGCACGGACGGCGAGGTCCGCGAGTTCCCGCTGCCGTGCGAGGGGGGATTCCCGTCGTTCCTCACGGCGGGACACGACGGAGCCCTGTGGTTCACCCTCAACCAGGCGAACGCGATCGGCCGGATCACCGTCTCCGGCAAGGTCCGGCTCCACCCTTTGCCCACCCCCGGCGTCGCCCCGGTCGGGCTCGCGGCCGGCCCGGACGGGAGCCTGTGGTTCGCCGAGATCGGCGCCGGCCGGATCGGGCGGCTCACTACGGGCGAGGCAGGCGTGGAGATCACGCAGTTCCCGCTGCCCGAGGCCGACTGCCGCCCCCACGCCGTCGCGGTCGCCCCAGACGGGACCTGCTGGTTCACCGAGTGGGGCACCGGCCGGATCGGCTCCGTCACTCCGGACGGCAAGATCACCGAGCACCCGCTCGCAGCCCCCGACCGCGAGCCCCACGGCCTGGTCTTCGGCCCGGACGGCACGCTGTACGTCGCCGAGGAACGCGGCGGCGTCTCACGGTGGGAGGTGCGCCGCACCGGGCGGTGACCCGGCAGCCCGCTGACCACGGCCCTTTACCGCCCATGCCTCGGCAGGCGTGGCGGCAGGCCGCACAACCCCTGCCCCAGCCCGCGCAGCCGAGGAACCGGAGTCGCCCGCCGCAGCTCCTGTGCGTCGGCTGCATGCATGAGGTCTGCTGTGCCGCACCGCCGACGTCTCCCGCAGCACAGCAGGCCTCCGGTCCGCGTCGCGCCTGGCCCGGGGCGGCTCACCCGTTCCAGTATTGAGCGAGCGCCCCACTCCTTGTACCGGGCCGGGATCACACTGAGTTCGTCCGCGAAGGGGCAATCGAGGACGAATAGCAGGAGCAGGCTGAAGCCGATGAAGGCAGACACGGAGGTTACGAAGAGGAGCTGGATGGGCAGCTTGCGCATGTCGTACATAAAGGTGAGCGGGATCAGCACGATCGCACCGTCCGGGATCAGGACGATCGCACCGCCGAAGGCCAGGGCCTGGAGGAGCGGCGGGAGTTCAGAAGACCTCCTACCGCGCAAACCTGGGGTCGTACGCCTGGAGCGCGTCGTAGACGGACTGGAGCTCGACGGTTATCGCCGCGAAATTCGGCTAGCCCGCGCACATCCTGACGAATAGTTTCAGTGCCATGAACTGTACAAGGAGCGGTATGAGCTTGCCGTGCCTGCTGGCCTGAACGTCAGTCATGCGATGTACGGCTCGAGGCGGTGAAGGCCGTCGTGACGGCCAACGGCGGCACCCTTCCCTCCGACGCACGGGTGAATCTGCCGCAGGCCGGGGCGGGGCTGGGCTTCGACGGTGTCACGGGCCGCGTCGCCTTCGACGGGAACGGCGACACGACCGACCGCCGTCTGACGGTGTGCACGGTGAACGACGGCAACTGGGCGACCGTGACGAGCGGATCCGCCACCCGCTGACGCCCGCCTGGCCGGGGCGGCGTGTGGTGCGGGAGCGTACGGGTCGCCCTCGGCGGGGCGGCATGCGGTACGGGAGTGGCCGTACCGGCCGGGCGGGCGGGGCAAGGGAACTGGCGGGGTCAGCCCCCGAGGACAACCAGGGATGCGATCGCCGGGCCAAAGGCGCCGCCCAACTGGTAGCCCAGGTTGAACAGGCCGATCGCCGTGGGGCGCTGCGAGGCGGGCGCAGCCTGGCTCGCGTGCACAGCCAGTGCGGCCTGGCCGGCGCTCGTCGTGAACACGGCCAGCGTCGCGACGGGCAGGATCAGCGGCGGCCAGGGGGTCAGCACGGCGGTGAGCGGCGCCAGGGCTCCGACGGCGAGCAGGATCGCCAGGACACGCGGGCGGCCCAGCCGGGCCGAGGCCACGGCCAGCGTCATGGAGAGCACGGAGCCGGTGAGGAGGGCGACTAGCTGGCCGGTGCCGATCGTGGAGGTCGACCAGTCGGTGCGGTCGTGCAGCAGCTGCGGGACGGTGAAGAGGAGTGTGAAGTACGAGGTCGCGAAGGTGCAGGCGAGCAGGGTGGAGAGGACGAAGACCCTGCTGCGTAGCAGGGACAAGGGGACGAAGCCGGCGGGGTGGGACCGGATGTGCAGGGCGAGCAGCGCGGCCGCCACCAGGGAGGCGGTTATCGCCGGGAGCGGGAAGCGCGGGACGAGGACGAGGGCCGTGGCAAGCAGGACCAAGAGGGTGGCGCCCCGGCCGTCGAACGGGGTGCTCTGCCGTGGCGCGGACAGGTCGGCGCGGCGCGCGACCACCGGCAGGGCGATGAGCGCGACCGCTCCGACTGTGAGGGAGACCCGCCAGGAGACTGTTCCCGCGATCACTGAGCCGAGCAGGGGCCCGACCGCTCCGAGCACCCCGAAGCCCCCCGTGATCACACCCATCCGTCGGACCGAGCCCGCCAGACTCATCGCCGCGGTGACCAGACCGGCACCGCCCATCGCCTGCGCCGCCCGGCCAGCCATGACCAGCGGAAGCCAGGGCGCCACGGCGACGACTGCCGTGCCGGCCGCGACCAGGACCGCGCCCAGCCGGAGCGTGGCGCGCAGGCCGCGGCGGCGCAACAGCCCCGCCATCAAGGGGGTGCCCACGGCGACGGCCCAGGCGAAAACTGTGACGAGCCAGGTCGCGGTAGCGGTGCGGACGCCGAACGACTCGGCCATGTCGGGGAGGATCAGGACCGGGCTATTGGCACTCGCGGCGAGCGGGGTGGCCAGTAACGCGAGCCAGACGGCGGGTACGTGGCGTCGCCCCGGTCCCGGAGCGGTGGCGTGGAGAGGGCGGGCGCGGTCGAGCAGGGACACGGCGGACTCCGGGGTCGGGGAGGGGCGAGAGCGGGGCTGGGCGCGCTGGGACACACCCGGGGCAAGGCGAGGGCGTAGGCAGGACGTCGGGTGTGTGTGACGGTGGGCGGCGAGCCGCTCAGGCGGTGGTGACGACCTCGTCGTAGGCGAGTCGCGGCGAGCGCGGGAACCAAGGGTTTTCGCCGGAGCGGCCGATGTTGACGACCATCAGTGGAGTGTGGTCGTCGTCCAGGAACTCCTTCCGCACGCCGGGGAAGTCGAAGCCGGTCATCGGCCCTGCGGCCAGGCCGGCCGCACGCACGCCAAGGATGAAGTAGGCCGCCTGGAGGGTCGCGTTGAGCAGGGCGGACTCCTCACGGACCGGGCGTTCGGCGAACAAGAGGTCCTTGGCCTGCGGGAAGTGCGGGAGCAGCACGGGGAGTTCCTCGTGGAACTCGTTGTCGGCGGCAAGGATCGCGACGAGCGGGGCGGCAGCGGTCTTCGGCCGGTTGCCCTCGGCCATGTGCCGCAGGAGCCGCTCGCGGGCCTCGTCCGAACGGATCAGGACGATCCGCAGCGGCGACTGGTTGTAGGCGGTGGGAGCGTACTTGACGAGGTCGTAGATCGCCTGAACCTGCTCCTCGGTCACCGGCTCGGCGGTGAAGGTGTTGGCGGTGCGGGCCTCACGGAAGAGGAGGTCCTGGGCGAGGGGGTGGAGGACGAGCGGGGACATGGGGGTGCTCCTGTCGTTCAGTCTTGATAATCTCAGCGTTGAGATAAAAGCAGCTCGGGTCTCTCAGCGTCAAGTATCTTAACGTTGAGATAATTTCCATTGAGAGGTGTGCGGCAATGAGCGATGCTGTGGACGCGATCGTCGGTCAGTGGGTCAAGGAGCGCCCCGACGTGGCCCAGGACCTGTGGCCCGTGCAGCTCTTCGCGCGGATCCAGCGACTGGCCCGGGTGGTCGAGAAGTCCGCCAAGGCCGCGGCCGCCGCGCACGGCGTGGAGTACGGGGAGTTCGACGTGCTCACCACGCTCCAGCGCTCGGGCCCGCCCTACGCCCTCACCGCCGGCGCCCTCCTTAAAGCGTCCATGGTGACCTCCGGTGCGATCACCAACCGCATCGACCGGATGGAGGCCAAGAACCTGGTCGAGCGGATGCGCGACGGGCAGGACCGGCGCACCATCAAGATCCGCCTCACCGACCACGGCCACGAGGTCACCCGAGCCGCCTTCGCCGACCACCTGGCCAACTACGCCGGGCTTCTCGCCGAAATGGACCGCGACCTGATCACGAAGACGGGCGACGGTCTGCGCCAGGTACTGGAGACCCTCGGCGACACCGACATCGAATGAAGGCATGGATGGGCATTTGGGGCGGCCGCCGAGCCTCGGGCGTACGATCGGCGACACCGTCGAGCAGCAGGGACCCCTATGACCAGCGACAACTCGGCCGTAGAGCAGGCGGCGCACAAGCTCGCCCAGGGGCTGCCCATCGCCTCCGTGATCGCGCCGGCCACGTCTGCGAGACGCCCTCGCCCAAGTCCCGGAAGGCTCCACCCTGCTCCCGCTGATCGTGATCCGGTGCGCGACCTGGGTCACCCCCGTACAGAACCGTGCCCCAAAGCACGTGCAGAGCGGCCTTCCCAACCTCACCCCCGAGGAACTAGCCTCCCTCGCACCCGTCATGCTCCGCGTCGACCGCCGCGAGCGCCGCACCTTCGCCACCGGGCTCCTCGAAGCGGCCCTGCACACGCCGCCGTACGACCGCATCCGGCCTGTGCACCAAGGGCGCGCCCCGGGCCGCTTTAGTTCGGGGCGCTGGGCGTTCGTGCCCCCAGGCCCTTCGACGTGGGAGCGCCGCCGCGGCCGGGAAAGGGGCCGTATCGTCCGCCGAGCCCCGGCCGCGAAGCTCGTCAACGAGCTCGAAGCCACGACAAGAGACATGTACAAGGCCAACACCCACAGTTCGGGGCAGCAGTCAGTGACCACAGGACCCGCTGCCCCGCCGTTATCCGCTGCGTTCCTGTTCCAAAGCGGGTTGGTCGGGGAGGTGCGAGACGAGGGTGCGGGGTGGAGCCGGGCGCGGCTGGCCGAGCACAACCGCCAGGAAGATGACGACCATGCCGACAATTTGGAGGGCGGACAGCGTCTGGTCCTTGAAGAGGTAACCCAGCAGGGTCGCCACGACCGGGCTGCCCAGCGCCAGGAAGGAGACCGCCACGGCTGGCAGGCGTTCGATGCCTCGGAACCAGACGATGTAGCTCAGGACCGCGCCCAGGATGATGAGATAGGCGAACCCGATGACGTTGGAGCCGGTGAGACCGTTTGGCAGGTCTTCCAGCCACAGCCAGAACGGCAGCAGGACCAGACCGCCCGCCGTGAGTTGCCACCCGGTGAACGTGAGCAGACCCACGCCCTCCGGCCGGCCCCACCGCTTGGTCAGTGTGATGCCCGAGGCCATGCACAGCGCTCCGCCGAGTGCGGCGAGGACTCCGATGGTGTCGAGCGACGCCGTGCCCCTGAAGACAAGCAACACCACGCCCCCGGTGCCCATTACGCAGGCCAGGGCGTGGATGGCTCTGATCCTCTCAGCGAGGAAGAGGGCGGCGAGGATCACGACGAACATGGGCTGCGCCGACATGATCATGGCGGCGATGCCGCCCGGCAGCCGGTAGGCGGCGAAGAAGAGCAGGAAGTTGAAGGCGCCGATGTTCAGAATGCCCAGCACCAGCGCGCGCCACCACCAGACGCCGACGGGAAGCTTCAGGCCGAGGGCCAGCAGGACCAGGCCGCCGGGCAAGGCCCGCATGGTTGTCGCCAGAAGCGGCCGGTCCGGGGGCAGCAGCTCGGTGGTCACCAGGTAGGTGCTGCCCCAGACCGCCGGAGCCAGGCCAGTCAGGGCCGCCGCCAGTACATTCTGTCTGTTCTTCATCTTGCCTCAAATCCCGCGGGAAGCAATGTGGTTCGCGACATCCGTCCGGCCGGCTCAGTCGAAGATCGGGGCGCGGTCGCGGCCGCGCTTCAGCTCGAAGAAGCCGTCGATGCTCGCCACGGCCAGCACACCGTCCCAGAACGTTCCGGCGGCCTCGCCACGGGGGGCGGGGGTGAGGACGGGGCCAAAGAACGCGAGCGGCTTCCGCTCCGATCCGGGCACGTGGATCACGGGGGTGCCGACCTCGGAACCGACAGGGTCCATCCCCTCGTGGTGCTCGGCCCGCAGCGGCTCGCCCCAGGAGGCGTCCTCCGCGGCCTCGATCAGGTCGGCGGGTAGAACCGCCTCCTCCAGGGCGGCGCGGATCATGTCGTGGCCGATCCCGACCTTCTCGTGGTGGATCAGACGTCCCACGGCGTTGGAGAGGGGGCGCAGCATCTCGTTGCCGTGCCGCTGCTGTGCCGCGACACACACGCGCACGCATGCCCAGCCGTCGATCATGCCCTGGCGGTACTTCTCCGGGACCTCGCGGCCCTCGTTGAGGACCGACAGGCTCATGATGTGGAAACGAGCTTCCAGCGGTCTGACCTGCTCCACCTCCAGCATCCAGCGTGAGGTGATCCACGCCCAGGGGCAGCGGGGGTCCACCCAGATGTCGGCGACGGTTGTCTCGGAACGCGGTGGCGTGGTGCTCATGGCGGTCGCTCGTCCTTTCGGTGTCACGGGCGCGAGGCCGCGCGCAGGCATGCCTCGGCGGCGTGCGCCCAGGTGCGGAGGTAGGGAAGAGGGCAGCGCAGGAGCGGCTTAGGGCATGCGGGAGGGGCCCGATCGCGGGCCCGCTCGGCAGAGGTGCTCCGAAAACGTTCCTGCTGTGTGCGGTCCTCACAAGTCTCGCGCCGGGGGTACTAATGAGTCCAACACATGCTTGTCACGTGATCGATCTCGAATCACGATGGATCCATGGAGCTCCAGCAGATGCGGTACGTGATCGCCGTGGCCGAGACGAACAGCTTTACGAGGGCTGCCCAACGCTGCCTCGTGGTCCAGTCCGCGCTCAGCCACCAGATCGCGCGCCTGGAGAAGGAACTGGGTGCGCGGCTCTTCGAACGCACCAGCCGCCGAGTCCGGTTGACCCCGGCGGGCGCGGCCTTCCTGCCCTCCGCCCACCAGTGCCTGGATGCGGCGGAGCGGGCCGCCGCCGAAGTCGCGGCGTCCGTCGGGGAGGTGCGCGGACGCCTCGCGGTGGGACTGATCCCCACTGTCGCCGCCGTGGACATTCCCGCCGTCCTGAAGGACTTCCACCAGCGTCATCCGAAGGCCCGGATCAGTCTCAGTGTGGGAGCGAGCGACGAGCTCGTCGAGCGGGTCAGGCAGGGCGAGATCGAGGTGGCCTTTCTCGGCATCCCGGTCACGACCCGCCCTCGGGGCGTCATGGCCCGGGAACTGGCCCGGGAGCGGCTGGTCGCCGTGGTCGCCCCGGACCACCCGCTCGCCGGCGAGACCTCGGTCGACCTCCGTCGTTTGTCCTCCGAGGTGTTCGTGGACCTCCCGGCGAAGACCGCCGGCAGGGCCCAGTCCGATCTGGCCTTCACCGCCGCCGGCCTCACTCGCGAGGTCGCCTTCGAGGTGACCAACGCGGACTACCTGGCCCGTCTGGTCGGCGCAGGCCTGGGCGTGGCCCTACTGCCGCCCGCGTATGTCGCGGGCATGACCGGGATGGTCACGATCGAGGTCACGGACGCACCAGCACGCGCCGAGTTCGTGGTCTGGGGTCGGGAGAGCCGCACTCCGGCGGCCGCGGCCTTCCTGGAGCTGTTGGGCGTCGAGGCGGAATGAACGCAGGTGCGCGCGGACGAGCCGGGGCCCCCATCCGATGCGGGTGGGGGTGCCCACGGCTCGTGCGTGACCGTTGTCGCCAGTACGGCTGGTAGCCCTGAGGCCGTATCCAGGGGCGTCTTACCCCGTGCGGCTTCCTCATCCAGCCTGCTGAAATGGTCCACGACTCCGGCGCCAAGCCGGTGGTCAACCGCTCGCGTGAAGGCCGCCACCATAGAGGGGGGTTGGAGACCGCTCGCGTGGAACCAGCAGGTGAACGCGCCGACGGCCACATGCCCCCATGCGCCTCCCCGTTGCGAGCTTGAGCTTGTTGTTTAACGTCCGCGCCTGAAGAGCCAGTTGATCGCTGGTAGGCGATGCGACAGCGGTGCGGCCTTGGTGTGATCATGTGCGTTGTCGAGACGCTGTTGATCATGCCAAGGCCGCGAGGGTGAGTCTGCTGCACGACGCTGTCCGCGTCGAGTCCCTGACCGTGTTGTCGCGGTTCCGGACCGACTTCTACGACTGCCGGACCGCCCGCGCGGACGCGTTGTTCGAGCTGACGGACGCGGTGCTGTGCACGGACGGGCCGGTGCGGTCACTCGTGGATCTCGCGCTGGCACCAGAGCACCGCCGTGGGCACGGCGCGTTGTACGCCGGTCTCAACCGGGGCCGGGTGGATGTCGCCCGGCTGCGGCGGGTCCTGGCCGGGGTGCCGCTGCCGAGGGCCGCGGACGGTCGGCTGGTCCTGGCGGTGGACCTCTCGCCGTGGCTTCGGCCGGACCCCGGGACCGTGCCGGACCGCTGGTTCTGCCACACCTACGGCCGCGGCAGCCCCCGGAGGGTCACTGCGTCGTCTGCCTCCAAGCCGATCCTGTCGACGGCGAGGCGGATCCGGCAGCCGTCCGGGAGGCGCGCGGCGCGCTGGAGCAGCAGCTGCAGGACGCGCGTGAGCTGATGCGAACGGACGCCGAAGTCCTGCACAGGCCGACCTGCCCTCGGCGGAACGGCACAAGACGCTGGGCGCGGGTGGGGACCTCGCCTTCCGAGGAGGCCCGGACGTGTTCGGTCCTCCCCTCGGCGTTGTGGGCTTCGGTCAGAGAGTGAGGGTCCAGGTGTCGAGGATGCCGCTGTCCTGAGGAGCGGTGTCCTGAACCCTGAGCTGCCAGGTGCCGTTGCGGGTCTCGGTCGAGACGTTCACGGTAAACGTCTGGTCGAGGTTGGCGGTGCCGTCGCTGGCGGACGCGTTCTTCAGCCGGTAGGCCGTGCCGTCAGGAGCCACGAGGTCCAGCGTGAGATCGCCGCGGTAGGTGTGGTCGATGTGGACCTCGGCCGTGCTGGTGGCGGAGGCGGTTCCGGTACAGCCAGTGATGTTGATGCTACTGGTGACGGCGTTCCCGGCGTCGGGGATCGCGACGTCGGCCGCGTTGGTGCCGTGGCAGCCGGCCGGGGTGGGTGTGGTGTTGCTCCCGTAGGGGTTGGCCGCTTTGTCCGCCGTGTAGGTGAGCATGGGTTTGACCTGGTTCCAGAAGGTGTTCTGGCAGGAGTAGGGAGGGTGGAAGCCGCCGCAGGTGCCGCTGCTGGGTCCGACCTCCCAGGTGAAGCTGGGGACTCCGAGCTGGTCGTAGGCCCAGTCGTCGTGACCGCCGCTGGCGTCGTAGAGGATTTCGCCGGGCTGGCCGTACTGCCATCCGCCGGCCAGCCGGGCCATCTCCTTGCCCATGGCGCGCAGTGCGGTGTCGTTGCCGCTCTCCGTGTTGCCGTCGAAGCCCCAGGGGAACAGGATCATGTTGGAGTAGCTGTGCAGGGTGACGAACATGCCCTTGGTGGCGGCAGTGGCGGCCGCGGTGTCTCCAGTGGCGCGGGTGTCGGGGAACAGCTTGCGGTAGAAGCCCTGGAGTGCCTTGTTCTCGGACTCGGAGTCAGCCGACGGGCCCTTGAAAAGCTGGTCGCACGGCTGGGAGCTGGTGCTCGCGCCACCCCAGTGGCTGCTGTTGTTGCGATTGAGGTCGATGCCGCTGCCGGAGTTGGGACCCTCGGTGCAGGTAGTGGTGGAGTGGGTGTGGTTGGCGTTCTTGCGATGCCACTGCTGACCCGTAGGACCGCCCATGAAGCCCTGTTGGACCATGTCGACGCCGTCGGGGTTGCCGATCGGGATCACCCAGATCTCGCGGGTGTCCAGGATTTTCGTGGCTGTGGCGTCGGTACCGTAGCCGTCGGTGAGGTAGTCGATCCAGCGGTAGGCCATCTCGCCGGTGCTCAGTTCACGGGCGTGGACCTGCGCCTGGAGGAGGAAGCGCGGTTTGGTGGAGTTGGGCGTCAGCTGGCAGCTGTCGCTTGACTTCTTGGTGAGGCAGATGGCCTTGAGGTCGTAGCCGCCGGGCCTGCCGGTGGATTTACGCCAGGAGTCGCCGATGTCGACGACGGTGGCGAGCGGCGCGTGGTCGGAGGCGACCTGGTCGAGGTGGGCGTACTGGGCGTTCACGGTGCGGTAGCCGCCGTAGTACGTCTCCTCGGCGACGGCCTGGGTGAGTGCGGGCGCTTGGCCGCTTCGCTTGGGCGGCTCCCAGGCGGCCGGGGCCAGCCTCTGCTCCACCTTGGGACGCAGGCCGGCGACCTTGAGTCGCGTGGCGGTGGCCGCGTCGCCGAGGACGAACAGGTCGTCGCCGTCGCGGTCCTCGATCAGGTCGAAACCGGCGAGCTTGTTCGGCGGCAGGTGGGCGCCGTCGGGGATGCGGTACACGTAGGCACGGTCGTCGTCGGCCGCGCTCGGAGCAGCCGGTGCGGCTATGCCGTGGCCGGCGCCGGCCGCGACCGCCGCGGCGGTGACGGCCACCGCGAGCCAGTAGGTGAATTTCGCTTGCACGGGCACCTCGTTCGGCGTGGGGAAGGTGGTGATCGGGTCCATGGCCTGTCCGGCCGGGGGGTGGAAACCGGGGATACCGGCCGGACAGGCCGTCGCAGGAGTCAGGGCATCACCGGCCGAGGAAGCCGGTGTAGAGAAGGTTGTTGGGTGAGCCCGCTCCGATGCCGGTCAGCTTGCCCTTGGTGGCGTTGTCCTTGAGGGCGGACTGCACCTGGGCGGGTGCGGCCGTCCGGTCGGCCGAGAGGTAGAGCGCGGCGGCGCCCGCCACGTGCGGGGCGGCCATCGATGTGCCGGACATCGTCGCGGCGGCGGTGTCGCTCGTGATGCCGGCGGAGACGATGGCATCACCGGGCGCGAAGATGTCGATGCAGGTGCCGATGTTGGAGCCGATCCACCCGCTGTCGGTGCGGGTGCTCGCACCGACGGTGATGGCCTCGGGCACCTTGGCGGGCGTGATGTTGCAGGCGTTGTAGCCGTAGTCGTTGCCGGCCGCGGCGACGTTGATGATGCCGGAGGCGACGGAGTTCTGCACGGCCGTCGCAACGGACCGGCTGGAGTACTCCAAGCTCATGTTGGCCACCGCGGGCTTCACGGCATTGCGCGTGACCCAGTCGATGCCGGCGGTGACACTTGTCGCACTCAGGTCGCCGGCGCAGTCGGCGACCTTGACCCCGACCAGCTTGACGCCCTTGGCCACACCATAGGACGCGCCGCCGAGGGTGCCCGCCACATGGGTGCCGTGCCCGTGGCAGTCAGTGTTGTTGCTGTCGATGGTGTTCGTGCCCCAGGACGCCCGGCCACCGAAGTCGTTGTGCGAGGTGCGGATGCCCGAGTCGATGACGTACGCGGTGACGCCCGCGCCGGTGTTGGGCGCCGTGTAAGCGCCGTTGAGCGGCAGAGCCCCCTGGTCGACACGGTCCAGACCCCAGGAGGAGACCGCCTGCAACGAGCCCTTGGTGTCCTGCTCGACGTAGGTGACCGCCGGGTCCGCGGCGAGCCGCTTGGCCTGCTTCTCGGTCATCCTGACCGAGAAGCCCTTGAGCGCGGAGGTGTAGGTGTGCCCGACCTTGCCGCCGTAGCGCTTGGTCAGGGCGGCCTTACGCTGCTCGACACCCTGCGCAGTCGTCGTGCCGTCCTTGAGGACGACGAGGTAACTGTCCTTGATGGTGTTGGGCGCGCCGGCTCCCAAAATGCTTCCCTCGGTGGCGGCAGCCATCCCCGGCACGACCGCCAGCGCGGTGGCGGCCAGACCTGCGGCGAGCGCCACCCCGAGTATCTTCCGTGCGGGCAGTGCGGTTCTCTGGTGCATCGATGCTCCTTGTCCGGGCATGCCGTCCCCGAGGCCGGGGGTAGCCACGCTGGGATCTGACGGCATTGGAAGCTCCGCCGCGCAACGCTGAGGGAGGAACAGCCGCTGGGGGCGTTGGGACAAGCATTGGGTCGCCTGCAACCGCCTGTAAATCACTGTGCACTTCCGGTTCCGGACAATGTCCTGTTCAGCACGGGCGAGCGGGATGAACTGCAACAAATGACACATGTCCCTCGAACCGGTGGATTCCTGCGTGCCGTCAAGCGGGCCCTGACACCGGAGCACCACCTGGCGGCACGGAGGCCCGAGTGCCTCCGTGCAGACCTTCGCGACCCCTGTCCGCGACGTAGCCGAGCCCAGCCGGGGCGTACGACCCCGGTGACCCGCTGCTGGATCCGGTGTGGGGGACCGGATGGTGCCGGGTATGCGCTTCCCGCATTGTGCGCACCGGCTGCGGGCGCTGGAGGCTACGCCTCGGGGACGATCGGCTGCGGGCCGTCTGCCACGACGACGGGGCCTGGCTGCTGCTGAAACCTGTAGCGATCGTGAAGAGGGCATGGGGCCTGCCGATGTCATCCTCGACATCGGCAGGCCCCTGGTTCGGACTGGAGGGGTGGATCTGTCAGAAGGTCAGGCTCCAGGAGTCGATGTAGCCGGTGTCACCGCTGTAGACATCGGTGACCCGCAGCTTCCAGGTGCCGCTGGCGGTCGCGCTGGAGGCGTTGACGGTGTAGGTGGTGATGACGTTGGCCGCGCCGTCGCTGGAGCTGTTGGCCTTGAGCTGCGTGACGCCGCCGTTCGGGGCCACCAGCTCGATACGCAGGTCACCGCGGTAGGGGTGCTTGATGTCGACGCCGACCTTGAGAGCTGTCGGGGCGTTGCCGCTGATGCCCGTCACCGCGAGGGAGGACGTGACCGGGGTGTTGGTGTCCGGGATGGTCACGTCGACGGCGTTGGTGAACAGCTTGCCGGTGGGAGGCTGCGGGTCGGTGCCGCCGGACGCGCCGAGCGTCCGGGCCGCGTCCGCGAGGCCCGTGCCGCAGCCGCCGGAGCAGGTGCCGGGCAGCGTTCGGACGTTGGCCTTGATCGCGGACTCGATCTGGGCGGGCGTCATCGACGGGCTCGTCTGGTTCATCAGCGCCGCGAGGCCCGCGATGTGCGGGGCGGCCATGCTGGTGCCCTGGTATGCCGCGTACGTGTCGTTGCCGAGGCTGCGGATGCCGGTGTTCAGCGTGGAATAGATGCCGTTCGCGGAGCCCAGGGCGGTCTCACCGCCGGGAGCGGTGACGTCGATGAGGTTGCCGTAGTTGGAGTAGGCGGCACGGTTGCCCTGGCGGTCGGAAGCGGCGACGGTGATGACGCTGTTGCAGTTGGCCGGTTGGAAGTCGGCCACGTTGACGTTGTCGTTGCCGGCAGCCACGACGACGGTCGTGCCGCGGGCCACCGCGCCGTTGATGGCGTTCTGGGTGCCGGGGTTGCAGACGCCTCCACCGCCGAGGCTCATGTTGATCACGTCGGCCGGCCTCGGGTTGGCGGGCACACCCTGCACCGAACCGCCGGACGCCCAGGTGATGGCGTCGATGATGTCGGCGTCCGTGCCGCCGCACCACCCGAGTACCCGGACGGGCTGGATGGTCGCGTTGTACGCGATGCCGGCGATGCCCTTGCTGTTGCCGGCAGTGGCGGCGATGGTTCCGGCGACGTGTGTGCCGTGCCAGGAGTTGTTCCTGTCGCTGTCGGGGACCGGCCGGCCGAACTCGTCGACGCCGCAGTCGCCCCTGTTCATCCAGTCGCCGTTGTCAGCGGCGTTGTTGTCGCGGCCGTCGCCGTCGCGGGACATCCGCGTGTCGGAGATGAAGTCGTACCCGGCGATCACGTTGGGCGCGAGATCGGAGTGGGCGACGTAGCCGGTGTCGATGACGGCGACCTTGACGCCTACACCGGTCGCCTTGTCCCACGCGCCGGGGACGTTCATGCCGGCGGCGGCCTCGAACAGGTCCCACTGGCGGTCGTAGTAAGTGTCGTTCGGCGCGGCGGCCGTGGCGTACACACGACGGTCCGGGACGGCGTACGCGACGTCCGGGTCGGCACGGAAGGCGGCCATGACGTCGGTCGCGTCCTTCTGTCCGAGCTCGGCGCCGAGGTCGACCAGCGCGGCTCCGGTGCCCAGGCGGCGCTCGAAGTCGAGGGACTCGCCGGCCTTCCTGCCCTTGGCCTCGGCGTCCTTGGCCGCTGCGTCGTCGGACTTGGCCTCTGTGGCATGGGACTTGTAGCCGACTATGAGGCGCTCGACGGGCCCGTCGGTCGCCGGCGCCGCGGTGTCCGTCCGCGGTGCTCCCGGGACGCTTCCCTCGACGGCGTCCGCCGTCCCCGGCACGACCGCCAGCATGGTGGCGGCCAGCCCGGCGGCGATCGCCGTCCCGAATATCTTCCGTGCAGGCAATGCAGATCTGTGGTGCATCGTTGCTCCTTGTCCAGGCATGCCGTCCCCGTGGCCGGGGGTGGCCCGTGGGGGGTGACGGCAGAGGAAGCTCCGCCGCGCGACGCCGAAGGCTGAACAGCCGCGGCGGGATGGGACAAGGATTGGGGCGCCGGCAGCCGCCTGTACATGACTGTGCGCTTCCGGTTCCGGACAATGTCCTGTTCAGCAGGGATGGGTGGGATGAAACGCGACAGAAACCACATACGACGCGGAACGTCCTCTTCCTCTGCGTCGGCATGAAACCTTGACGTCCACCAGAGGGCGACCTACAGTCCCCACCACCCCAACGACCCCACCGTTGGCATGGGAGGTCCACGTGTTCTCGCTGGAGCCCGTCGGTCTCGGCCAGCTCGAGAACGACGCCTACCTCGCCCTGCTCGACCTGAAGCGGGCCACGACAGAAGCGCTCGCGGAGAGCACCGGCTGTTCCCCGGCCGAACTGCGCCCCGCCGTCCGCCGTCTCCTGGACCACGGCCTGGTCCAGCAGATCGGCTTCACTCCCCCGCTGTACGCCCTCATCGCACCCGACGAAGCCCTGCCCGCGCTGATCAGCCGCCGACGCGGCGACCTCGCCCAGATGCAGATGCAGGTGGAGGAACTGGCCGACCGGCTGCGTGCCCGACCGCACCGGGATACGCCGGTCGTCGAGCTGCTGGAGGGCGAGGACGCCGTCCTGGCGGCAGTGTCGCGGCTCCAGCTGGAGGCGCGCGAGGAGATCGTCGCGGTCGACGCCCCGCCGTACATCGGCGGCCAGAGCAACCCGAACGACCTCGAACTGCGCCGACTCGAGGACGGCATCGCCTACCGGTTCATCTACGCCCGCGAGGCACTGGCGTCGCCCGAGCACATAGCGGCCATGCGCCGCTGCATCGACGCCGGCGAACAGGCCCGGATCCTGCCCAATGCCACCCTGAAGATGGTCGTCGTCGACCGGACCACCGCGCTGCTGCCCGTCTCCTACACCGACCAGGACCCGGGCGTTCGGCTGCTGGTCCACGAGTCGGCACTCGTCGACGCCCTCGTCTGCTGTTTCGAGAGCCTCTGGGCCCGCGCCACTCCCCTCGGCGCGGACACGGCGCAGTGCGGCCTGTCCGCCAAGGACCGCGAGCTGCTGTCGCTGATGGCGTCCGGCATGAAGGACCGCACCATCGCCCGCACCCTCGGCGTGACCGAGCGTACAGTGGGCCGCAGACTCACCGAGCTGATGACCGAACTGGGCGTGGAGACACGCTTCCAGGCCGGCGTCCAGGCGGCCCGCAGAGGCTGGCTCTGACCGTTCGGCAAGGCGGACACGGGGACCGGCGGCGTGGTCGGCGCAGCGCGGGGGCCCACTGCGGGCGCTGCCCGGCGCGGTCGGTGAGCAGTGGGGCTTCGCGCAGCAGGAGGCGAGGCCGTCGAGATGGTCACGAGGTCGGCGCCGGCCTCGCTCACGGTCCAGGCCAGGCGCTCGTATCCGGCGCGCTCCTCGTCGGCGGTGCCCCAGTTGGCTTTGTTCGCCTTCAGCAGCAGCGTTTGTCGATGAGTTTCGGCAGCGATTGGTAATCAGCCGGCTCGCGGATGCTCACGAGAAACGGTTCTGACTCACTTTCCGTGAATCACCACGCGGAGTGACGCTTGTCGGGCGGGCGAGACCTCGGGAAGCTGCCTGAAAATGATTCGTCCCCAAATGCGGTGTGGCTGACAGTTCGGCCCGTGGAAGAAGTAGTGCTCCGGCTGGAGGAGTTACTGTTCCCGTCGATCTCGGACGTGGCTGTGCTGTCGGTCGACGTGACCGACGAAGCGGTACGCATTCAGGCCCAGAGGACGGTGGCCGGGTCCGATTGCCCTGGCTGGGGAAGCTGGTCAGGGCGGATTCACAACTCCTACCTGCGGTTTCCCGCTGATGTGCCCAGCGGTGGCAGACGGGTCGTCCTCTGCCTGCGGGTCCGCAGGTTCCTCTGCCCGGCCCCGTCGAGGGCGTGTGAGTCTCAATCCGCCCACTGCCATTCGATGCCGTACACACCAGGTCTGCATTTCATCGGTAGCAGGTGCGTCGTATGGAAGCCGTCCAGGGGCGCGGTGTGCCGGCTCCGGGGCTCGGCATCGATGTGGCTGCGGTAGTAGTGCCAGCACGTCGACGGCACGGCCCGGGGGTGGAAGCGCACCTGGAGCAGGTAGGACTGCAGGGGTGTGGTGAGGCGGCGCTCGTGACAGCGAGAGATGCCCGCGGTGGAGGCGGAGCGCAGGGTGTACTCGACGACCGCGGTCTCGTTCCTGGCCAGCCGGCGGCCGAGGGGGACCTCGGCGACCACGCAGTTCAGTTCCGGCCGGTACCGGGTGCTCGGAGGCGGCCCGTGGGGGACGGTGAAGTCGACCTCGTCAGCGTTCAGCCCGTCCAGGGTGTGGATGACGGTCAGGTGTCGTGCGTTGTCGCGGACGGCCCTGACGGCGACGGTGACGTGGAACTCCCCGACGAGGCGGTGCTCGTTCACGCTCACCGTTTCGTGGACGACCAGTCGCCGCAGATCGGCATCGAAGTGCGGGAAGGCGTCGCCGAGGACCTGCTCGACGTCGGAGTTTTCGCCGTAGACGCCGCGGACGGCGGCGGGATCGTACGGCGGAACCCAGCCGCGTGGCCGGCGCCTCACCAGCGAGCGCAGGGCGCCGCACGGAAGGCCGAGGAAGGGTTCCAGGATGTCGAGCGCGCGCAAGGACTGGGGCTTCTCCGGCTGGCTGCGGCCGCTCCGCCAGTAGCTGAGGGTGGCAAGGCTGAGAGTGACCCCATGGGACTGGAGGTGATCGCGCACAAGGTCCAGCGGCAGGCCCCGCCGCCGCAGGGCCTCTTTGAACACGGCCGCGAACATCGCGTCCGGATCGTCGGTGTGGGGGGCGTTGAGCATGGCGTCTTCCAGCGGGCGGGGCGGGGGGGACGCACGGCTCCGTCGGAGAGCGGCCGGGGGCCGCTCGCCTTGTCCCGCGAGCCCCCCCGGCCGGTCCTGCAGTGGACGTGCTCAGTTGGTGTTGAGCGTCAGCCCGTAGTAGCGCAGGGCGTCGTCGAGCGGCTGGAAGTACGAGGTGCCGCGGGAGTAGACGCCGCTGGTGCACTGCTGGTCGACCGGGCCGCCGGAGGTCATCCCCTGCGCCAGGTTGCCGGAGATGTACGCGCCGCCGCTGTCACCGCCCTCGACACAGACCGTGGAGGAGGCCAGGCCGCTGACAACCGTGTCGGGGCCGCCGTTGCGGTCGATGTAGGTGACGGTGTTGTTGTAGGAGCCGACCGTGCCGCAGGTCCAGCCAGTGGTGGCGCCGGACTTGCAGAGCGCGGCGCCGGACGCGGCGCGACTGACGCCCTTGACGGCGACCGTGCTGGTGCTGCCCTGGCCCCAGGTGCCGACGGCAGTGACGATCGAGTGGCCGGAGTTGACGGTCAGGAGGCCCATGTCGACGCTGCGGGTGCCGAGCGCGTAGCGGGTCTTGTACCCCTGGGCGAGGGCCGTTCCGTCGTAGCGCAGGGTGTTGGTGACGCAGTGCCCGGCGGTCACCAGGTACTGCCGGCCGGCGCTGTCGCGGGCTCCGTAACCGACGGAACACCACTGGGAGGTGTTGTTGAACGTCATCTTGCTGCCGGGGTAGATCGCGGCCTTGGCCTCGAGCTTCTCCTGGCCCCGCACGATCTGGACGGCGGCGCCGTGCTTGGCCGCCCGGGCGAGGAACGCCTTGGCGGCGGCGCCCCGGTCGTCGGCGACCTTGACGGTCACCTTGTCGGAGGCCAGGTCAACGGACCAGGCGACGACCCCGGAGGGGACCTTCTTCGCCGCGAGGGCATCCAGTTCGGCCTTGACCTTGTCGAGCTCGGCCTGACCGCGGGCGGGCACCCGGGCGGCGAGCCCGGCCTTCTCGATTCTCGCCGCCTCGGTGGCGTCGTCGGCGTTCACGGTCAGCTTTCCAGAGGCGTCGAAGAACGCTCCGTCGCCGACTATCCCGCTCTTCTTCAGCTGAGCCAGCTTGGCCTGCTGGGCGTCCTGCCGGTCCAGACGCTCGACCGCGGCGGCTTCGCTCACACCGAGCGATGCGGCCAATGCCCGTACCATCTCAGGCTGGTAGCGAGGGGTGGAGGCCGTGTCCTGCGCCTGCGCCATGGACTGGGTCCCCAGGACCGCAGAGGCCGAGAGAGCGATGCCCACCGCGACCAGGCGGCACTTACGAGAGTTACGCACGTTGATTCCTTCCGGATGGCAGCCAGGAACCCTATGGGGGCGTATCGCCGAAATACGCCAACAAAGCACCGGCGCAGGGTGGTTCCTGTCTGACGGAGAGTTGGCAACTCGCCGCGACCCGAACTATTGCGTAACGCTCGAATGAACTTCAAGAGGTATAGGAGGAGAGAATCTTTTAACAGAAACACCGAGTTCTCTGTTGATTGGAACGGCACCTTATGGAACGTCAGCCGGCGTGGATGGTATCGGTCACCGCTCTTGCCGCGCCTCGTTTCAGGCGCTTGGCCTGCATCTCCGGCGCGCTCGCTATCCTTCGGAATGCGCCCGCCTCGTCCGCTGCCCGAGCATCAGTGCTTCAGCGCAGGGAGGGGTCCGTTCGACGGGAACGCCGACCGGTCCCGCCGAGGCGTCCGGCCTCATCGGCACCCTAGAGGCACCGTGTCCGTCGTTGTATAGGGCGAGCGAATCCACGGATACGCAAAGAACCCAACAAGGCCGCCGGACGCCGGCCATTCGGAATGTTCCGCGCTCGCTCGCCGGAACCACTCCGGGATCGAAGCCGCCGGACGTCGGCCATTCGCGTGTGTCATCGTCTCCCGGCGTCCCGCGCCGTCCTTTCCGCAGTGAGCCGAGTGTCCCAGCCGCGAGGGTCACCGGTTGCCGACGCCGACGCAGCCCCGCGTTCGTGTCCCGGAGCGACACCCGCCCTTGGGCGAGCGGAATACGTATAGGTAGTTGGCCATTTTCCGAATATTCAGGGCTCGGGCCAGCCCCTAGGTTGGCGCTATCCGATCAGGCGTCGAGCAGCCGGGGTGGGACGAGCCCGCTCGGTGAACCGCGGTGCGGTCCGCGCCGGCAGAGCGGGAATGCGCAGAGCCAAGGAGACGGCGTCATGGCCAAGGTCTACTTCCAGGTCAATGTCCCCATACGGAATTCCGTACAGCCCGAGCAGTGCGGGCTGCACGTCTTCACCGGTCCGGCCGACACCTGGTTGGAAGCCCTCCGCATCGCGCGCGAGACCTGTGACACGGCGGTCGCCGCCCAGGAGGCAGGCGTCCCTGTCCCTCGCCGGCGACCGGACGGCTGGGGAGCACGCGGCCTGCGCCCCGGTTGGGTCCTCGACTGGCCGGCCGCAACCGTGGACGCCTGGGAGCACGACAGGATGTTCCGGCCTGAAGGCCCTCCCCCCTCCCGATGGGAAGGGCGCCCCTGGTAACCGCGGCGCTGACGCGCGGGGTTCGTCCGTCCGTGGGCGCACCGGTCCGCGGGCTCCCGTCTCAGGAGGGCTGCCCCAGCCCGTGGGCGAGGTCACGGCGGGAGAGCGCCCCGGTCTTCCGCATGGCGCGCGCGATGTGCTGCTCCACCGTCCGGGGAGAGAGGTGCAAGGTCGCGGCGATCTCCCGGTTGGTCAGACCGGAGATCGCGAGCTGGGCTACCTCCGCCTCCCGGGGGGACAGTTCGTTGGCGTGCGAGGGGCGGCCGGGAGGGCGGCCCTTCTTCGCCGGCTGACGCGTGCGCAGCAAGGCCCTGGCCCGCGCCGCGTCCCAGACGGCCCCCAGCTCGGTGAAGCGCTGGGCGCAGGACTCCAGCTCGCTGATCGCCCACGTGGCGGTGGAAGGACCGGGCACCGGACACAGCGGCGCTGTGGAATCCCTGGCCATGGCGGCCGGGTCGGCATCCTCTTCGGTGTCCGCCGCGAGCACGCAGCGTGCGGCACCCTCCCCGGTCAGGGCATGGGCGTACGGGCGGGGCAGCTCCGCGTAGGCAGCCGCGGCCTCCCGGTACAGCTCCGCGGCCCGCAGCAGCCCGTTCCGCTGCTCCCGAGCCGGTGCTTCCATCTCGGCGAGTACGGCTCGGCTCCAGACCAACGCGGCTCTGGCGGCGGGCGCGTCGCGCCGGTCGAGGCCCTGGGCGAAGTCCCGGACGATGGTGTGGGCCGCGGTCCTGTCACCCGTACGCGACAGGGCTTCCACGGCCCAGGGCGCGAGTTCCGCTGCCCACGGCCACACTCCCTTCCCGGCGACCACGCTCCACGCGGCGCGGGCTCGCTCCGCCGCAGCCGTCATCTCCTGGCGGGCCAGGGCCAGGCGGATCACGGCGCCGGAAGCGGTCGCGGTCACGGGCACGGGCAAGTCCTCGGTGCCGAATGTGCCGCGTTGGGCCAGCCAGGAGGTCGCCTCTCCCCAGTCCCCCTGGGCGACGGCGAGCATGCCTCGCACGAGGTAGGCGTCGGCGGCGATGAACGGCATGTCGGCGGTCGCAGTGATGAAGTCCTCGCACCGTTTGGCCAGGCCCTGCCACTGACCCGTCCACCACTCCTGGAGCAGTCGTGTTCCCAGCGCGCTGCACTTGGTGTAGGGCGCGCCGCTCCGTGCGGACAGGTCGCGCCCCTCCGCGAGCAGGTCTTCGGCTCGGTCGTAGAAGCCGAGCCAGACCGCGGAGTCCGCGGCGTTGCACAGGCCGCGTGCCGCCTGCCGGGCACAGGCGGGATCCGCGGTCTCTACGGGCAGGCGCCCCACCAGTTCCCACGCGTCCGGGTCGGCGCAGCTCATGGCGAGTCCCACCCGGTTGGCCAGGACGGCCGTGCGCATGGCGTCGTCTCCGCTGGCGTCCGCGGCGGCCATGGCCTTGATCAGCCATCCGCGGTGGACGTCGATGGAGTTGCCCGGCCAGTAGGGGGTGACCAGCGCTGCCATGGCACGTGCGGCCAGGTCGGGCCGGGCCTCGTTCAGTTCGGCGCCGGCGGTCTCCAGCATCCGCCACCCCTCGGGGAACCGGCCCATCTGGTTGCACAGCATCAGCCCCAGGTCGAGTCGCAGCTCTCCGCGCACGGCCGGAGGGAGGGACGTGTCCTGCACGATCTGCGCGAGCACCTCCACGGTCTGGTCCGAGCGCAGTCCCGTCACCGCGCTGCGGGCCAGGAGCGGTGCCAACCGGGCTCGGGCCTGCGGCGGGAGACCAGGCGTGGCTAGCGTCCGCTCCAGCAGTGCGATGGCCTGTTGGTGCCGGCCGACGGCGGCCGCGGACTCGGCCGCCTTCTCCACCGCTCTGAGCCATCTGTGTGTCTCGCCGGCTGCCCTGTGGTGTTCTGCCACGGCGTCCCACGCCACGGGTTGTCTGCGGCCCAGCACGTTCGCCGCCCTCTCGTGCAGGTCCTGGCGGACGGGTCCCGGCACGCAGGCCCGTACGGCCGATGCGGCCAGCGGGACGGCGAAGCCGTACCGGCTTTCTCCCAGCTCCGTGAGGACCGCACCCTCCAGAGCCCGCAGCAGTGCGTCCCTCCCCGTAACGGCTCCGAGCCCCGACACCGCGATCAGCTCGTCGCGGCCGGTGGGACCGTCGAGGACGGCGGCCGCCCAGACCACCGGCCGGTGCGCCGGGGAGAGAGCGTGCGTACGGCTCAGCACCAGCTCCGCCAGCCGGGTCGGCACGCCGGCCGCCTCCACCTCGGCGGCCGTGCCGGTGAACGCGGGCTGTCGGTCCTTCAGTACGGCGAGGAGGTCGACGACCACCTGGGGTTCTCCGCCGGTGCGCTCGTGCAGCGTCCGTACCGCCTCGGCCGTGCAGCTGTCGCCCAGCGTCTCCCCGACGGCCCGGCGGACGCGCTCCTCGTCCCACGGCGCCAGCCGGTGCCGCAGCACCGTGAGCCGGGGAGGGTAGGTCACCGGCGGGCTGCCCAGCGGCAGACCTGGGACCGGAACCTCCTCGGGGCGGTAGGTCACCACAGCCGCCGAGCCCGACTGCATTCCCTCCAGCACCCGGCGCAGCCGCCGGACCTCGGTGTCGTCTGCCCGCTGGACGTCGTCCACCAGCCATAGGGTCGCTTGCCGCTGGTGCCCATCCTCTTCGGGCCCGCCATCGTCTCCGCACCTCCACCACACACGGGTCGCGTCCGCCGTCCCGGGCAGGTCGGCCAGTTCGTGGAGCAGGTGACTCTTTCCCCGGCCGGCGGCACCTTCGACGAACAGCAGCACCGGCTCGGCACGCTCATCGCCCAAGGCGCGCGCCAGAGGCCGCAGAGCGGAATCCCGCGCCTCGATCACGCCGTCATCCCCGCTCTCCTTCTCCCAGACGGTCCGGACCCACCGCGCCCGACAGCTCGCCAGAGCCTCTCGGCTTCGCCGACGGTGGGTCGGGTGGGCGCGGAGTCGGCGCCGCCTCGGTGGCAGGACTCCCGGAAAACATGCTCCTGCTCCTGCACCCGGATCACCGGCCCGCGTGAGTAGATTGTCACACCGCATCAGGGCGTCGCTATGAGCGCGCGGGCCCAGGAACAGAATTCCGGTGTTTTCGCCATTCGGAATGACCGCCCTTTTCGAAACACGGAGCGCCGCCGCGCGAATCATCGACCGTTCGGCACATATTCGATGGTGGTTACACGTATACATCCTGGGTATTCAGCGGACCCGGGTGACCGGACGGGCGGAAGAGCTTTCGGCGTCCGAGGCGCACCGCGGAGCACGCCCGGCCGACTACCGAAAGGCAGGGCGCGGTGCCATCGGGCCGGGACTGCCCGATGGCGGCGCGCACAGCTCGTTCCGCCCGTCCGTGCACAACGTCGGCCAACCGAGGCGACACGGAGCTCGCGCCTTTGTCGCAGCAGCCCGGCAAGTCCGGTTGGCCGACTCCTCAAGCTACGCCCCTCTCCTTGCCCCGGAACATCCGGAGGTCGGTTCCCCTGATACGCAAACAACCGTCCGGACGCGCAAGGCAGCGCGGCGCGCGGCCGCGCAGCCAGCTCTGCGGCATGACAGACGACCGGGGCGCCGGACGCTAGGTCGCCCGGACGCCGGGGCGCCCCTCAGGCAGCGGGCCTTCTCCTGTGCCGCTTCAGGGCGAATCCGCCAGGTGAGAACGGGGGTTGGGATAAATAGGTGTCCGTACATTCGGGTCCCTGGATAGTTCTGCCGGTGCCTGTGTCCGTAGGTTTCGCCACTGACCGATCGTCCGCCACCCATGACGATCGGCCGTGCCGCGACAGGCCGTAGGCGTACCGACCTTGCGCTCTTCGCGGTGCGCCCACTGTCCCCTTCCCTCACCCTCACCCAGGGGCAAGGGGCCAGTGGGGATACGCGTTTTTGCCAGGCACGCGAGCGTGCTTACGCGGACATGTGCCGGGACTTCGCCGCTGCACATATCCGATCTGGTAAAGCCGCCTTTGCCCGATCGGATCCAAAGGAACGAGATGCGTGGTTTCGCCTCCCTGCGGGCGTCCGTCACGACCGCGGCCACTCCCCCCGCAGTGAAGGCCGTCGGCGCCGTCCTCCCCAAGGGCTCATACGCCCCCATCGACTTCGGCCCGCGCCCGCGCAGTGAATCTCCACGGCCCCGGCAGCTCTCCGCGCCGGGGCCGTCCGGCGTCCCGCCCACGCGCTCGCGGCCGGCCGACAGTCCGCGAGTCCAGGAAAGGAAAACCACCTCGTGAAGTTCAAACGATTCGGAATCGCTGCAGGAGCTTGTGTCTTATCGGCTGCCTGCGGTTACCAGCTCATGCCGTTCCCACGGTCAGCGGAAGCTCCCATCATCATTGGAACCGCCAACAGGCCGGTTCGCATCGACCCCGCAGGGGGTTATGACGCGGGATCCTGGGCGATTTACAGCAACATCTACCAGGGGCTGCTCGCCTTCGACCCGGGGGCGACTGCACCTCGGCCCGACGCGGCCGAATCATGCGCGTTCACCGTGTCCCTCACCACCTATCGCTGCAAAATGCGCGAGGGTCTCACATTCTCCAACGGCCGTCCGCTCACCGCCGCTGCCGTGAAGCATTCGTTCGAACGCATCCTCCATATTCGAGACCCCCTCGGACCTGTGCCGCTGTTCGCGAATCTCCGCTCCGTTGAGGCGGACGAGTCCGAGGTGACCTTTCACCTCGCGACAGCGGACGCCACTTGGCCTTCCAAGATCGCCACACCGGCAGGGTCCATCGTCGATCCGTCCGAGTTTCCGCACCGTAAACTTCGGCCGCAGTGGACCGCATCAGGATCAGGCCCTTACACGGTCTCCTCCTACAAGGAAGGTGTCCGGATCGATCTCACCCCGAACCCGAGGTACAAGGGAGCCATACCCAGGAGAGGCAGACCGGTCGAGATCCACTACTACGAGACGTCCCAGGACGTGGAGAAAGCGTGGAAGGCGAAACGCATCGAGGTGGCCTACTCCGGGCTCACCGCCCCGACACTGGCAACCATCGAGAACAGCAACGACCCGAATCTCCGCCTCTCCAGCGGAGAAGGCGGAGTGGGACGCTACCTCGTCCTGAACATGCGCTCGCCGCAGCACCCTCTGGCGGACATCGAGGCCCGCAAAGCCATTGCCGCTCTGGTCGACCGGGGGCGCCTGGCGGCAGACGTGTTCGAAGACACCGTGTCACCGCTCTACTCACTCGTCCCACGAGGCGTCACGGCGCACAGCACGGACTTCTACGACCTCTACCCCGAATCGGATCCACGGTGGGCAGCGCAGCGTCTGCGCGCTGCCGGCATCTCCACCCCGGTGCGCATCAAGCTGGGCCACCAGGTCGGCAGCGCCGCCGCCGAAGCGCGCGCGCTGAAGGCGCAACTCGAGAGAGAGGGTCTGTTCAGGGTCGAGCTGATCGAAGAGTCCGACTGGGGCAGGTACCAGGAACGGCAGAAGAGCGGCGAATTCGACGCCTACATCCTCCAGTGGACGCCCGACTTCCCGGGCCCCGACACGTTCGTCCAGCCACTGGTGGGAAACGGCAACACCCTCCATAACGGCTACTCCTCGGCCGAGATCGACCGCTTGATCGAGGAGACGGAGAAGTTCGCCGACAGGAACAGGAGCATCCCTCAGTTCCAGGCGATCCAGAGGGTGGTGGCGAAGGAGGTCCCGTTGGTGCCTCTCTGGCAGAAGAAGAGCTACGTCGTAGCCCGTCCCGCGATCACCGGAAGCCACTATCTGGTCGCCGACCACAGCGGCGTTTGGCGCCTGTGGGAACTGAAGCGGGAGTGATCGTCTCCCCCCTGCCTGGGGCGGACGCTTCGGCGGGATCGCGCGACAGCGCGGTGGGGGTCAGGCCGGGAGGAGCCGCGCGGGGCGGCGTACCACCTGAGCGCCTCGCGGTCCGCCCCGAAGTCTAGGGTCATTCCCGATTGCTGCCTTGTAGTCGGCGGCGTCAGGGAGCCTATCGAGCTCGTTCACGTCGGAGGGGTGCAGCTTGAGGACCCAGGAGCGAGCCCTTGCGGGCGCGGGGGTGGGAGGCAGGGGCAGGGGGCGCGGATGAGGGCGGGGCTCGTTTCCGCAGTGAACGATGCCCGCTGGGTGGGTGAAGTCCGTCCAGGGCGCGGTGCCCGGGGCGGTGGGGTGCGCTATCCACAGGGTCAGCCCAGGTCGACAGGGCCGCCGTACCGGTACGTGCTGATCTCATGGCGGCCCGTACCGGCGGCCCGGCATCACAAGAGAGATGCGCGATCATGACATCCGGTACGTGGCCGGCAGTCCATGAGGCGGACGGCAACAACGTCCGTGACCTGGGCACCAAGTACGTGAGTGCGGCAACTACGACGACGCTCTGAGCGGCTACGAGCTCCAGGTGGCACGACGGAGGTCAGGCTCGACGGGTCGGAGTTCGTCCTGGGGACGTTCACGCACCGCAACAAGGGGATCTCAGGAGGCCTTGAGACCCGACGGTTCAAGGTGGGCCTCGCCGTCGACATCGCATTCGATGACCATCCAGGAGACCTTCCCCTTCCCCTTCGGCCACTTCGAGACGCTGCCCGGGGAAGGCCCGAACGGGTCGGAGGACGACCGCTGCTCAGCACAGGAAGACCGACTGCACGAGACGCGCACCGCGACACTGCCCCGACCGGCGGCGTCCAGACGCACCGTCCACCGGCGCCCCAGCACCCACTCATCCAGCTCGCTCGCCGTGGCCTCCGCCATCCTGCCCTTCCTCCCACGCTCTGTGTCCTCACTGTCTGCGCCCGTCTCACTACAAGCGGGCAGGGCGCGGCAGCGGGCCCACCGTAAGGCAGCCGCCACGCGGACCGAGGAACTCGCCCGATTAGTGCTAGATGGCCGCCGCCGGTCCCTATGAGTTGGCGGGTACGGTGGGGGGAAGACCCTGGAACAGTTCCTGGTAGCCCGCAAGGCAGGCCATACCCCAGGGTTCAGACCTCAACGAGGGCCGCCGACTCGGCGGCCCTCGTGCTTTCCAGTGCCGTCAGTAGACCCAACGGGTATAGCAGCGCCTCGATAGCGGTGGACTTTCCTGCCTTGGAGTGGCCTACGAGGAAGGTCACCCACCCCTTGAAATGGCGGGCGAACCAGACATCGCCCCGCTGGAACTCGAGGCGCTCGATCACAAATGACGGGCCCATTTGGGCCTCCTCCGCATCCGGTGTGTTGATCCACACCGGAAACGACCACCGGCCGTACGGGTGACGGGCTTTGCGGCGGGCGTGGCCGGCCCCTTGCCGCAGAGCGATGGGGCCCGGTCCCTGTGGCGGCTTTACGACACTCTGTCCGGCGGCCACGCGTGATCACCGGGACTTTGAATCAGCCCTGGGGAGCAGTGGTGGCGCAGCAACGTCGAGCACCACAACCTCGATCACCCAGTCGTGGCTTCCCCGGATGCGCGCGTGAGTTACAGCGAGGCAGCAGACGAGGGACCTCCTGCGGCCGCGCGGACGTGGTTCAGGCGCCTCAGCCCGGTAAGACACCCGGGAGCGGGCCGAGGGGCGCGGCGAACAGCGTGGCCAGGGCGGGGCGATCGGCCCAGGCGTCCGCTTCAACATCGCCTGCTGCCGGGACTCTTTCGGCATGAGACTGGCCTCCCCCGGAGGATAGGGGAGGCCAGTCTGAAACGGGCTGTGCGTGCGGCTGGAACACATGCCGTGCTGCCTGTGACGGCGTGATGAGCGCGCCGGGTCCAGGACTTGGTGCTGTCAGTACTTGTCGTGCTGGTTGGTCTTGTGGTCGCCCTTGAAGTCGCCGCCGTCGTTGATGCAGGTGTTGCCGAAGGCGGGGTTGAGGAGGCCCACGACGTTGACGGTGTTGCCGCAGATGTTGACCGGGACGTGGATCGGCACCTGGACGACGTTGCCGGACAGGACGCCCGGGGAGCCGACGGCAGCGCCCTAGGCCACGGCGTCGGCGGCAGCCATGCCGGCCCCGCCTGCCAGGACAGCACCAGCGGCTGCGGTAACGGCTACGGCCTTGGCGAAACGCGACATCGAAATCCCCTTCAACTCGCAACTGCCGCAAGAAATACGGCATGGACACCCCCCACAACGGCCCCAGCCGCCCCACTGTCACGGGCAGTCGGCCGGATCAGTGACCCTAAAGCCAACGACAACCCCATCGGCCGATCCAGCCCCGGACACTCGGCCGCTGTGGTCGTGTTACCGATCAACAAGCTGCACGATCGCCTCGCTCCGCACCACGATGTCCATGCCCCCCCAAGGGACTGCCCCGAATGCCTCAGCCCTGTCCCGGCGCAGGCCCGGCGCTGCGCGTCCTGCACCTTCCCTCTCCCCGCCGTACCCGTCCAGGCAGGGGAGCCACTCAGCGCTGTCCGGCGCATCATCCTCGACATGTCGAGCGTGACCTTCGCCAACTCCTCCCGGCTGCGCCTCCGCCGCAGCCGCCACCTCGTTGTTCATGGGCTTGGCGCTACCCCTTGGCAGAGAGCCGACATTGCCCAGGCGCGGGCCTTCACGGCTGTCGAGGCTGTGAGGCTCGCGCCCGGGTAACTCCGGCCCACTGCCAGGCGCAGCGCCAACCCGATGAACTCAGCACGCCCAAGCGGCAGCGGCACGGTCGTGTAGATGCTGCCGCCGTGGCCGCTCGGGAGGCAGGGTGTCCAACGGTGATCGTGATGCGGTTCCTGCTCGGCTACTCCACCCTTCGCCGCGACGCAGACCGGGACGTGGGCGGTGATGGCTACCGGCAGTGTCGCGCTGCTGGTCGGGATCTTCCTCGGCATGGCCATCGCCAAGGGCTGACCGGCCGGCCCCGGCCTACCGGGAGCCGCCGCCCCTGTACACGGCGAAACGCGTCTGCCGGGCAGCCTGGAGGCTGCCCGGCAGACGCGTTCGCTGGGTACAGGCGGACGAGCGGCCGCGGCGGTTGTGGGATCACCCGCTGCGTCGGCGGTACTCACTCAGGACGTGTGCCCTACAGCCGCCGCGGCGAGCCCGTCCTGCGTGCGTGGGCGCGTGTCAGGAGCCGTCGTAGTGGTCGCGGCTGCCGGACTTGGCCAGACCCCGGCTGATCATGTAGCCGACGGTCAGGATCACGACATACAGCCACGCCTGGGCGGCACGGAAGTAGTCACCGTGCCCGTCTTCGGTACCCACCACCATGGAAGCGATCAGCACCGCGACGACGGAGGCGACGTAGACGAAGAACTCCGTCGTCTTCAGAGCGGACTTCGTCTCCGTCGACAACCGCCGCGTTCCGTGACCGGAAACGTCCGTGCCGCTCCCACGGTGACCAGGGGTACCCACCGGGTTCGCAGTGCTCATGACAGGTGTCCAATCCGTTGCGCGAAGCACACAATGCGCTCCAAGGGTCGAGATCACGCCAAGATCGACGCGTCCCACAGGAGGCGACTACCCCGAAACGGAGGATTAAACATCACGTAAAGACGAGCCCGCGCCTCGCCGCGACTCGGTCACACAGCCCAAGCCCGGGGCAGGCCGTGCCGGGGGCGGCTGGTCGTTTCGGGCGACTGCACATCATGTGGCACCACATGACACTTCCGTGGCAGACGACAACATCGCCGAACCCGGGCGGATGGTCCTGGACGTCACCGCCGCCGACGAAGACACCGTCCGCGCGGTGATGGACGGTCAGCAGCAGTAGGGGGCGACTGCCGCCCTCGACCGCGTCGCGGCAGGTGCCGCGGCCACCGGCCTCACCGACCAGATCTACCCCCAGCAGCACGACCTCTCCCAGACGTTCCCCGACGGCGCCTGGGACCTGGTCACCGCCACCTACTTCCACACCCCCGTCACCATCGCCCGCGAGACCGTCCTACGGCGAACCGCGCTCTGGCCAGGACCTGAGGAGGGGCGGAGCTTGCCTTGGGTGGCCGTCACTCAAGGACACACAATTCCTGCGAGTTCAACCTCAGCGGTCAGGCGCCGAGGATGGTGCGTGCTTGGGTGATGCGCCGCCGGGTGCGGGTGATGTCGGCGTCGGTGTAGCAGTGGCCGTGTCTCACCAGTTCTTGGTAGGTGCGTATGGCGGGGTCACCGATCCGTTCGACTGCTTCGGAGGCGTCGGTGATGCCATCGAGCGCACCGCCGCCGACGTTCACGTGCAGTGCCTGAGGTCCGAACTCGCGTCCCAGGCCCGCGCTCAGCAGGACGTAGCGGGAGCGGGCGTCAGTGCTCTGGGCGATCCGTTCCTCGGCCAGGCGCCCGCCTGTGAGGCAGGAGGCTACGGCGGTGGGCTGGGCGGCTGCGGGGTCCAGCGGGCTGTACACCTGACAGGCGTTGAGGGCGGCCAGCCAGGCCATTGAGATGTTGCCGGCCTTCACGTGAAGTTCGGCCAGGTTGTAGTAGACCGAGCCCAGTACCGCCTGGTCCTGGTCGCCTTGTCCGGCCTGCGCGACCGTGACCGCATGACGGTTGGCCTTCTGGTAGTGGCGCAGGGCAAGGGCCCACTGGCCGCGGGCAATCGCGTGATCGCCGCGTTGGACGCTGCTGGTGACTGTCCGTCGTTCGCCGTTGAGCGATCGCCAGCCCATCGCTCCTCCTCGTCGAGGCGTGAGCAGCTCAAGTGGTGACCGCACGGCCCTCGCGGGCACACGGTGTGCGCTTGACGTTACCTGCCGCATCCGTGTGGCGGAAGGTGCGGAGCCGGGTGAGCTCATCGCCCTGGGAGCCGTGGGAGGCGTGCTTCTGGACGGGGGAACCGGCGCGGTCATCGGCGCCTTCGTGGGGCGCTTCGCCGCGGCGGATCTACTGAGGGGCCTCCTCCTGCTGATGGAAGGCCCTCGCTACGCCGTAGAACAGCGCCCGGCAGCATGGACAGAGAAGCCTTGGTTCTGGGCGCCCGCGGGGCCTGGGGGCTCGTCCTCTCGGGAGCCGGGGCGTGCGGGGGCGCCCTGCTCGGGCACCGCCTCGGAGCGACGGACTTCGCTCAGGCGGCCGGCGTGTTCGTCGGGATGGCGCTGGGCGGCTCGGTGTCCACCGTCGTCGCCAAGACGTTCACCGCCGTCAAGATCGTGGATGGGATTGTCGTCTCGATGGCCCGGCTGTTCGTTGGGGCGGCCGTGTGGGCTCTGCACACGCTGTGGACGGGACCCGTCCCGGCTCTGACGGGGATACTGCTGGGCCTCATCGTGGTGACCGTCATCGGAGCCATGTGCTTCACGGAGCGCTCCGGCTACTGACCGGACCGCCGCCGAGAATGGGGAACCGACCCGTCCCACTTCTGGCGAGACGCCGTCCTCTCCATGCGGTCACGCGGGCATGAGGGCGACGAGGTGCAGGCCGGCGCCTTCTCGCCCTCTACCGGCCGGGCGATATTCTTACCGCCCGGGACGGGGCATCCGTACGATCGCCGTCCCTGCGGCCAGGTCCACGGTCGTCCTGTTCGGCGGAGCACTGTCATCCTGGTTGTCCGGCATGACCAGGGCCGACTGCCGCTCCTTCAGCTCGTTCTGCTTGCCAGGTGAAAGGCTCGCATGCAGCTGTTCGAACCCGGTCGCCGATATCTGTCCCTGACGCGCACTGTTCCGCCACGGCAGCACTCCGGCCCGTCCCGCGCGCAACAGCAGCTGGTCGACGAAGGCCACCAGGGTCAGCACGATAACCAGGCCCGGCAAGGTCATGAAGGCGATGAATTGCATACCTCAGTATCCGGATCCAGGCCGCCCCTCACTGTTCAGCTCCCTCCTGGGCTCCAGCGGCGTGACGGGAAGCTCCGAGGCCTGGAGCGGAGCACCGTCGCCTCACCATCGCGGGCGATGGGGCCGGAGGTCGTCGCGGGGGCAGCGCGCGGCCAGCAGCGGAACAGCTGTACGGGAGGTCCGCAGACCCGCTCGTCACGGGTCACCCGAACGCCCGGCTGCGCCTAACTAGGGAGACATAGGTCGGCCTAATCCGGATGAAGAGTGGACGGTCCTCGTCCGCCGCTCCCCTGGCCCATACGTTGACCGCGGCGCGGGCCCGGCCCTCGCACCGCACCTCTCAAGAACTTGCCGGCGTGGTACGGTGCCGCGCTCTGGGGCGGTCCGGACAGACCCACGCCGAGCAGTGAGCGTCGAGGGACGCCTGGTCACGCTACTCCTCGATGACGATGATCTGTGGTCGTCGTCCAGGTCACGCAGAAGGTCGTAGCGCAGGCAGCCGTCCTCGGCCCGGCGGCATTGCTCTCAGCGATGAGCACGACGTTGTCGTTCAGCGTTCTTCTCCTTCCGGTTGCTGTGCCCGGGAAGCGGCGGGGTCGGCCCTGGGGGCGGGGTGGATCAGGTGGCAAGCAGCTGGTGTCCCGCCCGCGCCGCGCTCACCGTCGGACAGCGTGTACGGTGACGCCCCGGCGAGCGCGCGACGGCCGTCCGTCTCCCGCCATCCACAGGCTCACCGACGGCCGAGGACTGCGGCCGCAGCACAACGAAGAACGGCTGCCGGCTCGGGCAGGCGAGACGACATCGCCACAGTCACGCGGCAGAGCGCCCGGACATCGGCGTCGACACGTCCGCGGAACTGCCACTGGGACGCGGAAGAGAGAATCGCCTTTGTTCCCAAAGGCGTTGTCCCGCATCATCTCCAGATGGACGACACTCCGAAGCGCCTCCCGACCGCCCTGCCCGCGCTGCGTGCCTTGGCAAGCGACGCGGGTTTCATCATGTCCAGCGAGGACCGCACAGGGAACTTCCTTGCAGCACTCGCCGCCACCCGGCCCGCAGGACGGATCCTCGAACTCGGTACCGGAGTGGGTGAGGGCACCGCCTGGCTCCTCAGCGGCATGGACGAGGCCTCCTGTCTAACCACCGTCGAACTCGACCCCGCCGTCCAAGCCATCGCCCAGGAACAACTGGGCACCGACCCGCGGGTGACCTTCGTGTCCGAAGACGGCGGCACGTGGCTGGAGAGCTTCGACGGCGCTCCCTTCGACCTCGTCTTCGCGGACACCTGGCCGGGCAAATTCACCCACCTCGACCGAGCCCTGGAACTCGTGGCGCCCGGCGGGACCTACCTGATCGACGACCTCTTCCCACAGCCCGGTTGGCCAGAGGGCCACGATGCCTCGGTCGAGCGCCTGCTGGCCGAGCTGGACCGGCGCGAGGACTTCCGATGCATCCGCCTGGCGTGGTCGAGCGGATTGCTGATGGCGGTACGCACCGTCTGACGACCAAGAGCCGACCGTCACCGCGATCCCGCATCCGTCGATTCGTCATCACGGCACAGAACTGCGAGGACGCCCTGAGACGAAACCAGTGCCGCAGGTTCACGGCAACCCTCCGCTGCCCGATGGGACGTCTGAGAAGAACGACCCCTGCCTCGGACGCACGCCTCCCGGTCGCAAGGAGTCGTCCATGCTTACGCAGGTGAGGCGGGATCGAAAGCCGCGTCGGCGTCGGCTTCATCGCTGACAGAAACGTCGAGTGTCGAGGCGGAGGGAACGAGGTCAAAGATCGGATCAGGCAGAAAATGACACTTACGGCGACGGAGGGTCAAGAGCAGACCGTCTCGGAGCAGCAGGGCGACCCGTCCGGCGTCCCGCACCCGGCTCGACCTCCGGCGCCGTCCAGCGGGGTCATCGGCGGGTCGGCCCCGCCATGGGTGGCGTCGTCATTAGCCAGCCGGATGACGGGGCGCCCTGGTCGCTGACGACGTCACCAGCCGCCGCCGAAAAGGCCGTGCGCCAGGAGGAGACAGCTCCATAGGCTTCGTTCCAGGGAACGTGGGGGGGATGCCTGCCATGAATGGCGATGATGTGCTGGAGATCTTGGACGTGCTTCGGAAGGCCGGCACGGATGTCTGGATCGGAGGAGGCTGGGGCATCGACGCCCTGCTGGGGAGACAGACCCGCCCTCACCGGGATCTGGACCTCATGCACCGCCATGAGGAGGATCCCGTTCTCCTCTCGGCCCTCGCTGACGTCGGCTTCGCCGAAACCCTCGACTGACGCCCCACGCGTTTCGTCGTCGCAGACGCGTCGGGTCGCGAGATCGACCTGCACCCGCTGGTCTTCGCACCGGATGGAAGTGCCCTCCAGGGTTCGATGGAACCGGAGATCCCGTTCGTCTATCCCCGGCGGAGTGCTTCGTCACTGGCACGATCCGGCACAGCAGCGTTCCCTGCTTGTCCGCCGAACAGCAGGTCCACTTCCATCAGGGCTACGACCCCGCCGACCGGGACCGCCACGACATGTCCCAGCTGCGAGAAGCGTTCGGCATCACGACGCACTTCTGAACACCCCCCGCCTGCCGACTGCCCGGCTCGCCCGCATCACCACTCCGAGGCGCTGGTCTCTGGTCGTGTCGGTGCCCGTGGACGGGACGGACGGGATATGCGCCTGGCCCGGGTCGTAGGCCCAGGAACTCCCGGCCCGGTGCGGGAGTTCCCGCGTGAGCGGTCAGCCGATCCGGATGACGTGTTTGCCGCGGACGCCGCCTGCTTCGAGGGCGCGGTGGGCGTCGGCGATGTTGTCCAGAGAGTGGACGGTGTCGACGACGGGGGCGATGTCGCCGTTTTCCGCGTAACGGGTGAGTTCGGTGAGCAGCGCCGTGTCGGGGCTGCCGCTGAAGACTCGGATGCGCCGGGAGCCGTGGATGGTCGAGGCAAGGATCGTTGCGAGGCCGGCGAGGGGCCTGTTGATGTCGATGGTGACGGCGACCATGCGGCCACCGGGTGTCAGCAGGCTGCGGAAGTGGGACTGCTGGGCGCCTGCGGTGTCGACGATGACGTCGAAGGTGCCCAGCTGGGCCAGGGGGGTGGTCCGGTAGTCCAGGACTTTGTCGGCGCCCAGGCCGCGGACGAAGTCGAGGTTCTTCGCTCCCGCCAGCGCGGTGACGTGCGCGCCGAAGAGCTTGCCGATCTCAGCCACGCTTCCCACGCCTCCGCTGGCCCCGCGTACCAGCAGCCGCTCGCCGGGCTTGATGGCCGCATAGTCGCGCAGAGCGGTCAAGGACGTGGTTCCGCCGGCCAGCAGGGAGATCGCCTCCACCATGGTGAGGCTGTGCGGAGCGGGTGCGATCTTCCGGGGATCGATGGCTACGTACTCGGCCATGCTGCCCGCCTTCAGCCTCTGAACGCCCCACACCCGGTCGCCCTCGCGCACGCCGGTGACCGAGAAGCGGGCAGTCGGCGCCGGCGCGAAGCACCGGCTGGTCTTCATCGACCGGCTCCTGGCCACGCTCGTCCACCTCCGTCACGGGGCCACTCACGACGTGTTGGCCTGCTGGTTCGGGGTCGACCGCTCCACGATCACACGGGCCATCGGTGAGGTGCGGCCCCTGCTCGCAACGCGGGGCTGCAGCATCACGGCCGGCATCCAGCTCCGCACGCTCGCCGAGGTTATTGAGCATCTCGGAGCCAGCGGGCACATCGGGATCATCGACGGCACCGAGATCCGCGTCCGTAGGCCCGCCGCCGGCCGCAAGGACCGGGAGAAGTTCATCTCCGGCAAGAACAAGCAGAACGCGGTCAAGGCCATGGTCCTGACCGATGCTGCCGGCAGGCTCCTGTTCTGCAGTCCTGCCCAGCCCGCAAGCTGTGCCGACATCACCCACGCCCGCCAGTTGGGCCTGGTCAAGCACTTAGCAGACGGCCCCTTTGTGGAAATTCTCGCCGACGCCGGCTACCAGGGCCTGGGCGCCCAGACCGGCGACCGCGTCGTGACACCACCACACCGCAAGTTCAAGAAGAATCCGCCGGACTGGTACGAGGAAATCTACGAGCGCCAGCGCAAGGGCCACTCCTCACGCCGCATCCGCGTCGAGCACGGCATCGCACACCTCAAGAACTGGCGAGCACTCGCCCACCACCACGGCCGCCGCGAGCACATGACCGACACCATCCAAGCCGTCGCCGGACTCCTTTCACACCAGCAGAACATAACCCGCGGGGCCGGTCAGCCACGGTGACCTGCACCTTTCGACGTCTCACCGCCAACCATGCACGGCTCGTTAGGGTCGACGCGGCCAAGGCGCAGGCGGCGAAGGCCGTTGTCGCGCAGTAGGCGGCGACCACGGATCAGGAGGCCGCAATGCCCTGGCGTGACACTTGGGCGGCCGCACCGTGAACGCCGACGACAAGCCACCTGGCCAGGACCAGGCCGACCACGTCTCAAGCGCCCGAAACGGCTCGCCTCTGAGATCGGCCTGACCACTGCACCGTCCGCGCTCAGCCCGTGCCCGACGCCGGCTCCATCGGGGTCCAAGAGCAGGCCGGAGCAATCTCCAGTGCGATCCGCCCGCTGTCCGGACACTCTCTTCGCTGACTGCCATCACCGTCTCGCCGAGGTGAACCGCGTACGGGTGCTTTGCCGCTGATCAGCGCCACCTCGACGCGGCCTGACTTCGCCATGTCGTATCCCGCGAAGAGGTCCGACGACTCCACGATCAGGCACCAGTCCGAACCGGTCGTGATGTGCGTGGCGACCGCCTCGCTGTCGATCTCGACGAGCTGTGGAGCGTCGTCGAGACAAGGTTCAGTGCCCTCGGCTGGGCAAAGCAGGAACACCTCGAACATCACAGGGACCTCCAAGAGTTCTACGGGCAGGCGGCTTCGGCAGGCCACGCGGTGGTCAAAGCGGTATGGGCTTGAGACGTGGCCACGTGGTGATCACAGCCATTCGTTGATGGCTGCGACCAGCACGGTCGCCTCGTAGCGGACCGCAAGTTTGTCGTACCGGGTGGCGACGGCGCGGCGCCTCTTGAGGGCGACGGCGGGGTGGTCGGTCTCGGCATCACGGAAAGGTCTATGCCGCGTAGACGGCCAGGACAGATCCGTGCCGGCGCCCCTTGCAGCCGCCGGACAACAGGTGCAAGGCCAGTCATCGACGGCCTGTCTTCGCGTGCACTGTCCGAGATCATCCGTCTTGAGCACACCCGCAACTATCTGCAGCCAGGCGACGTCAGCGCGGCTGTAGGCCAGTGGAAGGATTACGCCCACCAGCCCGAGCGCGATCTGTGGCACGACTACGAGTGGGGCGACGTGCACTGGTACTGCTGCGGCAACCCTCTCGAAGCCCGAGCCCTCCTCGACACCGTGATGCAGGCCGTATCGCCACGAAGTGCCCGCGAGCTTCGAAAGATCGTCAGCCGGTCAGACGCCGTCTGGGACCTTCCGTCCCCGCCCTACGACGCGGACGGAAGATAGGGAACAAGGTTAGTAGCTGTCTTTCAACCTGAATCCGTGCCCTCCGCGGTGCCGTCGATCAACTGCTAATGCGGGCTGACCAACGGCCACAGCTGGGTGGTCAGGGGTTGTTATCGCCGTTCTGCGAGAGAAGGGGCAGTGGGTCGATGAGGTGGGACAGTGGCTGGTCCCCCTGAGCGTCGCCGTTCTCGGCACACTGCAGATTCTGGTCTGCGCTGAGGATGCCCTGCACTCCGATGCTGGTCAGCGCGACGATGTTCTGCACGTTCGTGATGGGGATGCCGATACACGGGGCGTTCTACCAGTCGAGGAATTCGGTGGCGGAGGAGACGTTGGGGCCCCAAAAGCCGCGGTGCGGTTAGCCGGTCGACCAGATCGCCTGGCGCCGACGTCGTGATCGAGTGCCCGTGCAGGGCGCCGGCACTCGATCACGGCGGCACGTGGCCGCACTCCACTACGCGGGCTTCCTCAACGGGCTCGAGGTGATCCGAGGGGGAGGCCCTGACTTGGGAGCTCCTTGACCAAGTGGGCCAGGTACTCCCTTGCACCCAGGTCATCGCCGGCCAGCGCTGCCGCCTGTCCGGCCCACAGATTCACGTACTCCGGCCTTCCCTGGGCGGCGGCGGCCCGGCGGATGGGCTGCATCAGGGCGTTCTGGATGGGATATGGAGGCACGGCGTCCTCGTACGCCGCCATGTCGCGGACGAACCGGTTGGGTATGCCGCGGGCGGTGCGGCCGGAGAAGAGCCGGGTGAGGACGGTCGTACGGGCCGCTGGGGTCCCGAGCTGACGCTTGTGGGCGTCGCTCGCGCCGGATTCCCGGGTGGCGAGGAACGCGGTGCCGATCTGCACGGCGTCGGCGCCGAGGGTGAGGGCGGCCCGGATGCCACGGCTGTCGGCGATACCACCAGCGGCGATGACGGGCGCGGTCACGGCGTCGGCGATCTGCGGCACCAGCGAGAAGGTGCCGACCAGCGACTCCCGTACGGGTGCGAGGAACGCCCCGCGGTGCCCGCCCGCGTCACTGCCCGAGGCCACGATGGCGTCGAGGCCCGCGTCGTCGAGGGCGACGGCTTCCTCCACTGTCGTCGCCGTGCCGATCAGGGCGATGCCTTTACGGCGCGCCTCGTCGACGACGCGGCGAGGCGGGATGCCCATGACGAAGCTGATGACGGGCGGCGCGGCGGCGAGGAGTGCGTCGATCTGGTCGTCGAAGTCAGGCAGGGCTTGGACTTCCTCGTAGGCGGGGGCTGCGGCGCCGAGTTCGTTGTAGTAGGGACGGAGCCGCTCGACGTGAGCGGTGAGTACGGCGTTGTCCGGCAGTGCGGAGCGCTCGCCCTCCAGTGGCACCCAGAGGTTCACGGCGAACGGCCGACTCGTGGCGGCTTTCAGGGTGGTGACGAGCTCGGTGATCGCGGTGGGGGTGAGAATGTGCGCGCCGTAGGATCCGAGGCCGCCGCCCTCACTGACCGCGGCGGTGAGGGCGACGGAGGAAAGTCCGCCGCCGAAGGGGCCCTGGACGATGGGGTGCTCGATGCCCAGCAGATCGCCGAGCCGGCCCGGGCCGCTCATGCGGTCACCACCAGGGCGGCGGCTTCACGGCCGTGGGCGAACTGCAGGGTGGTGCGGGCGACGCGGGCGCCGAGGTGGTGGGCGGTGCGTAGGTCCGAGTCGGTGGGGGCTTGGTCGGGTCCGAGGTCGGAGGAGGACTGGGCCATGGCGCCGACGAAACCGCCGAGGCGGTTGAGGTCGTCCGGGCTGCCGGTAGAGGTGTAGGCCCAGCCGGGGAGCAGGCCGAGCGAGACCCAGGTCATGCCGTGCTGCGCGGCGAGGACGGCCAAGGACAGCAGCACGTTGTCCTTGTTGCCGTTGATGCCGGCGGAGTTGGTGAAACCGGCGGCGAGCTTGCCCTGCCAGCCCTGCTCGGCCCATACCTTGCTGCTGGCCTCGGCGAACCGCTGGAAGACAGCAGAGGTGGACCCCATATAGGTGGGCGAGCCGAAGATGATCGCGTCAGCCTCCTCGAGAGCCGCCCAGAGACTGTCGTCCAGAGTGGCGACGTCCCGCAGGTCGGCGCGCACGCCGGGGACCGAAGCGACGCCGGCCGCGACGGCGGCGGCCTGGCGCTTTGTGTGGCCGTAGCCGCTGTGGTGAGCAATAACGACGGAAAGTGGCGCGGACACGGATGTCCCTTCGTTCTCTGTGTAGCGGTACGCGGAGCAACAAACCTGACTCTAGACGACCGGTCAACTATTTACTAGCTCGCGAGTCGGGTAGTTGACCGGACGTATACTCAGCCTCATGGGACGCACCAGCACGGCACGCGAACGCCTCATCGACGCCACCGGTGAACTGATGCAGAGCCGCGGCTACAGCAACCTCGGCGTTGCTGAAATCTGCGCCAAGGCAGAGGTGAAGAAGGGCAGCTTCTACCACTTCTTCGAATCCAAACAGGCGCTGACGGTCGAGGCCGTCAACGCCTACTGGAACGCCGAACGCAGCTGCTGGACCACCGAGCTGGGCGCCACCGGCCCCGCCCTCGACCGCCTGAAGCGACTCCTGGACACCATGACGCAGCTCCAGCGCCGGATGAAGGAGACCTCGGGGACGGTCGACGGCTGCCTCCTCGGCAACCTCGCACTGGAGCTGGCCACCCAGGAGCCCGCCGTGCAGACCCGCCTGGAAGAGATCTTCGACGAACAGATCGCACTCGTCGCCGCCACCCTCAACGACGCTGCCGACGAGGGAACCGTCCCCCGCGAGCGAGCCACAGCGGCCACCGCGCGAGCCGTGGTCGCCCACCTCGAAGGACTGATCATGTTCGCCAAGCTCAAGAACGACCCCACTGTCCTCAACGACCTGTGGCCGCACACACTGCTGCTGCTCGGAGCCGCAGGCTAAGAAGTCGTTAACGCCAGCTCGTCGGCGCGGGCGCCGGGGACCAGCCGGGCGAGTTCGGCGAGCAGCGCGGCGTGGGCGAGGACCGGCGGCGTCAGAAGGTCGGCGGCAGCTTCACGGGCGCCCGGGTCGCGGTAGTGCCCGAGGTGCGCGGCCAGGGCGTGAGCGAGCCAGGCGTCGACGTCGGCCTGGACGTACCCGCCGGCTCGCCGGGTCAGCTCGTCGCGCGCGGCTTCGTCCCCGTCGCGGGGCTCGGTCTGCTCCAAGGCGTGTAGCTCGCGCAGCGCCTGGAGCTCGTCGGCGCGGGCCGCGATCCGCGGTGCCTCGCGTACGGCGGCCTCGCGGTCGGCGGCGGCCGCGGCTTCGGCGGCGAGCTCGGCCTGGACGACGCCGTCGCTCTCCGGGTCGTAGACGGTGCCCAGCGGCGCGGCGGCGAGCAGCTGGTCCAGGCGCTCCCACTCCGCGAGCTCCGCCCGGCCGCGGAGGTCGTCGACCAGGTCCTCGTGGCGGGAGTCCTGCCGTACGTCGAAGCGGGCGTCCTCGAGGACCGCCGCGACGGCGCCGACGTCCATCCCCTTCGCCCGGCGCCGTACGACGCGCCGCCCGATGCGCGCGGGGTCGGCCGGCTCCCGGAGCACGGCGACGCGCGTGGCGAGCGGGCGGCTGGCGGTACGCGGGGGGGCCAGGGGGTGGTCATCTTCGGCCTCGCATTCGTAGTGCGGATTCAGAAGCGGGCCGTCGTCAGCGCACTGTACGACGGCCCGCCGGATTGAGCCGAAGCACGAGAGTTGTCACCGTCGGCATCCACTGACCTGCGGATTCGATCGAGTGAAGCGCGTCGGTTGTCATAGATCGGCGCGCTGCTTGTCACCAGCAGCGCGCGACGTGCGGTTGGTGTCACCGACTCCTGCGTCCCATCAGTTGTCTGAGGGAGCAGCGGCCCGATGACCAGCGCGGTGCGCCATGTGCGGCCCCGAAGATCGATGACCGCTTGCGTGGATCGCCTGATCCCGCGCCATACGAGCAACAGGCGGTGGAGGCGTTGCCTGGCGGGCGGGTAGGACGGCACCATGGAGGCACCAGAACACGGGGGTGGAGCCGATGAGTCGCTTAGTACTGCCGTCCCTCTCCCCATACAAGCCAGCGCTGCCCCTGCAGGAAGCCGCCCCACTGGTCGGCCCCAAGGACGGCAAAGTTCATGTCCTGGAACACGAGTACCCATGGCGCTACGACGCATGGCGCGCAGTACACATAGGCCCCTTGTTCCTGGTGCGGACCCCTCAGCGGCAGGACGCGGCCCGACAGTTCCTGTTCGACAGGGCGGGTGTCGAAATCCGGACCGCCACAGTGATGAGCTGCCTTGTGCCGTGCACGGCACAGACCTGCCGCCGCTGGGTCGAAGGCGCCGTCGCCTATGCCTCCGCCATGGACGACATCTGCGCCGAGCTCATCGCCGCCCACCGTCGTGCCAGCTCCGTTCCGCAGTGGAGGCGCTTCGCCGCGCCCCTCGCCCTGCGTAACTGGGAGCAGACCCGGAAGCGCTACGAGCGGGTCATCCAGGAGGCCAGTGAGGCCTACAAGCCGGTCCGCAAAGAGATCCTGCAAGCGATCGATGCCGAAAAGGACAAGGCCGCCGAACACGCACGGCAGGCAGCTAAGGCCCGCCACCGCCGGGCCGAGCTCGCCGAACGGCCCATCTGGGGCTGGTCATCGGCGGCAACGAACGGCCAGCCGATTGCCCACATCTTCCGGCACGACCTATCCGCCGGCGACAGCCTCGCCCTGACTTCGCCGCAGGTGAATGGACCCCTCGGCTTGCCGGGTCTGCGCCAGGCGCTCAAAGTCCTGAAGCCGACCCAGCTGCAGTGGGACAGCACGGCGATCACTCAGACGGAGCGTGAGCTGGAAGGCGTGAGCTTCGAGAGCTGGTGGCGGGAACTGTTCTCCGAGGACTACCGCACCTTCACATCGCCCCCGCCAAGCCCCCCATCCCGCAACTGGGGCGGTGGCACGGCCACCGGCGGAACAGGCGGTTTCACAGGCGGGCTCAGCTTCGGCGGGTACTGACGCAGCCAAGCCCCGCCCCACGCTCCAGGCAGCCTCAGCGATCAGGTCTGGCACTGCTTGGTGGATGCCGGGGACCAGCCGCTCCAGGAACCGCCGCTGACCTTGGCGTGCACTCGGATTTCGACCTTGACACTGTCGCATGCCCGGTCCTTGCTTCCCCCCTCGACCGGACCCACAGTCGCACCCGCCCCGACCGAGATACGGCTGCTGCCCAACTTCTTCCAGTCAAGGCCCGGAGTCCGCCAATATGCCTCGTAGGAAACATTTACCGCCCTGGGTCCTGTGTTCCGTAGCGTGACATACGCCGTGACCTCCCGGTAAGGGACGTCGCCCAGCCATTGCCTCTGGGCGCTGATGCAGCTGTTGACCGCCACACGGCCGGTCGACGTGCCCCCGCCACAGGCGATGGACGCGGCGTGAGCATTGACCGGAAGGGTCACCACGGTAAGCGCGGCTGCACCCAGCACCGTTCCGATACCCCTGATATGCATGACATGTACCCTTCGCCGGGTTTCTTCCTGCCTGAAGGGACCATGGCTCACATCAGAGCATGGCATGTGGTTTCGACCAGCCCTTCATCCAAACGGGTACGGCTCGCGGCTTCGAGCACGGCCAGGCGCCGGTTGAGGTTGGGGTCGTCGCCGGCGTCGATGACGACGCGGACGGTACGGCGCGGGACGACGGGCCGGGCGGCGGGGTGTTGGGTCTGCTCGGCGGCGGGCAGGGTCTCAGTCCCGCAGGCCGCCGCCGAGAAGGGAGTAGGCGTTGTGGACCGTGGTCTCGTCGACGGTGTCCAGGTTCTGCTCGGCGCACAGGGAGGCGGCGGTGTGGGTGAAGACGGCCCAGTCGCGCATGGTGCCGTGGCCGTAGGAGTTGTCGACCTCGACCAGCAGTTCGTCAGGGGCGTCGGCGTAGATCGGGTGGTAGCGGCGCATCAGGGCCGGGACCTTCGCCAGGGCCAGGGGGGAGAAGGGCAGGCGGCGGAGGACTTGGGAGGAGCATCGGCCTCCTTGGACAGGACTTCCCAGCAGCCGTATCCGCCGACGTAGAGCAGGGCGAAGCGGGTCTTGGGGTGGTCATGGAAGTGGCGCAGCAGCTCGATGCAGTCGCCGTTCAGGCGCTGGGCCTCGTCGACGACGACCAGGCGCATCGGGGTGGCAAGCAGGCCGACCAGTTTGGTGGTGAGGTCGAACCAGGTCATGAAAAATCGAGCAGAGCCGGAAGCAGGTGCCTCCCGATGAGAACGGAAGGCACCATGTGGTCCGGCCTCCTTGTGGTCGCCGCGCTCCGTCCGTGTCCCCAGTCACGTCGCACAGGACAGCGAATGCCTGGGTCCCCCCTGGCCGTCAAGCCCTCCTCAAAGAGCGGCATCGCTGTCCATTGCGGGGTCCGCGGTGATGACGCGGGCGCCGGGCTGATGGCTCCGTTTCCCCGGGCCCTTGAGGCCGCTGTCAAGAGCGGCGCAGCCCGGCGCCTCCGTGGTCACCGCGAAACTCGCGGGGCCAGGTCGGACGTTGATCGTCACGGCGCGAGAAGTAGGGATTCACACCCCGATCCCTCGGGGCGGGCCGAAACGATACCGGAGCAGGAGTCAGCACCTGAGGGTTGGGCAGAGGAGGGTGCTCGGTGATCCCGCGTGGGCGAGGCGCTGGGCGCGAGAGGGATAGCGGCCCCTGGCCGAGTGCAGGGGCTTCGTACTGAACGAACAGACGACACGCCGCCGGGGCCATGGATCGAAGCCGCTCTGAGAACCCGGCCGACGGCAAATGCGGAGGTCGCGGGCGGCCGCTCGCGCCAGTCCCACAGCAGCGCTGCAACCTGCGTTCTGGCTGTGCCGTGCCATGGGAACTCGCAGCTCGTTCAGATGATCGCCGCTCGTCTGGCAGGGACAGGCAGGGACAGACTCCGCAGGAGCGGTAGACCGTGAGGCGCCGGCTGACCAACACTGGGGGCACACCGGAAAAGATGAGGCATTTGTCGCGTTGGCCACCCCCGACTGCTCGTATGTCGAGGACCGGGCGCCCGACCCCATCGTCGAACGGCACCACATCCCCCAGGCAGCTGCTGATCATCACCGGCGAGGCCTTCGCACCCGGATCCGGGGAGGACACCGGGGCCCGCTACACCCGGCTACAGCCCTGGGCCGAGCAGCGCTTCCCCGGCTTCAGGACCACCCATCGGTGGGCGGCCCAGGACAACAGTGCCACGGACTCCGTCCCGCTGATCGGCCCCCTGCATCCCGGAAGCAAGAACGTCTACACCGCCACCGGGTTCGCCGGATGGGGAATGACCGGTGGCGTACTGGCCGGACAGCTCCTCGCCTCGCTCATCACGGCAGCCCCTCGCGCGCCGTGGGCCGAGTTCTACGATCCCCGCCGCCTGGGACCAGCCGTCCGGACCGCCCCCGCCTTCCTCAAGGCCCAGTGGGACACCGGCAAGCACTTCGTGAAGGGCCGCCTCGACACGCTCGGAGACGGCAGCAACGGTCCGGTCGCCTCCTTGCGCCCCGGCGAGGGCACCGTGGTGCGCGCCCACGGCAAACCCTGCGCCGTCCATCGCGACGACCAAGGCGAACTCCACGCCGTCTCCGCCGTGTGTACCCACCTTGGCTGCCTTGTCGCCTTCAACAACGCGGAACGCACCTGGGAATGCCCTTGCCACGGCTCCCGCTTCGGCATCGACGGCGACGTCCTCCAAGGCCCCGCCCTCCACCCCCTGGAACCGCAGGACACCGACAAGCTCTGATGCCACCGCGCCGGCCCCGCCGGGGCGCCGGCCGCGCCGAGCTGCTGGACCAGGCGCGCGCCGTGCACCGGAAGCAGGAGGGACGAGCGCGAACGCGGACAGCGCATCCGGTCCCGCCAGCACCTGCCCTTCCCCTGGACTGATCCCGATGGACTGATCCCGAGGGGCATCGTGGAGGTGGCCGTATCGGAACGGGGAGTCAGGCCGCGGAGGTGGAGGGGTCGGCAGGATCTTTCGGATCGGCTTCGGCGAGACGGCGGGCCAGGACGTGCTGGGTCGGAGCCTGGTGCCCGCCTGAGGCGAGGATGCGCACCTCGTCCCGGTCACTGATCTCCGCCCGGACGATGCCGGTGGGATCGGCGTAGACAGGGTGGCCGCCGGGCCCCTTGGAAGAGGTGCGCTCGACGATGGCGATGTCCTGGGCAGTACCCGTGTCGTCGGAGAACACCAGCTCATATCGGAGTGGCCTCATTCACACCATTTTACGCCGAAAGCCCGGCTGCGCCCCCGGCCGACCAGCAGAGAAAGTCGCTGGTTGAAGCGGTGCGAGGCCGCGCCGCTTCACCATGGTCGGGCGCGAGACCCGGCCGACTGCGGAACACAGGTTCCCGGGCGGCTCGACGCCCCCTCCGTTTCGTCCAGCCCCCGGCCGCCTGCCCAGGAAACCCCGCCTCACATGACTACTGGCATCGCTCCGCATGATCCCATTCGGGCCGTGACCGGCATCACCACCCTTCCCCGCTACCGGCGCCCGCGCCTGGTCCGGATGGCGGGCCGTTGCTTGGCGCGCCCGACGCCCCCGGCCGCCCGCCCACAACGTCAGCGCCGCCACAGCGGCTCTTCCCGCGCTCGAGGCGATCGGCGCCGCCCTCCGCGACCCCGTGCTCATCCCCCCACTCGCCGCCAGTGCCGCGCTGGCTCACTGAGCCCCTTCAGCGTTGCCTCTCCATGGTGAGGACCGCGGCGGCGATGTCCGTCATACGGTTCGGGCCGCAGCGGCTCCGGCACACGGTTCGGGCCGCAGCGGCTCCGGCGGAAGATCTGCCAGGAGTTCAGGCGGGCGATGCCTCGTTCGACAGGAGCGCGTGCCTGGACGAGTGCCCGGTTCAGCGTCCGTCGGTCGGTGACAGTTCGCCGTTGGGCGAGCGGCGGATGGCGGTGGTGACCCAGGAGCCGGCGCCGATGTAGGCGCGGGTGGCAACGATGGGGGCCCTGGCGTTCGCAGATTGGGATGATGCGGTGGGTGCGTGCGGCGGTCAGATCGTGAGCGCGGCCCGGCAAGGTTGCCAGATCCACAGGAGCTGGGCTTCGGGATGGTGACGACCTGCACGCTCACGCCGTTGCGCCGGCGCATGTGGGAGTAAGCGGCGCGTCCATCGCCCAGGCGGCGCAGTCCCCCCGCGGTCGGCAGATGCCCAGGGCGGACAGCGCCCCGGCCATCACCCAGCTCCGCCGCTCCCTAGGCCGCCAGGCCGCTGATCGGCTGCGTCACGGGTCGTAGCCGGGGCCCTCCAACACGGCCGCGATCGTCCAGCCCCCGGCTTCAGGACTCGGGCGCGCGCCGCGACGCGAGGAGGGCCCTCCCGGGAGTAGGTCGCATCGGCCCACCGTAGAGCCCGAGCGAGCCGCCCTCCCCCGCGCGCACGCAGGTCCGTCGCGGCCGGTCTCACGCGAGCCTGACCACCGCTTTGTGCGTGGCGGCGAGCGTTCCCGGAGTGATCCGGAGCTGGAGCACGGAACCCGTGGCCACCACCTGGACCGTCGCGTCCTTGGACAGTACCGCCGACACGGGGCGGTTCCAGGTGAGGTCGATCGTCGCGCCGTCGCGCAGGGGGCCGGAGACGCACACCGTGGCGATGGTGCCGGACTCCCGGATCAGCACGGACGCGGGGGCGCCCGCGGTGACGTCGCCGACCGTGCCACCGAGCCAGAAGTTGATGCCGGTGAAACCCTGCGCGGGAACGCGTACGCCCTGCTGTTCCTTGGTGTTGGCGAGGACGGTGAGCCAGTTCGTGTCGGCCGCGCGGGCGGCCGTCTGTGCTTGGCTCGCGCCGGGCATCAGGACGTAGGAGTACGCGGCCCAGGTCGGATCGGTGCCGTGGTCGAACCAGAGGGTGAGGTACCGGCGGGTGACCGGATCGGTCACGGCGCCCTTGTTGATGTCCGACCACGTGCCCGTCCGGGCCTGGCGCAGGGCCTTCAACACCGGGGCGCCGCCGGGGAAGACGTACCCGGCGTGACCGGCGAGGTGCGCCCACCGCGTGCCGGTGAGGGTGGCGCTCCAGCCGAGCGTGGTCGGCTGGAGCGTGCCGTCGACGGTGAAGGCGTGTACGCCGGCCTCACCGAGGTTGCGGTTCTCCACGACCGACTCGACGCCCGTGCCGTCGCGCCCGTGGATCCCGGAGCCCAGGCAGACGATCGCGTCGTCGAGGAAGAACCAGGACTTCTTGGCCAGCAGCGTGGAGGACAGGCCCTTGAGGTACTGGCCCACGGCCGCGTGCGTGCCGTCGGTCGTCCCGCCCACCCAGCGCACGTCGGGCCGGGCCGCGCCCCAGGTGCCGCCTTCACCGTCGGCGAGCGGCTTGCGGGAGGCGGTGGTGCCGGGCAGCCGGTACGGGTCGACCGTCGGCCAGAAGTGGTCGCTGTACTGGCCGTTGGCGAAGGTGTCGCCCCACCAGTAGAGCATTCCCGAGCCGCTATGCCAGGCGCGCAGGTTCTCGCCGTTGCCGTTCTCGTAGTACGTGATCCGGTTCGACGCCATGGAGAGCGAGGCCGCCCAACCGGCGCGCCGGTGCACGGCCCGGTCCATACCGGAGAAGAGGCGGTGGCCGGACGGTTCGGGGCTCACCGCGGCCGCGCCGTCGTCGACGGTCTTGAGGCGGGCGAGCGCGGCGACGCCCAGCGCGGGGCTGGCGAGCAGCGGACTGTAGTAGTCGCGGGCGATCCAGCCCTTCACCATTCCCTCCCACCGGGCCTTCTCCGCCGCCGACGCGCTCTGCGCGAGCAGCGCGACGCACGCGATGATCGCGTGGCCGCGCAGATGGTCGTCCTGACGGACGCCCCGGGTGTCCGACTTCTGTATCCCCCGGCTGATCGCCCGTCCCGATACGGCGTCCATGGCCAGACCGTTGAAGAGGAAGGGCGCGTACGCCCTCTCCACCGAATCGAACACCACCTGCCGGCCGCCGTCGGTGACCTCCCAAGGCGAACCCTTGAGCAGCGCGAACAGCAGCGACAGACCGCCGAGCATGACCGCGCCGTACGAACCCGCGTAGGGGACGTAGGTGTGTTGGATGAAGCTCCCGTCGGCGAAGAGCCCGTCCCCACTCGTGACGTAGGGGAAGACCGGCGAGAGCGCGTCACGGGCCAGGGTCAGCTTCGCGGCGGATCTGCCGACGACGCCCCGCAGCGCGAGGACCCGGCACAGGTCGACCCGGTTGGCGCCGGTGGACGTGCCGGTGTAGTTCGCCACGGCGCTGTCGGGGACGAAGTGGTCGACGGCGGCGCAGTGTTCGGCGATCCGGGTCGCACCGAGGTGGTCGTACAGCAGGATGTCGATGTCGAGCAGCGCCTGCGGAATGCCGATCTGCCAGTTGTACCAGTTGCCGTAACGGGCCTGTGTAGCGTGGTACGCCTGGTCCTGGAGGTGGTCGAGCCCGGCGAGGATCTCGGCCCGCAGGGCCGTGTCGCCGGTGAGACCCGTGCCGGGCTGGGAGTACGCCTCGGCAAGGGTGCGCAGCCGGTTGTAACTGGTGTTGAGGTTCCCGGAGTACGTGTACGACTCGGCGTCCGTGTCCGGCTCGGGGTCCGCGTAGGGCAGGTCCGGCCAGAGCGAGCCGTTCGTCCGGGCCATGGAGGAGCGCAGACCGCGGGCGGTGTCACCGAGCGCGGCGAGCTTCGAGGCGAAGGGCTCGGCGGTCGGAGTGACGTTCGTACCGAGGATCAGCTGCCGCCACGTCACGCGCAGCGCGTTGTACGCGTCGGCGGCGCGCGCGGGCGTCGCGGCGAGCGGCACCGCGAGCGGTGCGACAGCGGCGGTGCCCAGGGCGGCACGCAGCAGACCGCGTCGGGACAGCAGGGAAGCGGGCACGGAGGAGTGCAAGGCGGGCGGACCTCCCGGGGAAGAGCGCCCGGCGGTCGGCGCTGTGGCCGTCAGCATGCCCGGCACAGAAAGCGATTGCTACCCCCTGACAAAGGGATTCCGCAGCGCGCGACCCGAATCGGAGCCAGCCGCTCCGCAGACCGGCGGGAACGGTGGGCCCGCCGGGCGCGAGCGAGCCAGGGCCGTCGGCCAGCGGCGGGCCAAGCCCGCCGAGAGCGGTGGGCAGATCTACCGGAACGGTGATCCCGCCGGGCGCGAGCGAGGCGGAGCTGTCGGCCAGACGGCGTGGAACCTCCGGAGCAGGTCGCCGTGGTACTTCGGAAATCTCGCGAAGTTGGAGACGGTGCGCTCAGACGTCCCGTCGGGTCGCTGTCCGGCGATCTGAGGCGCGGTCACCGGTACAGGCGCTCGGAGGGAGGCCCAGGAAGGGGCGAAAGGCGGGAGATCGCTGGTCAGCGGCATAGAAGGGCGCGGGGTCGGGTTCCGCTGCCTGGGCTGCGGCAATGGCGGCGTCCCGAACCCTCTCCCATGCGGCAGCGGCAGCGGCCTCGACGGGCTCCGCTTCGATCTTGCATCGACCGCAGAGATCAGCGGTCTGCGGGACCCGCCCGCACCCCTTGCCGTCGAAACCCGGCAGTGGCCGACGTCCACGGTGACAGGCGGCTGGACGCAGGCCAGGCTGAGCATGCCCGGAGCCACGCCGCGCCCGCATCCGCAGCGCAGGTCGGCTGTTCACCCCCGAGGCAGACGGCGCACAGGTCCGTGTCGGGCTGGGCAAGGCGGGGGCACACACCGTTGTCCCCGGCGCAGGGCGCGACGCCTACCCACCCGTGCGATCCGAGACCCTCAGTCCCAGTGCTTGCCAGGGATCCTCTCACCGGGAAACAGGGTGAAGGTTCTCTCATGCGGCACTAGGGACGCGGGGGTCGCAGCCGCCGTCGGCCGGAACGAAAGGAGGGGCCCGGCGCACAGCGCCGGGCCCGCTTCACGGCGGTCGGCGACCTGAACGCGGACGGCTGGGCCGACGCGCTGGCCCAGGACGCCTCCGGCGACCTGTGGCGGCTCGACGGATCTTATTGGGGGTTCATGCCCAAGGTGCAGATCGGTTGGGGGTGGAAGGACCTCCGTCTCGCAGGCGCCGGCGACATGAACGGCGACGGCTCTCCGGACGTTACCGCCGTCGACCCCGCCGGCACCCTGTGGATTTACCACGGTGACGGCGCGGGCGGGCTCCAGCCCCGCTACCTGCGGGGAGACGCCTACCAGAACTACCGGCTGACGGGTATCGGCTCCCTGGACGACCACGGCAGCCCGAGCGTCCTCGCGCAGAAGAGCAATGGGGACCTCTTCCTCTACACCCGAGGAATGACCGCCAGGACCAAGATCGGCTGGGGGTGGAACGGCCTGACCCTGACCGGCGCCGGCGATCTCACCGGCGACGGGATTCCCGACGTCCTCGCCCGCGATGCCGCCGGTGTCCTGTGGCGGTACGACGGCAACGGCACAGGCGGCCTGAAGAGCCGCGTCAAGATCGGCTGGAGCTGGAACGGCCTCTCCACATTCTGATTCCTCGGGGGGACCAGCAGGCGCTCCGCCCCCACTCCCCCCGGGAGCGTAGACGTTGCCGGTACGCCCCCGGCGATTACACACGCTACGCCAGGTTCGGTTACACCAGGGACACGTGCCGACCGAACCACGCGTTGCTGCGACGCAAGTCATGGAAGCAGCGTTCAGCCTAAATCAGCAGGTCAGGGGCGCAAAAAGGGGTTGCACTGTCACAGCGCAGTGTTGCAGGGCCAGCTACGGCGGGGGCGCGGTGACGCTGGCCTCCGCAGGAGGACACCGGCCACCAGGTCGCAGTGCACCGAGGCAGTATGTCGGCCGCACCACCACCTTCGCTCGGTCAGCCGGTGCGGCCCTTGCCGGGTAGCTCCATCAGTCCCGGCACGGGCACCGGTGGACGGGCTCGTCCTTCTCCGCCGGGTGGAGCAGCCAATGCAAACCAACCTGCCTAACGAGCTCGTGCATGGTGGGCGGTGAGACGTCGGAAAGTCCAGCTCGGCCTGGTGGTCACCGTGGCTGACCAGCCCCGCGGGTCATGTTCTGCTGGCGTGAAAGGAGTCCGGCGACGGCTTGGATGGTGTCGGTCATGTGCTCGCGGCGGCCGTGGTGGCGGGCGAGTGCTCGCCGGCTCTTGAGGTGTGCGATGCCGTGCTCGACGCGGATGCCGCGTGAGGAGTGGGCCTTGCGCTGGCGCTCGTAGATCTCCTCGTACCAGTCCGGCGGATTCTTCCTGGACTTGGGTGTGGTGGTGTCACCACTCCCCCGGCCCCGCGTCGGCCGCCGGGACCAGGCTCGATGCGAGGGCCCCCCGCCAGGCTGCCACCGACATCTTCAGCTGGCCCGCCTGCCCCGTACTCGTCGTACGACTCACACATCACGCATCTCCCGTTCCCGCGCTCCAAAGCAGCGAGGCCGAGAAGCGGGGAGCAGGGCCCGGAGTATGAGGAATGAGGCACGCCCGGGGACGCCGCCCGCGCCGCAAAGCGCGTGACAGCCGGGGCGTGAACGAAGGTTCGCTGGGTATGCGCGGTCACACGACGAAACGTCACCGCACCACCGAAGAAGTGGGGTTCAACCATGATGATCGCTGGAATCATCGCCGTCTGCGTGGTACTCGCCGTTCTGGCGTTCTTCCTGCCCCGCCTCTCCAAGCACCCCGAGCGCGGCACCCAAAAGACCCTCGGCCTGGGCTCCCGCGCGGGCGGAAAGGCCCCCGGCCCGCTGGGCCGCCTCTTCAGCAAGCCGTTCCGCAGCAGTTCGAAGGCGGTAGGCAAGAGTGGCTCCGCTGGCCGCCGCATTCGGGGCCACATGCCCTTCTGACCTCGCGCCCCTATCAGCCCGGCCCCCGACCCCCGTCGGCGGCCGGGCCGCGGTGTGTCTGGGGTTGCTCGGACTCTCCTCACAGATTCGTGGTCCGACGGCGGCCCGCGCGACCCGGTCGACGGAGACCCCGTGCCGATCGGGCACCACATCGCCAACCTCCGGCTTCGTGCTCACCGCCGGACAGGCCGGTGACGCACCCGCCTTCGCTCACGTCATGGCCCGCCTTCGCGTCCCTCGACGGCGAGGATGGCCTCGCACCAGCCCGGACGTGGTCCCGACTGACAAGGCGTACTCCTCACGCGCGATCCGCGAGCACCTGCGCAAGCGCGGGATCCGCGCCGGCATCCCCGTTCCGGCCGATCAACGGCCGCCGTCTGCGACGCGGCAGCCGGGCGCCAGGCCACCCGCCTTCGACCGCGAGGCATACAAGCAGCGCAACACCGTCGAGCGCTGCATCAACCCCTGAAGCAGTGGCGAGGCATCGCCACCCGCTACGAGAAGACCGCGACCTTTACCTGGCCGGACTCCACATCGCGGGCATCTTCCTCTGGTCTGCCCGATGATCCAAACGAACTGCCTAGTACTGCAGAGGTCTTTGCCGGGTGTGTGAAAAGGCCCCGCCCAGAAGCGGAGGCCCTTTCGAGGGTCAGAAGGCTCCGTTCAGGTCCCACCAGTTACCGCCGCCGAGCCAGTCACCGGCTCCGAGGCCGCCGCTGCCCGTACCCGCGTACCGGTACAGCATGCCGTCGCCGGCCTTCGTCGCGACGAGGTCCGGTCGACCGTCGCCCGACCAGTCGCCGTTGCCGATGATCGTCGGCATGCCATTCCAGCCGCCGCTACCGACCAACACACGCGAAGCAAGCGCGCCGGCCTTGCCCGGATAGAGCCAGAGCTTGCCGGTCGACGCCTCGCGGGCGTAGAGGTCGGCCCGCCCGTCGCCGGTCATGTCACCGACGCCCGCCAGGGCATTCATGCCGTTCCAGCCGCCGGTGCCGATCAGCCTGCGTGCACCCAGGGTGCCCGTGGAGGTGCCCGGGTACAGCCACAGCCTGCCGGTGGACTTCTCCACCGCGAGCAGGTCGGCCCGCGCGTCGCCGGTCAGGTCGCCGAACGCGGCGATCCGGCTCATGGCGTTCCAGCCGCCGGTGCCGATCAGCTTGCGTGTGCCGAGGCCGCCGGTCCCGGTGCCGGGGTAGAGCCACAGTCTGCCGGTGGACGCCTCGCGGACGATCACGTCCTCGCGGTTGTCCCGGCTGAAGTCACCATGCCGGACTATAACGTTGAAGGCGTTCCAGCCACCCGTGCCGACCAGCCGGCCACTGCCGTCACCGGGCAGGAACCACAGGCGTCCGACCAGGTCACGGACGAGGACGTCCGCCCTGCGGTCGCCGTTCATGTCGCCGAAGCCTGCGGCGGGCATCGTGGCGGTGGCGCTGAGGGTGTGGTCCGTGCGCGTCCACGGCACGAGGCGCCGGCGGAGACCGCGGGAGGCGGAGTTCACCTGCCTCTGCTGTGGCGAGGGTTGGGCCCGGGACAAGCTGCAGGATGCCCTGTTCATGCTTCCGCCAAGGGCCGCCAGCGAACTTCGGGTGCAGGTCGAGCGCCTGGACGCGGTACTCCTCGGGCGAAGCACCACGATGCGACGGCGGAGCCGGAGTTGGCGTGGTGGCATCGCAGGTGCTGATCCGTACCAATGTCGCCTATGGGTTCGTCGGCTCTTGCGTGACTGGTCGGGGGGATCTGGCAGAGGGCGGAGTGGCGACGTCTGGAACCACTGGCCCACAGGCAGTACCGCTGCGGGCGGTGGCGCGATCACCGCCAGATGGGCCACGGCATCCTGCACCGGGGCGAACCGGGGTGCAGTGGCGTGATGTGCCTGAACGCTACGGGCCGTGGAAAACCGTCTACGAGCGCACCGGTGCTGGCCGGCCGGTCGAACTGGGAACGGCTACTGCAGCAGGTGCAGGCCGAGGCTGATGCCGCGGGTGGGCTCGTCTGGGACGACTTGGCGATCCCACCTCGATCCCTGCCCACCAGCACCGGCCGGCGCGCGGAAAGCCCCGCCGCCCACCGCATCACATGGGGCGGCCGCGATGGCACACCAGAGTGGAAGATCGTGCGTGAGACTGTGCACCCGCCCCCTCCTGGCAGCCGGCCGCAACTCGCCCGCCTCGTGTGCTCGTACTAGGACCCGGCCGCCGCCGAGAATCGGCGGCGCGGGACAGACCAGGTGCGCGACGCCTGCGGCTGCGGCTGCGGCTGCGGCTGCGGCTGCGGCTGCGGCTGCGGCTGCGGCTGCGGCTGCGGCTGCGGCTGCGGCTGCGGCTGCGGCTGCGGTCGATCAAGACGCAAAGTCGCATGATGCCGTGGGGGGCTGCGGCGAGACTTCTCGCCGCAGGTCCCCAATGCTGTTCGCCTCTGTGCCCCCTGTCCATGGAGGACCTGTCCGTCCTGCCCGCCGCGCCCCAGGCGAGGTCCCTCCGGCACCGTCGGGATGAGCCCGAGGACTGGCGACTGTGCCCCAGCTGCTACCGACCGGTCTATTTGCCCCGGTGGGTGAAGTGAGGCACGGGCGAAAGGAAGGCCGGGAGACGACCGTACGCCGTTCGTCCTGGCTGCGATCTCCGGGTTTCGTGCCAGCGCGCCACCCCCCTGCACGAATGCAGCCTCGCGACAGTGGAATCACCCCGTTCTCTCGCATCCATGTCGGTGAGACCTGCGCCATCCAGTGCCACCGCCGTACCCGTTCCCAACCGGATCGGGCTAGACCATCCCGGCCGCAGCTTGCGCGCCGGAATGGTTCCCGGGCGGCCGACTCCTCCTCACCGTGCCCACCCTGGACCTCCTCGCCCAGACCGCGCAGGTGTGCCGGGCGGTGGGGCATCGGGCGTCGAGGGCGGCGTTCTGCTTGCGCTTCCACCCCTCGGGCGGAGGCCAGGTGGCGAGTTGGTCACGCTTCCAACCGCTGGCAGGCGTGCGAGAGGCCTCGACCTCCTCGGCGAGGGCAGGTCTGACATGTCTGAATTAGTCGCGCTCGGGCCAGGACGGGCCCTGGTCGGTCCAGATCACGCCCTTGTTGCGGCACAGGCAGAAGGGGTGGCCGATCGGGTCGGTGTACACCTGCCAGCCATAACCGTTGGGGCCGATGAAGTCCTGCCTCAGCGTCGCGCCGAGGTCGAGGACGCGACGCTGCTCGGACTCGATCTCGTCCACTTCGAAGTCAAGGTGGAACTGCTTGGGGTGCTCGCTGTCGGGCCATTGCGGAGCGCGGTAGTCGTCCACCCGGATGAATGCCAGCTCGATCTCGCCGAACTGGATGCCAGCCCAGTCCTCGGAGCTGCCCTTCTTGACCGGACGGCCCGTCACCTCGGAGTAGAAAGCCGCCAGCTTCATCGTGTCCGGGCAGTCGATAATGAAATCGGTCAGTCGCAGCATCCCGCGATCTTGTCACAAGCTCACGCCCGACTTCGAGACAGGCCCTGAGCTTGGTCTTTATCTTCGGCGGTCTGCGGCTGGATCGGGCGGGCCCATAAAGGCGTCGAGCTCTTTGATGATCTTGCGGAGCTCGCGGGCTCCGCGAGGCGACATTGCTCGGATCACGCCGTCGAGTAGGGCACGGCCTTCGAGAGGGTTGCCGCAGCAGTACCAGTGCACGTTGCCGAACTCGTCGTCGTGCCAGAGCTCGCGCGCGGGCCTGTGAACGTAGTCCTTCCACAGGCGCAATGCCGCACTGATGTCGCCCGGTTGGAGGTAGTTCCGGCTGTGTTCAAGGCGCACGATCTCGGACAGCGCTCGCGAGGAGAGGCGGTCAATGGCCGGCCTTGAGCGCTGTGACTGCCGCCGGTCCGGGCTCCCGGCCCGGATGCGTCCTGGCCGTCTACGCGGCATGGACCTTTCGGTTGGTCGTCATGCCGCACATGGTGCCACAAGGTCGAACGGTGTCTCGAACGAGTTCGCTCGCCTGGGGATTCGCCGGACGTGGGGGCGGCCTTCGTCTGATCATGTGCTCCGACCAAGGAGTACACGTGACCACGACGAAGGCCGCGAGGGTGAGTCTGCTGCACCACAATGTCCGGCGGGAAGCGTTCGCGGAAGCGTCACGCTTCCGGGGAGACTTCTACGAGTGCCTGACCGCTCGGCGCGACGAGTTGTTCGAGCTGGCGGACGCGGTGCTGTGTGCGGACGGTGCGGTGAAGTCCCCGGTGGACTTGACGCTGTTGCCCGAGCATCGTCGCGGGCACGGAGCGATGTACGGCGGCTTGAACCGCGGCCGCATCGACGTTGGCCGGCTGCGGACGGTGCTGGCCGGGCTGCCGCTGCCGCGTTTCGACGGCGGGCGCCTGATCCTGGCGGTCGATGTGTCGCCGTGGCTGCGTTCGGACGCGCCGTGCTCGGCGGAGCGGCTGTTCTGCCACGTCTATGGCCGTGCGAGAACGGCGTCGCAGTTCATTCCGGGCTGGCCCTACTCCTTCGTCGCCGTACTGGAGCCGGGCGCCACCTCCTGGACCGCGATCCTGGACGTGGTCCGCCTCGGACCGGCGGACGACGCGACCGCGGTCACCGCCGCCCAGTTGAGGGGGGTCATTGAGCGGCTCATCGCCGCGGGCCAGTGGCAGGCCGGGGACCCGCATATCGTGATCGTCAGCGATGCCGGCTACGACGTCACCCGCCTGGCCTGGGTCCTGCGCGACCTCCCCGTTGAGCTGGTCGGCCGGGTCCGCTCCGACCGCGTCATGCGTCTGCCGAAACCACCGAGGATGCACGGCGTCAACGGCCGGCCGCCCAAGCACGGCCCGGAATTCCGCTTCACCAAGCCGGAGACCTGGCCCGAGCCCGCCATCACCACCGTCACTGACACCACCAACTACGGAAAGGCCGAAACCCAGGCATGGGACCGGGTCCACCCAAGGCTCACCCACCGCTCTTCCTGGCTTGACCACGATGGTGAACTTCCGTTGGTCGAAGGTACGTTGATGCGGTTGAAGGTCGAGCATCTATCGATGGACCGGGACGCCCCGCCGGTGTGGTTATGGTCCTCCAAGACCGGAGCCACCCCCGACGATGTGGACCGCTTCTGGCAGGCATTTCTCCGCCGCTTCGACCTGGAGCACACCTTCCGCTTCGCGAAGCAGACCCTCGGATGGACCACCCCGAAACTCCGCACTCCCGAGGCAGCGGACCGCTGGACCTGGATCCTGATCGTCGCTTACACCCAGCTCCGGCTCGCCCGGCCCCTCGCCGCGGACCTCCGCTGCCCCTGGGAGCAACCCACCATTCCCAGCCGGCTAGGGCCTGTTGCGAAAGTCGATCTTGATCGTGAATGATCACGTCTCGTGAGGCGTGGGGATCTGACGAACGGCCAGTGGGCCCGGCTTGAGCC
>NZ_JBHXSA010000032.1:0-70491 GCF_042716475.1 Streptomyces sp. NPDC058671 | reverse complement strand
AGGTGATCGCCCTGGTTCCTGCGGCACAGCACAGCAAAAAAGCCCACGCCGAGGGCATGGGCAAAGGGAGGATCCGAACCACGACAGCTAACGGGGACAGTACACGTCCGTACTTACTGTGACCACAGGAAACGCCTGATGCCCAGCGCAGATGACCGCCAGGACGTAGAAGGCGCGGCGCGGGCCAGCGGATCGAGGTCTCCGCAGAAGGCGGCGTGCAGGGCCCGCCGCGACGACACCGTCCGCGCGGTGATGGACGGCCTTCAGCAGCAGTGGGCGACTCCGGGAGCACCTCGGTATGCGTACGGCCGGGAGTGCCCGGAGTGCGGGCGCGGGTCTACGCGGACGTACGCCCCCGCCCGGACCCGGCCGACTATGTCCTGTCCGGGTGATCATGGATCCCGTGGGAGTCGGATGTGACCCGTGGTGGCGATGCTGGCGAGGGTGCGGTGGAGCCGGCGGACCGCGTCTTCGGCTTCCGCGTACTCCTGGAGGGTCGGCAGGACGGCGCCGAAGGTGGGGCCGTGTTCGGCGGGCAGGGCGCGCCAGTGCAGGACGGGGGTGAGGGCGGTGGCCGCGGCGCCGAGGAACCAGGCCAGGCGTCCATGGACGTGGGCGAGGGCGATGGCCACCGCGGCGAGTGCCTCCCGCAGGTGTGCCAGCCGCTCGACCTCGGACAGGGCCTCCCGGGACTCCAGGGTGCCCACGATGGCGTCCAGGTCGGCGGCGGCCTGCGCCGCGACGGAACGGTCGGCGGGGGTCAGGACCCACGTGTGGTCACGGATCTGCCCTTCGGCTTCCACCGCCAGCTCTTCAACGGCCCCTCGTATATCCACACCCGTAATCCTAAATCCGTGCTGGTCGGCGGGAGAGCGCAGGTGGCCTGCCGGTGATCCATCTGCCCTTTGACGCCGAGCGGTCCGACATGACCGGCCGGACAAGTCCCTAGTCGAACTGCATACAGACCGATGGCTTCAGGTAGCGCTCGGCCACCCATCCGGTGGTGCCGGCCCTAATGCCGGAGCGCGAGCGCTCAGAGAGGGTGACCCGGTATCAGCCGTTCGGCTTCCGGTCGACGTCCCCACGGGTCGGGTGTCCGAGCGAGGCGTAGCGGGTTCCCGGGCCGGACCGTAGGTTCACGTTCGCGCCCGCGACGTCGTACCCGCACGAGTTGAGGCCGGCCGTCGTTCGGGCCAGGGCGGTGTCGACCGTGGCGAGCGCGGGCGCGGCACCCGCCCGGAGGACGGGCGGCCGCGGCCGCGCTGGAGATCATCATGCGCATGCCGGGGCCAACCCGGGCCCCGGACGGATGTCACGGCCCCGTGGTCATGACCACCCCGACCGGGGGGGGCGGGCGGCCCCCGGAGCTGCACTGTGGCCCGTTTCACGGCGTCGCAGCCCCGAAGATTCCCGCCGGATCTCTCAGAGGACGAGGTTGTAGATGTCCCAGTCCCAGCCGATCTTGGTGCGGGTCGCCGGAACGTAACCGCGTCCGGACAGCTTGCGCTGGTAGGCGTACAGGTCGCCTCCGGGGGTGCGGGCCAGCAGGTCGAGGCCGTTCAAACGGCCGAGGTCCTCGGTGCCGGCGAGCGTGTTGTAGACGTTCCAGCCGCCGCCGACCTTCACCCGCGCGTCGAACGGCCCGCTCGACGGGTGCTCGGCGGAGCTGGGGGTGTACTTCCACAGGACGCCGGCCGTGTCACGGGCGACCAGGCCGTCGGCGTATCCACTGATCTTGGTGTAGGCGTTCCAGCCGCCGCCGACGCGCTGGCGCGGATAGAAGTTGCCGTCGAAGTTGACGTGGTACATCCACAGGACGCCGCTCTTGTCGCGGGCGACCAGACGCCTGCCATAGCCGTAGCTGTCGCGGGCAATCTCTGTGTAGGTGTTCCAGCCGCCGCCGACACGGACGCGGGGTTTGAAGGGGGCGTCCGGATTGTCGGAGCCCTGGTAGTGCCAGAGGACGCCGTCCTTGTCGCGGGCGACCAGGTCGCCCCGGCCTGCCGCGGTGATGTTGCCGAGCGGCACGATCGCGGTGTACATACCCCAGCCGCCGCCGACGCGCTGACGCGCCGTCAGCTTGCCGTCGGCCGATCCGGTCGCCTCGTACCGCCACAGGACGCCGTCCTTGTCGCGGGCGTGGACGGCACCGCGCAGACCCGCCTCGGGGGTGCCAAGGACAGCGTCCACACCGGCAGTGCCCTTCGAGACCACCCTCCCCTGGGCATCCTTCAGCGTCACCGACAGGTCGAACGAACCGAACCAACGGTCCCAGGAGCCGAAGTCGAACGTCACGGCGTAGTCCAGGGTGGCCTTGGCCTCGACGGCGGGGAGGTCGACGGCTATCGGCTCCCTCTCGTAGTCATCGTTCATGTACCACGAGAGGGGCACCGGGGCGGCCCCGTCCACCGACGCGGTCGTGTCCATCCTCGCCGCGACACGATTCGGGGTGGTGCCGGCGCCGGGCCACTGGGAGATCGGCTTGCCAAATCCGAGCGTCGCCGTCACCGGACCGGTCACCCCGGCCGGCAAGGAGGCGCGGAAACGGACGGTCCCCGGACCCTCCTCGCCGGCCCACACCTTCGTCCGGCCCCCGTCCTGGACCACCGTGCCGGGCTCCACGGCGGCCTCCGCCCGGCTCACCGCCGGCACGGCCACGGCCGCAGCTCCCCCGAGCGCCACCGGTGCGATACCGGCGACGAGGACCGTCGCCATGACCAAGCCTGCACGCGTACGCGTCACGGACTCCCCCTGCTTTCAGCTGACGTGAAGAAGCGGTCTCCCGCCTCCTCGGACACCTCTATGACATCCGGGGTGCCCCCAGGGTTGTACGTGTCGTTGACGGGAGCGGGTGCCGTACTCGCGTGGCGGCGGGCAGCCAGCGCACGTCCTCTCCGGCCTGGAGGTTGAGCGGGGTGATGGCGTGCTCGTAGCGGATGTAGTCGGTGACCGGCTCGGAGACGATCCGCGCGCGGCGCATCACCACGCCACGTGCGACCGCGTCCTTGACGAGCGGCATCCACTGCGGCCAGAACGAGCGGCCGGGGTCGAGGTTCGGCACTCCGGTGCGCAGGAAGGTCTCGAAGTCATCCGTCTCGTCGCCGACCGCGTAGACGTCGCGCATCTCCAGGTGGACCGCCGTGCGGTGGGTGTCGGCGAGCAGGTCAGCGAACGTCGCGGTGTTCAGCGCTTGCGCGTTCAGCGGCATCGCACGCCTCCCTCAGAATCGGCACCATGCGGACCGGCATCCGGATCACCCGCTCGTGCGCGGGGATCCCGGCCCTGTGGCCGGCCACCCACTCGGTGGAGCCGACCAGGGACTTGAGCATGTCATCGGCTTCCTCGCCCTGGAGAACCAGGTCCGCGCTCTCCTCTTCCACCCACACCGTCGGCGATCCCTCGCCGCAGGTGTTCGGGTCGATCCCGACGAACCGTAACGTCATGGTGCTCTCCCCTGCGACGTGGTTGCGCATAGTTGCGCGCACCGGCCGTCCCGCAGCGCAGCGAGCCGGTCAAGAGGACCGCGAAGCTGGAGGGCTGGCCCACGGGGGACGCGTTGCGGGCCAGTCTCCCAGGTCAGTTCTTGCCGGCGGGACGTGCGGCCAGTGCTGTGCGCAGGCGCGCGGCGATGGGCTGGAAGCGCTGGACGAAGCTGGGGTCCTTCATCTGGTCGGGCTCGGGCAGCTGCTTGTGCGGGAGGGGCCGGCGCCCGGCAAGGGACCAGCCCATGGGGCGCAGTCCGGCCCTGCCTCCACTCCACCGCGGATGACGCGCGCGTGAGCGAGTCCGTGGCCGGTCCCATGCACCAGCCACCCGCAGTGGGACGATCAATACGCGGCAAGGTCACCACTCTGCCCCGATGGAAAGCGAACAATGCCTCTTCCCGGCGGAGAGGGCGTGTCAGACCCCTGTGGCACGGTGGTTCCCGAGGCGGGAGAGCCGTCCTCGACGGATTCCGGAGACGACGCCGGAGAACCCAGGGAGCAGCACGTGAACGACGCCGCCGGCGCCCCCGCCGCCCGCCGCCGCGCGGCGCGCGGACGGCCCTCGGACCTTGCCCTGATCACGGCCTGGTGGCAGGGGCTCGGCGGCGACGGGTTCCTCGTGCTCCCGCCGCCGAACCGGGGCCGCTACACGCAGTCCGACGGCCACGAGGACGCCGCCGAGGTCCACGCGGAGCGCGGGCTCACCGGCCCCGTCTCCTTCGCGTACTGGCACTGGCAGTCCCACGGGCGGGCCTTCGGCCGTTCCAGCACACTGAGGGGCGAACTGCTGCTGCACTGGGGCGGCGACCACGCCACCGTCGCCGCCGGGCTCGGTGAGGGGCCGACCGGTTTCCGGGTCGTGGACGGCGGTCCTCAGGGCGCCTTCCGGCTGGACCGGATCACCGACCGGGACGAGGCGGGACTGCCCGATCCCGCTGACCCTGACGGCGTACGGCAGTTCCTCGACGCGCTCGACGAGCCGGTGGACCGCAGCGTTTCCCCGCTCCGGTACCGGCCCTTGTCCCCGGTCGAGGCCGCCTGGCTCCACGAACGGCTGGACGACCCCCAGGACCTCTCCGCCGCGACCCGGTTCGCGGTCTCGCTGGAGCGCAGGAATGGGCTCACGCCCGACGAGACGGAGCGGCTGCTGCGCGCCTGGCGTGCGGAGTACGAAGGGCGGCTCACGGCGTGGGGCGCCTGGGCGGAGCTGCTCCACGCGCTACTGCGCCACGGCCACGCGGAGGCGTGGGGGACGGCCGACGCCCTCGGCGTCGGCGACCCCCAGGTGGCCTCCGTCGTGTCCCGCATGCCGTCGGAGCGTGGCCTGGCCGTCGTGCGGGAGGCCGCGCTCGCGGGCCATCGTGCCCCGGTGCACGCCTGGCTCGCGCTGCACCGGTCGCTCCGCGAGCCCGACGCGGTACGGGCCGCGGCGGCCCTCGCGGCGGAACTGGCCGCGCATGACGTGCCGGAGACCTCGCTGCACGGGCTGTACGGCGCGCTGACCGAGGCCGTCACCGCCGACTGGCGCCGGGAGACGGGGGCGGGCTACCACGCCGGCCGGTCCTACGCCGGGCTCGCGGCGGTCCGCTTCGCCACCGACGACAGACTGCCGCGGGTGCTGCGCGTCCTCGCCGCGGACGCGGCCCGCGAACAGGTGGAGCACATCCGGGAAGAGGCACTCCGGCCCGGCCAGACCGACCTCGACGGGATCGGCACCGCCGACGTACTGGCCGCCGTGGACCGTTACGAGGCCGCCAGGGACGGACTCCTGTCCGGTACCGGCCCCAAACTCACCGGCTCCGAGACCAAGCTCACCGACGTATGGCACCGGTACCGGACACTCACCGACGTCGACGTGCGCTGGCTGCGGGACCGGGTGGCCGACCCGACGACCGGCCTGCAGGGGCTCGGGTTCTGCCTCGAACTGCTCGTCGCCCACGGTCTGGCCACCGCGTCCGACGTCGAGGCCCTGCTGCCGCGCCGGCTGAAGGACCTCACCAAGAAGTACCGCACCACGTACACCGAATGGCGCCACCCGCTCGTCACCCTGACCTGCCTCGCCCTCGACCTGGACCACCCGGCCGCGGCGAAACTGGTCTCCTGGTGGAACGCGGCCCGGCCGCTGTGGAAGGACGAACTGCGGCTCCTCACCCACCTCGGCGCCCCCGACGAGGCCAAGGCCGCCGAACTGTGGGACTTCGTCACCTCGCCCGCCCACGACGTGGGCCAGCTGATGACCTGGGTGCTGGTCCGGGCCCGCCTCGACCGAGAGCACCCGCTGCTCGTCGCCGACCGGCTGATCGGCAACCCAGACATCCGCGAGTACGTGCTGCGCAGGGTGCTGATCGGCGTGGCGGACCCCGAACAGCCGCTGTGGCACTACGCCGTCGACCCGAGAAGCGTGTGCTGGTGGCGGCGCGCCCAGGCGCTCACCGAGCACCCCGGCCTCTCCCCTGAGGCCCGTGCCGTTGGCCTGAGCGTCGCCCGCGAGCACTACCTCATCCGCTACCCGGACCAGGTGAGCCCCGCACCGACGGAGGCGGACCGCGCGAAGGCCGTGGCCTGGCTCGCCCAGCAGGACACCCCCAAGCTCTATTAGCGGGCTGACGAGAACCACTGGTCAGCGCATCATCAACTGAGTACGTTCACCTGTACGGGGTTGAGCACGTTCAGGCGTACGCTGACAGAGGCTGCTCTGCGGCTGGGAAGGACCTCCCGTTACCACGCCAGATCAGCTACCGGTGGCGTCTGTGCGAGCTGATGGCCGCCTGCGGCGTGTTCACCGTCGCCGAGCTCATGCCGCACCTCACCGAACGCGGTATCACACTGTCCTCCTCCCAGGTCCACCGCCTGGTCTTCGGCACCCCGGAACGGCTGTCCCTGCCGGTGCTGGCCACCCTCTGCGACATATGCGGGTTCGCGGCACCCTCGGTCTCGGCCCGCAGCCGCTGGGTCATGGGCGGGCGCTGTCGACCTGTGGGGCGGGCTGCTTCGGCGCGGCGGATTCTTCTGCTGCCGATTCGAGCGCGAGAAGAACGAGCCCGGCACAGATCGGGATGTAGACGAAGGTGTCCGCCGACTGCCACGGCTCGCCCAGGAGCGTCAGGGAAACCAGCACCAGCAGCACCGGCTCGACGTAGCTGAGCACCCCGAACAGGAAGAACGGCAGGACACGGCTGGCGGTCAGGTACAGCGCGAACCCGGCGGCACTGAGAAGCCCGAGCAGGACAAGTCCGGCGATCAGCTGTGGGCGGTGGATGACCGTGCCGAGCGACGGCTTGGCCGCCAGGACGAAGACCGAGAAGGGGAGCATCGCGCTGAGCTCGAAGAGCTGGGCTGCGGCGGAGTCCAGGGCGAAGGCGCGTCGGCTGATGAAGTAGAGCGGAAGCCCCAGTGCGACCAGCAGGGTGGGCCAGCGCAGCCCGCCGGCGACGACCACGGCCGCCGTGACTCCCGCAGCGGCGCAGAGCACGGCCGCGATCTGCCAGCGGGAGAGCTTCTCGCGGTAGACCGCGACGCTGACCACCACCATGGCCACCGGCAGGATGAGATAGCCCAGCGACAGATCGAGGCCGTGCCCGCTCTGGGGCGCCCATCCGAAAAGCCACAGTTGCAGCCCCAGGAGAGCGGCGTCCACGACGAGGACGCCGACCAGATGCGGTGCTGCGCGCAGACGGCCGACCAGCGCCGCGGCTTGGTCCCACATCCGCGCCGAGCAGAAGAAGGCAGCCAGAAAGGTGACCATCGCGATGATGCGGTATCCCAGGATCTGCTCGGGATCCAGCGGCAGAAGGTACGGGGGGATCATGAAAATGATCCCGAAGATGACTGACGCTCCGACAGAGGACAAAATCCCGGACGCGGGGACGGAGGGGGTGCGCGCGTTCATGTGAGAGTAGGGACTTTCCGGAGGCTGGGAGGGTGACATGCCCTGGAACCGACCAGCGGCAACCTCCAGAGTGCCCCACCTCGCCGGTAAGGACCAGCGATGAATAATGGAGCTGATTCATTAGGATTTATGGATGGTCTTTTCTGATCTCCGCCGTCTGAGGATGCTTCGCGAACTCGCCGAGCGGGGGACCCTCGCCGCTGTGGCCGCCGCGATCGGCTACAGCCCCTCGGCGGTCTCCCAGCAGCTGGCAGTACTGGAACGGGAAGCCGGTACCCGCCTGGTCGAGCCGGCCGGACGAGGCGTCCGGCTCACCGACGCCGGGAAAGTGCTGGCCCGTCACGCCGCCGTCCTGCTGAACGTCGCCGAAACCGCCGAAACCGAACTGGCGAACCTCACCCAGGAAGTCCGCGGCAGGATCCGAGCTGTGGGCCTGCAATCGGCAACCCGCCGGCTACTCATCCCCGCGCTGGTGGAAGTGGCACGTTCGCACCCCCTCGTCGAGGTCGAGATCACCGAACTCGAACTCGAAGTGGCCCTGCCCGAGCTGCGCCTGGGAACCGTCGACCTTGTCATCAGCGACGAGTACGAAGGCTATCCCCGCCCGCGCCCCGACGGCGTGGACCATCACCTGCTCCTTCGCGAAGGGACACGCCTGGTTCTGCCGGCAGGGCATCCACTCGCGGCCCGCCCCGGGCCCGTTGCTCTTTCCTCACTGCGCCACGAGGTATGGGCTTCCTCAAGCAGCGGTACCGGACACCACGCAATGATCATCGGGACCTGCCGGGCGCACGGAGGATTCGACCCCGACCTCCGACACCGATCCAATGATGCCGACGTCCAGCTCGAACTCGTCCGCAGCGCAGGCGCAGTGACCTTGCTGCCCGACCTCACCTTGCCAGCCGCAGATCCGCGCCTGGCCATTCGCGACATCGCGGGTATCAACCTCACCCGACGGCTCTACGCCGTGATCCGCCAACAGTCCCAAACCTCACCAGCGCTCAACGCCTACCTCGAAGCTCTGCACCAGCAGGGCTGATCCTGCATGCACCAGGACTTCGGTCGCTGGAGTGATCTCCCGCGGGTCATACGGCTCGCCATCGATCAGCTCGCGTTGAGGGGCACCAGATCCACGACGAGGACGCTGCCCGCCTGTCTCCGCTCAAACACCGCAACCGGAACCTGCTCGGCCGCTTCAGCTTCACCGCCCTTTGTGGCAGCTCGCGCCGCTGTTCGGCTGCTCGCCGACGACGGTGTACCGGGTGATCCAGCGGCCGCGGCCGCTGCTGGCGACCGAGCAGGCCACCCGTCCCGCCGACGCGGTGGAACGGTTGTGGATCGTGGACGGCACCCTCGTCCCGGTCCGTGACCGGAAGGTCGGAGCGTCCTCGCGCAACCCCCGGTCTTCGGCGAACGTGCAGGTCATCGTCGATGCCGACACCAGCCAGGCTGGTGATCGCCGCGGCCCGGCCGGTGCCAGGCAACACCGCAGACGCGAAAGCGTGGCTCGATTCCGGCCTGGCCCGGCACTGCGAAGGCGTGACCGTGCTGGGCGACGGCGCCTTCATCAACACCGGGCTCGTAGTCCCGCACCGTAAACGACCCGGCCGGGCCCTGCTGGCCGGCCAGGAGGAGGACAACCCTGAGCACCGACGGGTCAGGGCCCGTGTCGAGCACGCCCTCGCCCGGATGAAGCACTACAAGATCCTCCGCGGCTGCCGACAGCGCGGCGACGGCCTCCATCACGCGGTCCAGGCCGTCGCCCACACGCACAACCTCGCCCTCGCCACATGAGCGGAACAGGTGCGATCCCCGCTCTGACCTGCCCGGACACCACCTACTGCAACAAGATTTAGCCATCCACCAGCGAGGCCACCAGGTGCGTCATGGCGGACCGGGGGTCAGGCATGCCGGGCCAGCTGGTCATCAGGAGGTGGTGCGCGGTACCGACGATCGCGAGAGCCACGGTGCGCGGGTCGACGGTCTCCACCACCCTGCCGAGCCCCTGCTCGGCCTTCAGATAGCTGGTGATGGCCTCCTGGATTGCGGTGAAGCCCGGCGCCCCGCCTTGCAGGGCCGCGCGGATACGCAAAGCGGCGGCAGGGCGAGTCATGGCCAGACCCGACAGGGCGGGACCGCCGGAGTCGAACAGCGCGAGGACGACAGTGTCGAGGTTCCGTGCCACCGTGCCCTGCCCGGCGAGCACCGACAGCGCCTGCGCCGTGGCCGCCGTCCGCGCGAACCGGTCAAGGCAGAGCTCGGCCACGAACTCGTCGAACCCTGCGAAGTGCGCGTGCAACAGCCCCTTGGCGCAGCCCGCCTCGGTCGTGACGGATCGACTGGTGAGCCCGCCGGGGCCGTCCCTTTCCACCACGCGCGCCGCGGCGGCGAACAGCCGCTCGCGCACGTCCGGCGTCGCCACTCCACGCGGTGACATGGGCCTCTCTTCCGTTCTGCCGCCATCGCCCACAAGGGACCTAACCCTTGGATGGTATCGGGAATTGCCTATTTGGGCGTGCGCCCATACAGTTTGGGCGCACGCCCATTCTCCGCCGTCCCACCTCAGGAGGTGCCCGTGTCAGACGTCGTCAACACCGAGCAAGCAAGGGCATGGAACGGCCCCGAAGGCACCCACTGGGCACGCAACCAGGACCGCTGGAACACCGTGAACGAGGGTTTCAACAAGCCTCTACTCGAAGCATCTGCGATAACCGCGGCTCATCGGACCCTCGACCTCGGCTGCGGCTCCGGTCAGACCACGCGTCTCGCTGCGCTCCGGGCGCCCCAAGGGAGCGCGCTGGGCCTCGACCTGTCCGGCCCCATGCTGGCCGAGGCGCGGGCCAGCGCAGAGAAGGACGGCATCACCAACGTCTCCTTCACGCAAGGCGACGCCCAGGTGTATCCCTTCGAGTCTGGCGCGTTCGACGCGGCGATCAGCCGCTACGGCGTGATGTTCTTCGCCGACCCCGTAGCAGCCTTCGGCAACGTCGGGCGGGCGCTACGACCCGGTGGGCGCCTGGTGTTCGTCTGCCCTGCCGATGCCATGCTCAACGGCTGGGTGGCGGCTGTGGCGTCACTGCGAGACTTCCTGCCGGTCGGTGACTTCGGGAAGCCGGGGCTGCCCGGAATGTTCTCCCTGGCCGCCCCGGACTACATCCGCGACGTCCTTACCGCGGCTGGATTCACCAGCATCACCATCACCCAGGCGCAGGCGTACGGGGCCTGGGGACGCGGAGCCGAGGACGCGGCGGAGTTCCTGCTGGGAACGGGCCCCGGTCGCCACCTGATGGAGCAAGCCGACGCGACCGCACGGGCGCGCGCCCGCCGCACCCTGACGGAACATCTGCGCAACCACGAGGCGGCGGACGGCATGGTCCGCCTGCGCAGCACGTCGTGGCTGGTCACGGCAGACCGCCCGGCCGACCCATCGGACAGGCCCTAAACCAGCAGGGGGGCGTGTTCTCGGGTCGTAGCTGGGTCGTCTCTGTGTGTGGGCACTGATCCCCAACACCACCACGTAGAACCCGGCGGGCCGGACTCGCCAACAGTGTCGTGACTCCGGCACGGGCCGGCCTCTCACTCGTACGAAGCTCGAAGCCATCCCAACGCGGGGGGGGTGCCCCTATGTGTTTGGTCAAGGGAAACGGGGGTGCGGTGGGTCGGTGAGCCGGGGCAGCATGGCGGGGTGGCAGATCTGCTGTGGGATGACGTGAAGTGCTTCTTCGATCCGGACTTGACGGGGTCGTTGCCGGACGCGCGTGTCCCGGATGCCTTGGTGGTGGACTGGCAGGCGGTCCTTGATCTTGTCGCGGAGAAAGGCTGGAAGTGCCAGCACTCCGAGGGAGAGACGGTACTGCCGATGCCCCGGGCGGAGGCCGTGCTGTCGCGCCCGGCGGATGCCGAATGCCCGGACCTGCGGGTCTGGCCGACCGCCGAGGTGTTGGCGATCTTCCGTTTCCATGCCGCCGACGAAGTCGACTTCGACGTCGACCTGCGGGAGTTGCAGGGCCAGGAGCGACTTGATGCGTTCTGCGGCTTCCTTCGGGCGATCGGGCGGCGGTTGGGCAAGCCGGTGCTGATGGACCCGGAAGGCGACTCCGGCCATCCGGTGATCGGCTTCGACGTCGAGGCTGATCGAGTCGTTCTCCTTGCAGACCTGCAGGTCAGGTGACCGCGGCGGACGGCTGCGGTTCGTAGAAAGTTCCGTCGCGGAGCACGGCGAACAGGACGTCGGCCCTACGTCGGGCGAGGCAGCACCCTCTACGAGCGACGCGCCGATCTCCACCAGGGCCTGCTCGAACTGGCCTGCAGCCTCATATGCCTGCGCCGCCTGCGCACCTCACCCTGAACCGATCAGCTGGCGACGCTGAACCACCCCGGTCGCACCTCGGTCAGAAGCGGTTGCAGGGACCGCACGGCGGTCCTCAGGTCCTGATCCGTGACGTCAAGAGGCTCGGGCAGGCTCAGCCCGTACCGGCGCAGCCTCCAGAGGTCGAAGATTTCGCTCCCGTCGGGTGCGAAGCGGCACCCGGCCCCATGAACCGTGTAGGAGTAGGTGCCGACCTGCCCACTCCGGTTGATGATCCGGTGCGAACGGACCAGGCCGAGGACATCTGCGAGTCGCTCAAGAGAGGGGATCGCCGCCCTCATGGCCTCGTCAACCGCGTTCAGAGCGTCGACGTAACCAAGCACGAGCCCTCGTACATCCCCAACCCGTTCCATACGGTGTCATCCCCCCTGCGCCCGTGACTGAAGGGGATTGTTACATGGGTCGCAAGCGTCTCCGCTGGGCGGCATTCTGAAACGATCAGTTAGCTTCGCCGCCTCCAAACTTCATTCTGAAAGATCAGTAAGGGGCGACGCAGCGAAGTTGGTGGCAGGGTAGCGAAGTCGGGTTCCCGCCCTTGCGAGCTGAACTCAGGTGAGGTCGAAGGTGACGCTCACGGAGCCGTCCCAGCCCGGTGCCTCCACGAGCGTGAGGGTTCCATCCTCGGCCTCGACGACTCGCACCGTGATCTCGCCGCGGTCCTCACCGGGAAACGCCATGAAGAAGTGGGGATCCATCTCCATGAAGAAGTCCCAGCCCTCGCGTTGGGTTGCGTCAAGGGCATTGGCATGCCGACCAGTTGCCCGCCACTTGCCAACCGCGTCGACAGTGACAGTGATGTCGATGTCGTATATCCCCAGGCAAGTCGACTGATTAGCCCACCATTCGAGGCGGCCCTGACCCACGAATCGATCCATGAGCACACTATGCAACTGTGCAGGCCGACCGGGCGAGCCTGCACGGCTCCCGGCCGTCGTGGGGCAGGCCGCGAGACAGAACTGCATGGGGCAAACCGGACAGGCCCTCGCCTCATCCGGCGGCGCCCCCTACGCCTTCGCAGCCTCGCGACCTCATTCTGAAACCATCAGTAAGCAGGAGCGGGGCTCTGGGTTGTTGAGGCCAGGATGGTGCTGAAGAGCCCATGAGGACGTGTTGGCCGCCGTCACGGCGTGGCCGAGGCGGCGTGAGCAGGTGTGCGCGTGGAGATGCCGATAGCTGACCGGCTGGAGAAGCAGCGGACGCTGCGGGACTGGCTGCGGTGGTAGCTGGACCAGGCCGATCGGACGATCCGGGAGCTTGAGGCCCAGCAGGAGCAAGACCGCCGGCGCCGGGAGGCGGCCCGCCGGGAGATGTCGTGGAAGGTGCTGCCGTCCCGCGCGGTCGAGGGTCATCCGGTGCTGCATCGCGGGAACCGCACGATCGCCAAGAACATGCCCAGCCTCCTCAGCAAAGCGGGAGTGTGGACTGCGTTCGAGGAGTTCCCCGAGCTGGGGATGTGCGACCGGTGCACCCCCTGGGGAAGCCTCGGCATCGACACACCCCCGGTGCGCCCGAGCGGCAGGTCCTGCCCCTACGGGCTCACCCCTCGGTGAGCCCCGCAGGGGGCAGGCATCACCAGGCAGGCGGGGAGACGCGGTCGTGCCACTCGTACGGGAGCTCGAAGCCGCCCCGGGGTCCGTCATGGCTGCTGGCCGGCGACGTCCCCGACAGAGTCGTCGGCCAACGTGATCACCGTGGTGATGCGCTTACCCACAGGCTCGCGGCGAACCGCGAAGCTCTGGGAGACGGCCATGACGATCTCCAGCCCGTGCTGACCGATCCGGTTGGCGTCGGGTGCCAGGACCGCTGGCGGTGTGGGGTTGCTGTCCCACACGCTCACCTCGACCGCCCCTCCCCCGTTGACCTCCAGGGTCAGCAGACACGGACCGGGTGCGTATTTACGGGCATTGGTCACCAGCTCGCTCACCACCAGCTGCACCGTGCCCATGACGCGCCCTGAGACCGGCAGGCCGTACACGGCCTGTACGTCGGTGAGAAAGCCACGGGCCAGGGCACGGGCGCCGCCGATGTCCTCACTGCCCTCGAACGCCCCGGACACCGCGAAGACATCCCCCCGCAGCAGCCGCATGCGCTCATCGCCCGCCGTCTGTTCCATTTGCCCGCCCCCGTCGTCGTTCCACCAGCCAGGCCGCCGTATACCCCCGAACCCTCACCACAAACTCCCCCACCGGCTCCCCTGGCCAGCCCTTACAGGGTCCCCGGCCAGAAAACCTCCGCACAGGCTGGCCGCACCAGGCGGGCGGGAACTCGGTTGTGTCACTCGTGCGGCGGCTCGAAGCCATCCCAGCCGATGACCACACGGACCGGCTCCACCACGAACGCGTCGCCAGGCGCGTCCGGGTGGGATCGGGTGAGGTGCTCGCGGGCCGCATCGTCGACAAAGTCCGCCGGGCCATCCAGAGGGCCGGCGGGAAGCGCGCTGGCCCCCCACCAAGGTATGGGGAACACAGGAGAGTGCTTTAACGACCACTCGGCTCACCACCCGCATTCACCGTAGTAGGCAGCAGCCGCCGAACCAGCGCTTTCGGACGGTGATAACCCGGAAGAACGACAGTGTGTTGCCGCCTTGGAACCACGCCCGCCCAACCTCTCTCCCGCCGGCGTTCCCACCTTCTGACAGCGGCGTTGCGTGCTGGCCGGGGCGACGCGCAACGTTCCGCAGAGCACAGCGAGGGCCTCCCGATGCTTGGCCGGGCTCGCCACCAACTGCCCAGGGTCATCGCCCGGGGGTGGTCCGTCCTGTCCTTGACGGCTGCGAGGCGTCGGTGAGGTCGGCTCCGGTAGCGGCGTCTCGCTGGTAGTAGTTGGTGCCATGCCAGTCGAGGCACATGACGGTCGCATCGTCCTGCAGGTGGCCGTCGTTGGCGTCGACGATCACCGCGATGAGGGTGCGGGCGGCCTCGCGGGGATGCAGATCGCGGGTGCGCACGATCAGGTCGGACAGATGGATGCTGGCTGCGTTGCGCTCTAGCATGCCGTCGGTCAGCATCACCAGCCGGTCGCCTGGCCGCAGGTCCAGTGACTGGACCCGGTAGGTATGAGGGGCGTGGAAGCCGAACGGCATATCGATCTTCGGAGTGATCTCGCGCACCTGGCCGTTCCTTATACGCAGCGGCCAGGGGTGCCCGGCGTTGATGAACTCGGTCTTGCCGTCGATCAGGCTGATCCGCAGGAGCTGACCGGTGACGTAGCTGTCACGGCCGTGCCGGCGCATGGCCTGGTCCGCCTGGTGGGCCTGCTCGGCGAGATCGGCACCGGCCCGTCGGGCCCGGCGCAGGGCGCCCACCGCAAGGGTGGCCAGCAGCGCGGCCTTGACATCGTGACCCATGGCATCGGTGACGGAGAGCTGGACGGTGTCCCTACCGATCGCGTAGTCGAAGGTGTCACCCCCGACGTGGTCGGCCGGCTCCAGCGCCCCGGCCACCGCGAACTGCGCCGCCTCACACGCCAGTGACGCCGGAAGCAGCCGGTGCTGGATCTCCGCGGCCAGACTCAGCGGCTTGGCTCGGCGTCCTCGCTGGTACACGTCGGTGAGGGACCGGTTCGCGATGACGAGATACGCCAGCGCGGGCGCGGTCTCGCCGATCTCCCGCATCACCTCCGCGTCCGGCGCCGCGGGCAGGAACAGTTCGAGGAGCCCTATGGCATCCCCCCGGTTGGTCACCGGGGCGACGACCCGCACCAGCGCACCCTCACCCTTGTCTTCCACGCTAGGCCGCTGGCCGCGGATCACATCGTCGTACACGGTGCCCCGCAGTTGGATCCGCCGAGCAGGTTCAGAGGTGTCGACACTGCCCGCCGCCCCCAACCGCACGACCGAGCCGCCGGTGAAGTCGGCGATCAGAAACGACACCGCCACCGCCCCGAGGCGCTTCTGGAGCATGCGCGCGACCACGTCGAGCGACTCCGTTGGCGCCGCAGCCTCCGCCGCCTCCAGCGTCCCCGCCAAAGTCATCTCCCCGGCCCGGTCACTCCCGCCCCCGGGAAGACGAGAGACCCGCGCTCCGTCCGGCTCTCTTACGGTCACAGTGGCTCCTTCATTGCTCGATGACGCTCCCGGATCCGCCGCCACCGCCCTAAGAAGCGTGGTGGGCGCTTGAGGCCGTAGACGACGGCACCCGCGGTGGAGAGCAGACCGCCAGCGGGGTAAACGTGCCAGCGATGATGGGCAAGATGTTCGTATGGTCCAGCTGCCGCAGGACCGCCTCCCCGCGCGCACCCCACGTCCCACGGTGATAGACCGCGCTTGTACCGAACAGCAGACAGGCCGACACCGCGTACACCGAGGGCGCCGCAGCCGAACATGAAAACGGCGGTCAGTTAAGTTCCCGAGCCCGTGCATCAAACTCCATGGTGCGCCCGGCGAGGGACGCCGGAACAGGGGGCGCGGCGCACCTATGCCGGGTCGTCAGTAGTCAGCTGGCGTTTGGTGAAACGGTGCCACCAGTGGCGGCGCCGGGGGTGCACTGCGCGACCCATGCGACGGCCCATCAGCAGGTACCCGATGAGGGCCCCCGTGGTGTTGAGCAGTACATCATCGACATCGAAGGCGCGCCCGACAATGAGGGCACCTTGGACGAGTTCGACGAGGACCATCACGAAAGCGGTGGCCACCGCTACGCGGACCAGTCCTCGCGTTCGAGGTACCAGTACCGGCAGCAGCACACCGAACGGTATCCCCATCACGATGTTGCCGCCGAGCTGCTTGACCGTGTCAGGGGCCATGGGATGCGCGAGGTACGCACGGATGGAGTCACCAGGACGCAGGTTATTGTGCGTCAGCGTCACGGATGCCGTCGACGGTTCCAGAGTCAGCCGGGCCAGAACCACCGCGAATACGACCGTTCCCGCGAAGGCCAGCATCATGGCCAGCACCCGGCCAAGCGTAGACAGAGGGGGTTTTCCAGGAGCCCTCTCCCCAAGTGTCTCCGCGGTCTTGTCACGCACGACTATCCGTGCCATTACGAGCTCCCAGCCAGGGTTGGTTTGCTTGGACGTTCCGATACCCGCGTTGTGGAGCGGAGCGCTGCGTGGCGGTTCACGCAGGGACCGAACATGTCCGTACAGGTCGATTCGCCCAGGAGATGGTGGCGAGCATGCGGCGCACCAGCGCATCGCCAGGTATCTCAGCGACCCTGTCAGACATTGACCACGGATCAGTTTTGGTTGGGTCATGGCCGGGTTCGCTGGCGCGATGCCCGGTTGTTTTGGTCCTTGCTGTTCGCGACGGCAGACGACGGCCCCCCAGTCAGGGGAGACGGGATCACGACCGGCTCGTGCACGCGTCACGATGGCGCAAGGGCTGCCTTCGACGAGTCTCAACTGGGCCTTGTGACGCAGCGTGTGTGTACTTCTCAACCTGCCTCCCGGCACCCGCCCGCGCCAGCGGCGCAAATAGCAGCATGGCCCACGCCTAGCGAGACGGTAGGGCGGCCGGGGAGTGGGCCGAGCCCGTTGGTCGCGCGGGCCGCCTCGGCGCTGTCGGCGGTCGTGAACAGGTTGCGGGACTGTGTGATCTGCATCAGTCGGTCCAGCTGCACGGGTATCGGGCCGGCGAGCACCAGGCGGCCGGAGCGCAGGAGCAGGAGCAGCGTGTTGAGCATGGCGGAGTCCGCGAAGGTGACCTGGCTGACGTCCAGGACGATCTGGCGCAGGGCCGGGTCGGCGGCGGCCTCGGTGGTGGCAGCTTTGAGCGGGGGCAGGGTGCCCTGGTCGAACTCTCCCTTGCACACGATGACGCGTACGCCGTCTTCGTCCTGCAGCACCTTTACCTGTTGTTCCATCTGCATACTCCTAGCTGCGTTGAGCCTGCGCGCACTGTCCGTGCCCGCCGGCGTGCGGTGTGGGGCCGTGGGCCCAGGGGGTACACGGCGCGGCGCCTCTTCGTTCCTTTCGCCAGTCACTCGTGGAGCACGCCTGGCGGGCTGGGGACGCTGGAACGAAGGCTGCGGCAGGCGCGGGTGTTCGGTCAGGTGCGGGGGAGACGGACGACGGTCACGAAGAAGTCGTCGATCTGCCGGATGGCGGAGACGAACTGGTCGAGGTCGACGGGCTTGGTGACGTAGGCGTTGGCGTGGAGCCGGTAGCTGCGCAGGATGTCCTCCTCGGCGGAGGAGGTGGTCAGGACGACGACGGGGATGTGGGCGAGCTCGGGATCGGACTTGATGCGTTCAAGAACTTGCCGGCCGTCGTATTTGGGGAGGTTGAGGTCCAGGAGGATGAGGTCGGGGCGTGGTGCGCTGGTGTGCTGGCCCTTGCGGTAGAGGAAGTCGAGGGCCTCCTGGCCGTCGTGGGCGACGTGGAGGGTGTTGCCGATCTTGTTGTCTTCGAAGGCTTCACGGGTCATGAGCTCATCGCCGGGGTCGTCTTCGACTAGGAGGACTTCGATGGGCTGGATGGTCGGGGTGCTCACGCAAGGGCTCCTTCACGGGTGGAGGGCTGGTCGCTGCGGATGGGGGCGGGCAGGGCGGGCAGGGTGAAGCAGATCCGGGTCCCGTCGGTGTGGGCGGTGTCGATCCAGATGCGGCCGCCGTGGTGCTCGATGAGCTTTTTGCACAGGGCCAGGCCGATGCCGGTACCGGTGTAGGTGTCGCGTCCGTGCAGGCGCTGAAAGATGACGAAGACCTTGTCGGCGAATTCTTCGGGGATCCCGATGCCGTTGTCGGTGACACAGAACAGCCACGTGTCGTCCTCGGCGCTGTCGCGAGCGACGCTGATGTGCACGGCGGGTGCGCGGTCCGGGGCGCGGAACTTGACGGCATTGCCGATGAGGTTCTGCCACAGCATCGTCAGCAGCGTGGGATCACCGGTGACGTGCGGCAGCTGCTCGGGGCGCTTGATGTGCGCGCCTGCTTCGTCCACGGCCACGGTGAGGTTGGCCAGGGCCTTGTCCAGGGTGGTGTCGAGGGCGACGGGTTCGCGGGCGTCGTTGTACCGGCCGACCCGAGAGAAGGTCAGCAGGTCGTTGATCAGGATCTGCATGCGTTTGGCGCCGTCGACGGCGAAGTCGATGTACTGCTTGCCGCGGGTATCGAGCTGGTCTCCGTAGCGTTTTTCCAGGAGCTGGCAGAAGGAGGTCACCTTGCGCAGGGGCTCTTGGAGGTCGTGGGAGGCGACGTAGGCGAACTGCTCGAGTTCGGCGTTGGATCGCCGCAGCTCGGCTGCCTGGGCGTCCAGGTCCTGTGCCTGCTGGGCCAGGCGTCGCTGTTGAGAGCGGGAGGCTGCGAGTTCGTCCACGATGCGCTGGCGCATGTCTTCAACGCCCGAGGCCATCGAGCGCAGGTCGCTGGGACCGCGGGCGGATATGCGGTGGCCGAAGTCGCCATCCGCGATTCGCCGGGCGTCGGCCCGCAGGTGGCGCAGCGGCCGCGCGACGATGAAGTGGAGTATGGCCGCCAGAGCGGTTCCGGTGAGGAACACGGCCGCGAGCAGGGCGGCAAAAGACCAGTTACGGACAGAGCGGGTGTGCGCCAGTGTGGCTTTGGCCTGCTCCGCACCCTGTGCGAGGTGCGTGTTCTGCTGAGCGAACAGGGTGCGGAGGCGATCGAAAGCCTGGCGCCCCTGCTCCAAATTCGCCCGGTCGCCGTCGCCGACCGGTCCTGCCTGCGCCGCGGTGATCAGCGGTGTCGCGTAGCGGCGGCGCCAGTCGTTCGCCGCCTGGCGCAGTGTTCGCAGGTCCGTCTGAAGCTGCTTGTCATGGGCGATCAGGCGGCTCATGGTGGCGGCGTGGACCTGTTCGGCCTGCACGCCCTCGGTATACGGCTTGAGGAGCTGCCGGTCGCCGGTGAACGTATAGCCGCGTACTCCCGATTCCTGGTCCACCAGCGCGGTCTGGAGGCGGAAGGCTTCCGCCCGGGCGGGCTGGACCTGGTTGATGAGCCGGTCGGATACCTCGGCGGTCTGCGCGAGCTGGTGCGAGCCGATGACCGCGGCCACGAGGAGGAGTACTCCCATCAGTGCCAGGGCCAGGTGAACCCAGCCCTGCACTGTCAGACGAGCAGCCAGCGTCAGGCCTGGCGGCGCGGAGGCGGAGGCGTTGCCCGCCAGGGCAAGAGGCGGGCTGGAGGTACTCACTTACGCGTTCCATTCCAGGTGTACGAGGGCGCGGTCATCGACGTGCCCGCCGTAGGCGGCCGACAGTGCCTGCGTGCGGGCGACGAGGGTGTCCAGGAGCTGCTCGGCCGGCAGGTGCGCGTGGTGCCGGGCAAGGGAGAGAAGCCCCTCTTCGCCCAGACGCTGTCCCGCCGGTCCTGTGCGGCCCTCGAACAGGCCGTCGGTGAACAAAAGGAGGGCTCCGGCGCCGGGCAGGTCGACGCTGGTCTGCGGCCAGGTGGCCAGCCCGGCGGGGAGTATGCCCAGGGCCGGCCCTGGGGGCGTCTGCAGCAGTTGCGTCCGCTGCGCGCCGGAGATGAGGAGCGCGGGCGGGTGGCCCGCCTGCAGCATGACGGCCCGGTCCCGGTCCGGGGTGAATGTCAAGGTGGTGAGGGTGGCGAAGATTTCGGCTGAGGAGCGTTCGGCGCACAGGATCTCCTCCATGAGAAGCATGAGGGCGCTGCCCCGTGCCCCGGCCATGGTGAAGGAGCGCCAGGCCACCCGTAGGCAGACGCCGAGCGCGGCTTCGGCGGGCCCGTGGCCCGAGACATCGCCGATCAGCGCGTGCACGCTGCCGTCCGCCGATTCGACGACGTCGAAGAAGTCGCCGCCGAGGAGCGCGTCGGTGCGGCCGGACTCGTAGCGGGTGGTGACACGGACGGTGTCGGACCGCAGGAGGGGGGAGGGCAGCAGTCCGCGTTCCAAGCGGGCGTTCTCCTCGGCCCGCAGCCGGCTGGCCTGCACGGCGGCCGCGGCCTGCTCGCTCTGGCGGCGCTGAATGGCGTAGCGGATCGCCCGCCCCAGGTCGGACGGCTCGATGAGGCCCTTGACGAGGTAGTCCTGCGCGCCGGCCGCCACGGCGGCCAGGCCCATGCCTTCTTCGGCGAGCCCGGTCAGCACCACTACGGCCGCGGCGGGTGAGGTGCGAAGGACCTCTCGCAACAGGTCCAGGCCCTGCGCATCAGGAAGATGCAGATCCAGCAGGACACATTGCGGGGGCTGCGCGCCTTCCAGCATGGTCCGGGCCTGCGCCAGTGTCCGCGCCTGCAGCAGCTGCGTGGCCGGGGTGGTGTCGTAGAGGAGCTCTTCCACCAACAGGGCGTCCCCGTCGTCGTCCTCGACGAGCAGGATCTGCGTCAAGGCGCCTTCACGGGGCGCGGAGGGAGGCGGCAGTTGGTCTTGCACGCCGTAGGCCGCCGGGCCGACGGCGTTGATGAGCCCCACTATGGTTCCCTCCACTTCACCACCTTGCTGGCGGCTCCGCGAGAGAATACTTGTCGTTCCTTAATGGTTGCAACGGGGGCTCGTACTCACTCCGCTTCTGCCGTCCCGCCCTGCCAGTCCAGGCACACCACCATCGCGTCATCAGCCGGCGCCGGAGTGCCTCTCCACTCCTCGAGCGCGCGCAGCACCGCGGCCGGGACCTGGGCGGCGGGCAGCAGCCGGGTGTCGTTCAGCGCCCTGGCCAGGGCCTGCTCGCCGTACTTCTCCCCCTGCGCCGAAGCGGCGTCGTAGATGCCGTCGCTGACGAACAGCAGCCGGTCCCCGCGCACCACGTTCATGTACTGGACCTCGTAAGGCGTCTCTTCCACCATGCCCAAAGGCAGCTGGGCCTCGAAGGGCACCAGCGAGACTTTGCCGTCGCGCAGCAGCCACGCCTGAGGGGAGCCGGCATCCACGACCTCCACACGCCCCGTGGACAGCTCGAACCGCAGCAGCAGCGTGGAGACGTGCATGCGCCCCTGGTAGTGGGCGTAGAGGGCCTGGTCTGTGAGCGCAGCCTGGCCTGCCAGCGTGGTGCCGCCGCGGCGTGCGTTACGCAGGGCGTTGACCGCAAGATTGGTGAGCAGGGCGGCGTCGATGCCCTCCCCCATGCCGTTGGTCACCGTGAGGGTCAGGTAGTCGGCCTCGGCGCACCAGTCGAAGTTGTCGCCGTGGATGTTGTAGGCCGGCTCGAGCTGGGCTCCCAGCTCGTACTCGGGACGAGCACAGGCCCGGGCCGGCAGGAGCTGCCACTGCAATTCGGCCGCCAGCGTCAGCCTCCGGGTGCGGCGCGCCTGCAGATACAGGTCTGTGTCCCGTTCGGACATCGCCAGCTCCCGGCCCAGGATGCCCGCGATCACCTCCAGTTCATCCACATCGCACGCCTCGGCGGGCAGCGTTACGCGCAGGACGCCCAGGCGGTCACCGCGCACCGTCACCGGTACCAGCGCCTCCACCCGTCCCGTCGCGACTTCCCGGACAGTGGTCTCCTGCGAGCCGAACAGGCGTCCCAGTTCCCCGGTGAAGGCGGAGATCGGCTTGCCCGTGTAGGGCGGAATCGTCACCGGCTGCAGCACGGTCATCCCGTAGTCCGCCAACAGCAGCTCCACCGGCTCAGCATCCCAGTGCCGGGCCAGCAGGTCACGCAACGTGTCCAGCAACTGGTGGGGAGCCGCGCTTTGCAGAGCCCGCTCCAGCGCAAGAAGAGTCTTCACCTTCGATGGACCACCTTCACAGATCGCCAGCCGCTCGGCGCGGCTGGGGGAACACGCATGAATGCGCGGAAAACGACTTCATAGGGCCGTAGCCGGCGGGGCGGCCCGTGGGAGACAGGTCGGCCGCGGGATGACACAGTAGGCGGGTGACCCGCTCCCCTGTTCTGCCCACCCACGTCGCCGAGGCCGCCAGCCGCGCTCTTGAGCTGATGGAGGAGAGGTGGGCGAACGGGTCCGAGGTGAGCATCGCGCCACTGTCGCCCTCGCAGCTGCGCGTGCTGTACACGCTCGAAGACCACGACGGCACGAGCCTACGCACTCTCGCGCGGACACTGTCGATCACCTCTGCTGCCACCAGCCAGCTCTGTGACCGCATAGAGGCAGTCGGCTTCCTCGAACGAGCCGCGAACCCGCGCAACGGGCGGGAGGTGCAGGTGCAGCTCACCGACCCGGGGCGCGCCTACCTGGAGCGGCTGCGAAGTGAGCGCCGCGGAGTCCTGATGCCGATCATCGAATCCCTGCCCAGTCGCGACCGCACCGCGCTGCTGCACGGCCTCTCTGCTGCAACTGCCGCCACCGCGGCTGAGGCCGCCCCGTCTGCGGGCACAGCACGCGGGGCCTGAGGCTGTCGCAACCATCCCGCTCCCCGTTCCGAAGGCGGACACGCCTTGCCTGCACACGAGGACGCGAACTTCCACCCCGGTTTCCGGATGCCATTCTGACCCAGGAACAACGGTTGTCAAAACTTAACGATCGGCGCGGTAGTCAGGTACTCATTCGCTGCGCTGTCCACCTGAGGCCATCCCGCCCGTGTCCTCCCAGAGGGGCGAGTGATTCAGCGCGGTCATGCCCTGCAGGAGAGCCTGCCGGTCGCGCGGCCCCAGCGGCTGCAGCAAGCGGCGAAGCTCATCCAGGCGCTGCTCTTCTACCTCGCGCAAGAGTTCCTGCCCGTCCACGGACAGGCTGATCAGGGTTTCCCGACGGTTGCTGCTGTTCTCCTCTTTCACCAGCAGGCCGGCGCCTTGCAGCCGGCCGATCAGTCGGCTGATCGACGACGGTATCGCACCGGTCGCCTCAGCGATCTTCGTGGAGGTGACGACACCGGCGGCGCCTACCACCCTCAGCACACGGAACTGAGCGGGCGGAACAGCGGGAGCGACCCGACGGTCTATGGACTCCCACAGCCGAACAAGCCCGTCCGCCGCCTCGGCGGCGCCCCCCTCAGACCCGCTCAAGCCGATCACCTGTCCCATCCCGCGTTCGTGCCTTCCACCAGTCCACCGCGCTGAAGGGCTCTCATCCCCACACCCGTGGCCCACCAGCACCACGCGGCGGGCGCAAGCCAGCGTAAGCCACCCTCCTCGCTCCCACTGTGTACTCCGCACCCGGCCCAGGCCGTGCACACCGGGCCGTACGACCGTCTGGCCCCTGTCGAAGCTGCGCACTGCGCCCTCCCTCACAGGCCCCGGTGCGCACGGGGCGTGGTCTCCACCCCGGCGCACCGGCGGGTGGGCCAACCGCCATCCGGGGGCGGCTGGCCCAGGTCCCCTGGGGCTTGTCCACAGCTACCGGCAGCGCCCGAACCATCCGCGGTTCTTCTTCGCCTCCGCTTCGGCCGCCTCGCGGGCCGCGGCTTTCTCCGCCTGACGCCTCGCAAGACGTTCGGCTGCCGCACGCTCGGTGTCCTCCTTCGCGTGCGACCCGCAGTCCTCGTCCCACGTCCCGGACCACGAGGACCGCCGCACCTGCTGTCACCGTGCGTCGGTGAACTTCGCCCACCACCGCGCACACCCGCCGCTTCGCCTCACCATGCTGATCGGTATCGCGGATAGGGCGACCCTCTGTGGCATTCCCCCGCGCAAGGTGACGGCATATCGACATCTGTTCATCGCGAAGAGGTCCGGATGCTCGGCCTGCAGGGCGAGGACAATTGACGTCACGTCGAGGCCCCGAGTCAGCCGTTCCCTGGCACCGGGTGTCCTTGGCCTTTCGTGGCCGCGTCGTCCAGATCAGGATGGCACCAGGTGGGGTGCGGCCTGGTAGGTAATGGCTGGCGTGTGCGTTCGCATGGCCAGACCGCCTAGCCACTGCTTGAGCCGGTTGATGCCCGCCGGTGTCCGGCGGGCGCGCACCGTCTCAGGCCGCGGCCTGCGGGGCTGCCGCGGCGATGGCGCGGCGGTATTCGGTGGTGTTGCGCTGGGCTTCTTCGAGCTGGTCTTCGAGGGCGATGATGCGGCAGGCGGCTTCGATGGGGGTGCCCTGGTCGACGAGTTCGCGGGCGCGAGCTGCGATGCGCAGCTGGTAGCGGGAGTAGCGGCGGTGGCCGCCCGCCGAGCGGAGCGGGGTGATGAGGCGGGCCTCGCCGATGGCGCGCAGGAAGCCCTGGGTGGTGCCGAGCATCTCGGCGGCCCTGCCCATCGTGAAGGCGGGGTAGTCATCGTCGTCAAGACGGCCGTAGGAGTCGTCTGCTGTCATCTGTACCTCTCTGTGGAAACGCACGGAGGGGCCCTGGTGCCGTACGGCACCAGGGCCCCGAAGGAACTGCTACACCATCGGCCGACCTTGATACCGCGCCGGCCTTCTGTGTCCGCAGACCGGTTCGACCACGACGAGCTCGACCCCCAACAGCACCACCGGGCCGTCCTCAGCCTCGCCGAACACATCGGCGCGGCGCTACGGGACGACCGCCAGGTCGCCCAGGGGCTCACCCTGACCGTCACCTACGCCGACCACAGCCACACCACCCGGACGCGTTCCCTGACCGAAGCCACCGCCCCCCCACCCTCGCCGGAACCGCCCGCGAACTGCTCACCGCCCTCGGCCTCCAACGCGCCGGCGTCCGATCCCTCTCCCTACGAGCCGAGCGCCTCCAGCCCGCCGAGACAGCGGTCCACCAGCTCACCCTCGGGACCGACGACGACCGGGCCCGGGACCTCGAGGCGGCCCTTGACCGCGCCCGCACCCGGTTCAGCCCCGGGATCGTCGGCAGTGCCGCCGCATACCGCCACGCCAGCTGACCACACGCCTCACGCCGCCGCCCCCGACCGGCCAGGAGCTGGTCAGCGCCTACCTCAAACGCAGCCTTCCCCACTCCCACCGGGCCAGGAACCAGACCTTCGCCGCCGAGATCCGCCGGTCCTTCCACTGGCGCCAGCGCCAACCTCACATCGTGCGCGCATACTTCGGCGGCGGGCATGTCCGCTACGTCATCGACGAGTGAACCCCATGAGTTTCTGATCAATAGGAGCCGACGGCCAGAAGCTCCGCGACGGCCTCGCCCTGTTCAGGGCTGCCGTGTTCGGTGAGGTTCTTAAGGGCCGCTTGGAGTTCGGCACGTGCGTGGGCAAGGCGTCCAAGGTGGCGCAGCGCGCGTCCGAGTTCGAGCCGGGTGGGACCGACGTACGCGGGGGTCTCGGCCGTGTCGAAGGCGACCAGGGCGTGCCGCAGAGCGGACTCGGCGTCGTGCCAGCGGTCGAGGGCCGCGTAGTCCCGGCCGAGCTGGAGAAGAGTGAGGCCCCGGTAGGAGGCGAGCACGCCGGGAGTGATGTCGGGCAGGGGTGCCTGAGAGGTCGCGAGGCTGCGGAGGTGCCAGTGGAGGGCGGCTTCGGCGTCGCCCCACTGGCGGAGGGTCTCGCCGAGCGCGTTGACGGTCGACAGCCAGGCCAGCCGGCTTTCGGGCGAGGTTTTTCCCCGGTGGCACGACTCCGCGTCGCGCAACCATGCGATGGCCTCGTCAGTCCTTCCGAGCCGTCGCAGCGCACCGCCTCCGTAGCCCAGGGCCCAGCTGATCTGCAGCGGGTCCTGGCAGGCGTGGGCGACGTCCAGGGCACGTACGGCGGTCTCGAAGGCGGCCTGGTGGTTTTGGGCGCAGAAGCCGTGCGCCCAGGCCAGGTAGTTGAGTTGGGTGGCTTCCTCGCGCTGGTCGCCCAGGGCTCGGGCCGCGCGGGCCGCGATGCCGAACACGTCGACCCATTCTTCCCAGTGATGGGTCGTGTCGGAGAACCAGTGCATGGCCTCGGCGGTGTCGACGACCTGCTGGTGCCGGCCCGCCGCGTACGCGTGGTGAAGGGCGGCGATCCATTGTGGTTGTTCGGCCTGCAGCCATGCCCGTGCCTGGGCGCGGTCCGCCGGAGCGGTCGCGGGCTGTGGATCGCCCACGAGCGGATCGTGATGCCTGGCGTCGAAGCGGGTGGCGGCCGAGGTCGCCCGGGCCAGCATCCATCGGGCGGCCTGGTCCAGGGCGGCTTCGCGGGTCGCCGGGGAATCCTCCAGGGTCACCTGTTCGGCCGCGAACAGCCGGAGAAGGTCGTGGAACCGGTAACGCTCGGTCGTCGGGGCCGCCTGGAGGAGACCCCGGTCGCAGAGCTCCTCCAGGTGTGATTCGGCAGTCCGGAGGGGGACGTCCGCCAGCAGGGCCACCGTCTCGGGACTCACATCGGGACCCGTGGCGAGAGCGCAGCGCCGCAGGACGCGCCGGGAGACGGGGCCGAGCTGCCGGTAGGAGAGCGCGAAGGCGGCCCTGACCTGCAGGTCCCCTGCCTGGAGGGCGTCGAGACGGCGCTCCTCGCGGCGTAGCCTGGCGGCGAGTTTGGCCAGGCTCTCCTGGGGGCGGGCGGCGAGCCGCTGTCCGGCGATCCGCACGGCGAGCGGCAGGCCGCCGCACAGGTCGGCGAGATCGCGCGCGGCCTGGGCCTCTGCCGCCACCCGCTGTGGGCCGACGATGCGGGTCAGCAGCCGAACCGCCTCCTCGCGTCGCAGCAAGGGGAGTTCGATCCGGTGGACCGCCGTGAGACCCGCGAGACTGTTGCGACTGGTGACGAGGGTGAGGCAGGACCCGCTTCCGGGCAGCAGCAGGCGGACCTGGCCCTCGTCGGCCGCGTTGTCGAGGACGAGCAACAGGCGTCGGGCCGCGAGCCGGGACCGGAACATGGCGGCCCGGTCGTCCTCCTCGCGGGGAAGCGACCGCTCGGACACCCCGAGCTCGCGCAGGAGCCGGGCCAGCGCCTCGGCCGGCCGTACCGGGCTGCTGTCCATGCCGCGCAGGTCGAGGTGCAGACAGCCGTCCGGGAAGCCGGGGGCGAGACGACGGGCCGCGTGGACGGCGAACGCCGTCTTCCCGAGCCCGGGGACACCCGAGACCACGACGACGGGTGCGGGTACGGCTCCCTGCGTCTCGCACAGTGTGGTAAGTCGGCCCAGGGCGTCGTCCCTTGCAGTGAAGTCGGCGAGGGCCCGGGGCAGGGACAGGACGTGTGGGTCGTCCGATCCTCGGACCGGACGGCCGCGCCGCCGGCCGGGGACGGCCGCGGCCTCCAGTTCGAGGGCCTGCTCGACGCTCAGTCCCAGGGGCCTTTTCAGGGCCTGGACCGTGCGGAGTTGAGGTCCTGCCGTCCGACCCAGCTCCAGGTTCCGTACGGCACGCACGCTCAACCCGGCGGCAAGAGCGAGGGCTTCCTGACTGAGCCCGGCAGAGAGGCGAAGGCCACGAAGAATGCGCCCGAATTCACGGTTTTCCGATTGCACGGGAGATTCTCCTGACAAGGTGTCAATACCGGACATAAGTACCGGCACAAGTAACGCGGCGCACTTGTGCCGGTCATTGTGCCTGGCCTCGATTTTTGGTGGGTGATGCACTCACCATGCGGGACGGGCCTGCGAGTTGTTCCGAACAGACACCCCGAGTGGGGATGCAAACGACATGAATGGACAAATTTCACGGTGTGGTTCTCCAGACGAGAAACAGGCGGACGGGCGCGTTTCCTTCCGGTGGTGATGGCGGTCGCGTGCGTGGTCTCCGTGGCCCTCGGAGGCCGGCTCCTGGAACGGTCCGACGCGCAGCGGCAGGAAGTGTCCAACCCCGCGGGCATGGGAGCTCAGGAGGGGGACTTCACCCTGTTCGAACCCACCTGGACCACCGCGCACATTCACCAGAAGGGGGTCCTGGGAGGTCACGACACCGGACTCGTGGTGACGTACGCCGGTCCACTTGGGCGCCACCCGGGAGGGGAGGGCGACTGGGTCGGGATCTACGAGAAGGGCCAGCTCTCCAAGGACCAGCGCAAGGACTGGGACTGGGTCTGCCCCAACGAGCAGGAGCGCTGCATGTCGTTCGGCTCGGCGATCATCCCCGCGGGCGATGACGGGCTCGAATCGGGCAAGACCTACACCGCCGCCTACTGGACCGGCAGTGCATCCGAGTCGGGGAGATCGCCGGCCGTGACCATCGACTTCGTGGTGCCTTGGTGACCCCCGCGTCCGGCCCACGATCCGACGACTCGAACCGCTTTCTCCGAAAGGCTTGACCAGCATGCGATTTTTCACTCGTGCGGACGGCAGGCGGAGCTTCGCCCTGCCAGCCCTCGCGGGCCTGTGCTCCCTCGTGTTCGTCCTCGGGAACCACGTTTCGGGTTCTCCGGAAGAACACGCGCCCCGCAGCGGGAGCGCCGACCGGATGAAACTCGTCGCGGCCAATGCGAGCGGCACCGGTTACAGCATCATCGACGCGACGTGGACCACCGCGCACATTCACCAGAAGGGGGTCCTGGGGGGCTACGACACCGGACTCGTGGTGACGTACCTGGCCCCGGTGGGCAGGAATCCCAGCGCCAACAGCGACTGGGTCGGAATCTACGAGCAGGGCCGGCTGGACAAGGCCCACCGCAAGGACTGGGACTGGGTCTGCCCCAACGAGCACGAGCGCTGTACGGACTACGGCTCCGCCGTCGTACCGGCCGGCAACGACGGCATCCTGCCCGGAGCCACGTACACCGTCGCGTACTGGGCGGACGGGGCGTCCGAGGGCAGTGACACACCGGTTGCGACGATGGAGTACGTGGTCCCGTGGTAAACAGATCCGCAGACATGCCGCGAGCCGTCTTCTTCTCGCGCCCTCGTCGTCTCCTCATCAGCTTCCTCGTCACGCTCGCGCTGGCGATCACGTCCTCGATCACCCTGATGCAGAGGCCCGCTGTCGCGGCCGAACCGCATGAAGTGCTCGACGAGGTCCGGCACCTCATCCAGACGCTCCGCGAGGAAGCCCGCGCCAGCGAACGCAGCACCACGGGCCAGAGCAGTGGCACCGCCAGTACGAGCCGTACGGGATCGGCACGCTCTCGCCCGGTCCAGAGCGACACGATCGAGCGCGTGGGTTTCCGGCGCATCAGTCTGGACGCGCTGCGCGTGCATACGAACATGCCTTCGGTCGAGTTCGTGATCCAGATGTCGAACATGTACGTCGCGGGCTTCTACCAGGTGCAGTCAAACGGGACACGCACCTTCTACCAGTTCAGAGACGACGACCCTCCGACGCCTCCGGTCGTCGTGGACCACCATGCGTTCTTCGGATTCACCAACGTGACGAACGTGCGCCTTCCGCACACGTCGAGTTATGCCGCCATGGCCGGTGAGGACGTCTGGACCCAGACGATCTCGACGTACGATCTGGAAACGTCCGTCGGTACGCTCGCTTACGCTTCCCCATTCAGCCTGAACGGCCTGGGGCGACCGCTTGCCCGACTGATCCTGACCCTGGTGGAATCGGCGCGCAGCGAGACGGTCTACAACCACGTCGTCGCAGGGCTCGAAACCACGGGCAGTTGGTACGTGGGGGACATGGAGCGGGTCATTCACAACTGGGCGGACATGTCGACCGCCCTCCGTGAGAACAGGGCCATCAGCGTCTTCATGTACACCTACTGGGCCTTTCTCACCGTCAACAGACTCCGCAGCGTTCTTCAGATCCGCCACATCCCCCCGAAGCCTGGCCCTTCGCCGTTCCTCGGCAAGGTTCCGAGGCTGGCCGTCATGCCGCTGGGTGACTCGATCACCCTGGGCGTGGGCAGTACCACCCGCACGGGATACCGTCCCGAGATCGCCGCGCAACTGGCCGACTCCGCTCAGCAGGTGGAGTTCGTCGGTTCCCAGGTGGACCCGGACGGCACTCACCACGAGGGTCATTCGGGGTGGCGCATCGACCAGATCCAAGCCGAGATCGAGACCTGGCTCGCGGCGGCGAAGCCGAACGTGATCCTGCTGCACATCGGCACCAACGACATGAACCGCGACTACCAGACCGGTACGGCACCGCAACGGCTGGGCCGTCTGCTCGACCAGATCCGCGCGGCCTCGCCCGACACCGCCGTCGTCCTCGCCACGCTGGTGCCGGCGACCGACCCCGCGGTCCAGGCTCGGGTAGACGCCTACAACCAGGCCATCCCTCAGATCGTCTCCTCCCGTGCGGCCCAGGGCCAGTCCATCGTCCAGGTCAGCATGGGGGCACTCACCACCGCCGACCTCAACGACAACCTCCATCCCAACAACGCCGGTTACACGAAGATGGCGGCCGCCTTCAACGGTGGCGTCCGGGCCCTGGTCGAGAAGGGCGGCATCAAGGAGACCGTCGTCGTCAACCCGGCGCCGCCGAAGCCGACGTCGAACCTCGGCGACCACGACGTGGACCTCAACGGCGACGGACGGGCCGACTACCTCGTCGTGGACGCCAACGGCGCCACCCGCGCCTTCCTCAACACTGCGGACGCGACCGGCAAGGTGAAGTGGACCGACCAAGGCTACGTCGCCACCGGATCGACGCAATGGACGGGCGGCCAGGTCAGATTCGCTGACGTGAACGGCGACGGACGGGCCGACTACCTCGTCGTGGAGCCCAACGGCGCCACCCGCGCCTTCCTCAACATTGCGGACACGACCGGCAAGATCAAGTGGACCGACCAGGGAGTCATCGCCACCGGGTCCTCCTACTGGACCTCGGACCTGATCAGGTTCGCCGACATCAACGGCGACGCACGGGCCGACTACCTCGTCCTGGAGTCCAACGGCGCCACCCGCGCCTACGTGAACACGGCGCACGAGACCGGCAAGGTCGTCTGGACCGACCAGGGCTTCATCGCCACCGGGTCCTCCAGCTGGGCCCCCGGTCAGATCAGGTTCGCCGACATCAACGCCGACCAGCGGGCCGACTACCTCGTCCTGGAGCCGAACGGGGCGACCCGCGCGTACCTCAACACGGCGGACCCGACCGGCAAGATCAAGTGGAACGATCAGGGAGTCGTCGCCACCGGCTCGACGCAGTGGACGGCCGACCAGGTCAGGTTCGCCGACATAAACGCCGACCAGCGGGCCGACTACCTCGTCATCGACGCCCAAGGAGCCATCCGTGCGTTCCTGAACACGGCGGACGCGACCGGCAAGGTGAAGTGGACCGACCAGGGTGTCATCGCCACCGGAGCAGGCGCCATCGGATCCAGTGTCCGCATCTGATTCCACCCGCACATGAACCGACCCCGCCGGCCCGGGCACAGTCCCGGGCCGGCGGTGACGCTGTACCGCGACCTCGACGCCGCCCTCGTCCTGTGGGTCATCGCCGGCCCCTGACCGATACGGACATCTACAGGGTCTTGGTCGTCAGCGAGCCACTCATCCTCGGCGTAAAGGCGCTGCAGGTGTTCGCCGTGGCGCGCCGACGACGCCGGCTACGGGGCGGGTAGGCGTCGGGCGAGGTCGGCGGCTGGCTGCCCGGCCGCCTGGCCGCGCCCCTTCGGGTCGAGCTGCTCCAGGACTTGGAGCAGCTCGACCGTTTCGCCGGCCCCGGTGGTGGTGAGCAGAGCGAGGCGGGGCTCGTCGGAGTAGGTGCCGGTCACAGGGTCGGTGTCATGGTCCACGCCGTCTTCAACTGCACCAGCCCGGGCCAGGGCACGGGACGGGCGATGCGGGCCCCTGCAGAACGGGCGATGCCCGCACCTGACGTGGTGCGGGCCTCGCGTGCGTCCTGGTGCGATCTCTCGGCCTCGTGTCAGTGCGCCACCTGCACGAATACCGCCCCGTGACAGTGGAATCGTCGCGATCTCTCACACCCATGACAGTGCGCCCCGCCCCGACAACTCATGCTGCCCCGCGGCGACACGCAGACCTCCCGCTGTCTCTCACTCCGCTGTCACGAAACCCAGAGATCGCACACCCTCGATGACAACTACTGCAGCACCCCAGGGACAACCACCCGCGATATCGCAATCGTGCACGTAAAGATCACTCGTCGTAGGGTTGAAGGGTGGACGCGACCGGGTCAGGCCCGTGTAGGCCGAGCGCTCGGAAGGCTGTCCTTGGCCTGGCCGCCACTCCGCGAAGGGAGTCGGACGCCATGAGTCTCACGATGAGAGCGCGGGCCAACAGCGCGCCGATCTGGTGGACGATCATCGTCAGCGTTTCAGTCTGCGTGTTGGGGTACGCAACACTCTGGGTGGCCCACGCGATTGGCTGGACGAAATCCGGAGCCGTCCCGTGGCAGCCGGTCGTCGGCATCGTGCTGGTTGTCGTCGCGATTGTGTCCTACGGCGGGTTCTACGTAGCGTGCCGCCGCGCCAGGATCGCAATCGCCTCCAGCTTCCTACTCACATTCCTGGTGATGTTGGCCTTCGCCCTCACCCTCCCTGGCTTCGCCGATTTGGCTGAAGAGAGTTACGCCAGAGGCTTCGTGGATGACTTCCGCACCATCGTCATGACGGTCGTTATCTCCTACTTCGGCAGCGAGGCGGTCGTCGGGGCTGCCAAGGTGACGGCGGCGAAGACCGCGCAGGACGCCACGGCAGAGTCCATTCGCCGCTCAGACCGTGACCTGGTGACTCCTCCACCACCAGAAGGTGACCTGGAGACTCCTCCGCCACCAGAAGACTGACGGCCGAGGTCAACGACGGTTGGCTCCAGCAACGTGATGCTGCGGCAGTCTGGCCAGCGCCGTCCCGGGATCGGCGGAACCGCCGCCGAGGCGCCGCCGGACTGGCCGGGGCTCCAGGCGCGCGCGGAGGCGGGTTCGGCCGTCCAGTCGCCGGTGGCGGCGCGGGCGGCGGTCAGGGCGCGCGGGTCACGGGCGGCCGACCCGGAGATTTCAGGGCCGACGCCGAGCAGCCGGCGTCGTGCGGTATTTACCGCCCGAGGGCTTGTCCGGCGCTCCTCGGTTGAGCCGCAGGGTGTCAGGCGGTGGCGATGTGCGCGAGGGTCCGGTAGAGCCCGCGGCGCTGGCCCGGGGGACGGTGGGGGCTATGCTGAAGCCGGATTCCTTTTCGGAGGTTTTCGGCTGGCCGGTCACCCGTACCATCCGCTTCGGCGGCAAGGGGGTCGGCCTTTTTCCTCGTCGCGCCCCGGCCTGATGTGTCGTCACTGACACCCCACCCTGTGACGCCAAACCGGCACATCGCATAGGGCGCCCTGGCCGCACGGCACGGGGTCAGCGGCCGTACATCCTCCGGCACCACTCCGGTGCACCCATGGGGGCCTGAATGCGCTGGGCTTGGCGGCAGAGGTCGCGCATCTGCGGGGCCTGCCGCGTCGTCGGCTGCCGACGCGGGGCGGTCTTCTTCGGGCTCTGGCGGGGCTTGGGGGCCGTCCTGGCGGGAGCCTTGGTGGTCTTCCTCTTCGTGCTCTTCGTGCTCTTCGTGCTCTTTCCGCTCTTCGTGCTCTTCGTGGTCGCGGGCCGCTTCGCCGTCGTCGGTGCGGTCCGGCGGGCGGGCTTGGCGTCGCCGGGCCGTACGGCCGGGCGCGCGGCGGCCGGTGCGGCGGGTACGGGGGCGGCTTTCGCCGGGGTGGGGAGGGGATCGGTGGCGGCCAGGGATTCACGGGGCGCGGCGGGGGTGGCCTCGGCCCACGTTCCGCGTCGGGAGCGGGGCCGGCGGGCGGTCGGCAGCGGGCGCGAGCGCAGCGGGCCGGGGCGGAGCGCCGGGGGCGGGAGCGTGAGGGACTGCCACGCATCCGGTGGTGAGAAGCGCGGCGAGAGCGACGAGGAGGATGTGGCGGGGGTGCATGGGCTTCACGCTGCCGCAGCGCGGGGCACGGTCCGGGGACGTCGCGGCCGGGTCCACCGTGACGAGTAAGCGAGCAGGCTGGCGCCCGGACCTGCGGACGGTTGCGGAACCGCGGGCGCCCGCCCGGCGGTCCGGGCGGGCGCCACCGGGACTGGGTTTGTCCGGGCGGTCACGGGTCCCGTGGGAGTCGGATGTGGCCAGTGGTGGCGATGCTGGCGAGGGTGCGGTGGAGCCGGCGGACCGCGTCTTCGGCTTCCGTGTACTCCTCGATGTTCGGGGGGACGGCGCCGAAGGTAGGACCGTGATCGGCAGGCAGGGCGCGCCAGTGCAGGACGGGTGTGAGGGCGGTGGCCGCTGCGCCGAGGAACCAGGCCAGGCGTCCGTGGACGTGGGCGAGGGCGATGGCCACCGCGGCGAGTGCCTCCCGCAGGTGTGCCAGCCGCTCGACCTCGGACAGGGCCTCCCGGGACTCCAGGGTGCCCACGATGGCGTCCAGGTCGGCGGCGGCCTGCGCCGCGACGGAACGGTCGGCGGGTGTCAGGACCCACGTGTGGTCACGGATCTGCCCTTCGGCTTCCTCCGCCAGCTCTTCAACGACCCCTCGTATATCCACACCCGTAATCCTAAATCCGTGCTGATCAACGGGAGAGCGCAGATGGCCTGCCGGTGATACATAGGCAGGACACGTCCTAACTTGATCTTTAACCTGTAGGAGCCTTCGGGGCCGGGTCGCATACTGGTTCGATGAGTTCGATCCCCATGCGCCACCGGTTCCGGGACCCTCGCAGCACGAAGTTCGACTTCCTCTCATCGGTTCTCGTGTGCTGTCCCGGCTGCGAGAAGGTAGCGCACGTCGGCACAGCACCAGACTCGTCCGGGGTGCACGATCAGGGCCTTTTCGCGTCAAGGCGTCTCGTTTGCCGGAGCTGCGGGATAGCGAAGGAATGGAGTCGGGGCGGTGTGGCCTTGCACCGGGATCGGCACGCGCCGGCCACAGACCCATACTTCGATGTCCGTCTCTGGCTGCAGACCGAAACCCGGCACGGGTGGGTATGGGCATACAACCTGGAACACCTGGACCTGATCAAACGGTTCGTGCAGGCACCGCTGCGTGAAGGGATTCCTTGGCACGACCACGGCCGGAAGATGACCGTGGTGGCCCGCCTGCCCGCATGGATGCAGCAGGCCAAGAACCGTGACGAGGTGCTGCGGGCCATCGCCCGCATTCATGCCTCGCTGCTTCGTACCTAACTTGATCTCTCACCTGTGCGGCGGGGTCGTGGGTTGAGCGACTTCTTGTTCCGGGACATGGGGCTGCCCGTTTTGCGGGGTGCGTGGACGTCATGGCGCGGGGTGGGCCGGGTGTTCTTTCGACCGGGTGGCCGTCCGGGTCCGGGGCGGGCGGGTTTCGGTGCTGCGGCTGGGCAGACGGCCTTCGGGCGGATGTGCCGAAAATCGCGGCGGACACGGGCGGGCGTCAGTCTGTCCGCGGGAACGGGCCTTTCCCATGGGCGGCGCCGGTCGGCTGCCAGTGGTCGGGCCAGTCGCAGTTGGGTGTAGGCGGCGAGAATGAGCCAGGTCCAGCGGTCGGCTGCTTCGGGGGTGCGGATCTTTGGGCAGGTCCAGCCGAGGGTCTGTTTGAACAGGCGGAAGGTGTGCTCGATGTCGAAGCGTCGCAGGTATGCCTGCCAGAGCCGGTTCGTGTCCGCTGGGGTGGCATCGACTCCGGACCACCACAGCCAGACCGGCTTCGGGGTGGCTCCGCCGGGCAGGTGCTCGATGCCAGGCGAATCACGGTCCCTTCGACGATCGGAAGGGCGCCGTCGGCCGCGGCCCAGGAAGAGCGGTGGGTGAGCTTGGGGTGAAGCCGGTCCCAGGACCGGGCGGCGGCGGTGCCGTAGAGGCGTGTGTGGGTGACGGTTTCGGTGTCCGGGGTGCCCCAGGTGTCGGGCTGTCCGAAGACGAACTCGCCACCGTGCGGGGGCGGACGGCCCTTGGTGTGAGGCTGCCGTGGCGGGGCCGGCCTGCGCAGGACCCGGTCTGAGCGCATCCGGGCCAGCACCTGCACCGGCAGGTCCTTCAGCAGGAAGGCGAGGCGGGGTGCGTCGTATCCGGCGTCCGCGATGACCAGGACGTCCGGGTCGCCGGTCTGCCACTGACCTGCGGTGATCGGCCGCTCGACCAGCTCGCGTAGTTGCCGGGCGGTGACCGTGGCGGTGTCGTCCCCCGGCGCCAGACGCAGGGTATCCAGTGGCGCGGTCCACGAGCTGCGGCCTGGCTCGAGTGCGCAGACGATCGAGTAGGGCCAGCCGGGGACAGGAATGTGCTGGTCCTTGCCCCGGCCGTAGGTGTGGCAGAGGATTCGCTGCGGTGAGGTGTGGGCGTCCGGCCTGAGCCAGCACGTGACGTCGACGGCCAGGACCAGCCGGCCGTCAGCAGCTCGTGGCAGCGGCACCGAAGCCAGGGCCCGTCGCATCCGGTCCGCGTCGACCTGGCCTCGGGCGAGCGCGGCGTAGAGCCCGCCGTGCCCGCGGTGGTGTTCACCCACCAGCGACAGCTCGGCCAGCGACCTCAGCGGCCCTTCCCCGCACAGAACCGCATCCGCCAGCTCGAACAGAGCATCCGAACGAGCGTGAGACAGGAGAAGAACTCGCCCCGGAAGCGTGACAGGGCGGCCAACGGCTCTCGCCGGGCATCGTGATGCAGCAGACTCATCCTCACGGCCTTCGTGCTGGACGTGTGTGTTCCTTGGTCGGAGCACATGTTCAGACGAAGGCCGCTTCCGCGTACGGCGGATACCGAACCGAGTGATCAAGTACGACGCACCGTTCGAGCCGCACGTTAAAGATCAAGCTAGCCGGGCGTGGTGCTCACCGGCACAGCCGCACCAGTTGAAGCCACGAACCGGCCGGTTCCCTCGAACGGGCGAGGTTTCGGCGGCTAGGCCGACAGCTGACGTCGACAACGAAGGGTCGACTTCAGTCCGGCAGGCTTAGACCACCGCCAGGCGGCAGGAACCAGTCGCCTGGCCTGCCGCCTTCCCTCTGCCCGGTCAGTTGATGGTGACTGCCCTCTGCCCGGTCACGGTCCGGGAGTCCCGTGCGGTGGCGAAGGTATGGAGGCCGGGGACGAGGGTCCAGGTTCCGGCGTGCCAGATGGTCAGGTCGTCGGCGGGGACGGTGAAGGTGACGCGCTGGTTGGCTCCCGGCGCGAGGGCCAGCTTGCGGAAGGCGACGAGGCGGCGCGGTTCGGCCGCCGCCGCGGCCGGGAGGGTGGCGTAGATCTGGACGACGTCGGTGCCCTGGCGGTTTCCGCTGTTGGTGACGGTGACCGAGAGGGTCACCGTCTTGGCGGTGGCGTTGTAGGCGGCTTCGAGGGAGCCGTGGGCGAAGGTGGTGTAGGACAGGCCATATCCGAAGGGGAACTGGGGTTGCTGTCCCTTGGCGTCGTAGTAGCGGTAGCCGATGGCGGTGCCCTCGTCGTAGGAGACGGTGGCGTTCGCGCCGGGGTAGGTCGCGGCAGTGGTGCCGGGGCCCTGCGCGGGGCCCGCGGGGAAGGTGACGGGGAGCCGGCCGGAGGGGTCGCTGTCGCCGAAGAGGACGGCGGCGAGCGCGGTGCCCATGCCGCGGCCTCCGTACCAGGCCTGGACGACGGCTTCGACGTCGTCCAGCCAGGGCATCGTCACGGGCCCGTCGGTGTTGAGGACGACGATGGTGCGGGGGTTCGCGGCGGCGACAGCGGTGATGAGCTGGTTCTGGTCCGCGGGAAGGGTGAGCTGTTCGTGGTCCATCGCTTCGCCGGCGATGCGGTTGACGAAGACGACGGCGGCGTCGGCCGTGCGGGCGGCCTGGACGGCGGCGGGGATCAGGGAGGCGGGCTGCCAGCCGAGCGTGAGTCCGCAGGTGCCCTGGTCGGCGGTGGCGTTGCTGTAGGTGAGCTCGATGAAGACGGTCTTGCCGGCGGTGAGCTCGATCGTGCCCTGAAGGGGGTAGTCATAGGTGCCCAGGAAGAAGCGGCGGGTGCCCCGGGAGCCGGAGACCACCGTGACGCCGCCGATCTTCAGGGTGGCGGTGCCGGCGGGCAGGAGGGAGAAGCGGTGCAGGCCCGTGTGGGTCGGGGTCAGGGTGCCCGTCCAGGTGGCGGACCAGACCGGGGGGAGGTTGTCGACCGGGGCGCTGGTGAAGTCGACGACGCTGTCGGTCCGGGTGGCGACCGGGGTGCCGGTGGGCTGGGCGGAGGCGTAGTAGCGGCCGGTGAGACCGAGGGCTCCGCCGGAGGTGCGCAGCGCGGAGGCCGGGACGGTGGTCAGCGGGATGTCGCCGGTGGTGCCCTGGGCGTGGGTGACGGTGGTGCCGCTGCCGGCGCGTGCCCTGATGGCCTGGAGGGGGGTGGTCCAGGTGCCGGGGTCGACGTAGGTGGAACCGGCGACGCCGGTGAGGGCGTCGGTGCCGGCCGGGCCGATGACGGCAAGCGACCTCAATGAGGACGGCAACGGCAGCGCCGAGGAGCGGTTCGCGAGCAGGACGGTCGAGGCGAGGGCCGCTTCGTGGGCGAGGCTCTTGTGAGCCGTGGTGCTGACGTCCGGGGCCGGGGCCGGGACGGGGTTGTCGACGAGTCCGTTGGCGAACATGGTCACGAGGATGCGGCGGGCCGCGTCGTCGAGCCTGGCGGTGGATACGGCCCCGCCGGTGAGTGCGCCGGGTGCGAGCTTGACGCCGCCGGGGCCGAGTCCGGCGAGGTCCATGCCGGCCTTGGCGGCGGCGACCTGGTCGTCGCCGGCCCAGAAGTCGGGGACGGTGTAGCCCTGGAGGCCCAGGCGGTTCTTGACGTCGGCGAAGAGGGTGGGGTTCTGGGTGGCGAAGGTGCCGTTGATCTTCGGGTAGGCCATCATCACCGAGGTGGTGGGCGCGGCGGCGATCACGCGGCGGAAGGGCGCCTGGTAGATCTCGTGCATGGCCCGGTCGGGCACCCGGGTGTCGGTGAAGAAGCGGTTCACCTCCTGGGTGTAACCGGCGAAGTGCTTGACAGTGGCGGTGACCTGACGGCTCTGCATGCCGGTGGTGAGGGCGGCGCCGAGGCGGCCGGCGAGCAGCGGGTCCTCACCGAGGCTCTCGGCCTGGCGCCCGAAGTGCCAGGTGCGGGTGAGGTCGATGGTGGGGCCGAGGAGGCTGTTGTAGCCCTTGGCACGTCCCTCGGTGCCGATGGCGACGCCGATGCGCCGGGCCAGGTCCTCGTCGAACGTCGCGGCCTGGGCGAGGGGCACCGGGAAGGCGGTGACGTTCTGCTCACCTCGGAGACCCGCCGACGCGTCGACCATGGTCAGGGCCGGGATGCCGAGGTGATCGAGGGCGGCGAAGTCGCAGCGGACGAGGGCCTCCTTCTCCGCCGCAGTCATCCGTGCGAGAACGGCGTCAACGCGGTCGAAGACACGGGGATCGGTGGCGGCGATTGCCTGAATGGTTGCTCCAGGCGTCATGGTGGCGACAGCTGCTGTTGCGATGGCGGCGGACAGGAAGGCGCGTCGGTTCACGGCGACTCTCCGGGTGGTGGGAGTGGGGGTGGCGGGCGGGACCCGCAGAATCGGATGCCGCATATCCGGCTGTAGGGGAATTTGCCGGTTATTCAGCGTCTCCCTTGAGAGCTTCCCGCGCCCCGCGAGAAGCTCCAGGGGCTTTTCAGGCGCTTCGGACTCAGCGCCTCACGCAATCCAAAAAGTTATGGCCACGAACACTTCGGGTCAACCCATCGTGCGCAAGAAATCCAGCGCCAACGCCCTGAGCTGCATCGACGCAATTCTTACGAAGAATTCCACAGGCTGTCCGCCGAGGAACCCCTCAAGTCACCATACGGATATTCGATAGCTCTCATCTGTCACGTGGATGCGGTTAATCGTTTTTCTCCGACAGACACGTGCCCGGCATGACTGAAAAGCCATGCCGGGCACTCTGTGATGTTCTCAGGTAGAGCCGATCATTTTTCAGATGACGCCGTCGGGCCGAGGGTGTGCGTGCCTGTGGCGAGTCTGCTGGGTTGACGCCCGGGAAGTTCGACGAGGGCCGTGCAGTTCGGGGGCACGGTGATCTCGGCCTTCATGCCGTCCGGGGTGGTTTCCCAGAACAGGGAGGCGGTGCCGTGGGGTGTCTCGTAGCGAGTGCGGGCCCAGGTGATGCCGCCTCCTGGGCGGGGCCTGAAGGCCAGGGTCCGGGCGCCCGGGGCCACCACCTCGATGCCGCCGACGACCCGGTGGAGCCAGTCCGCGACGGCGCCGAGGGCGTAGTGGTTGAAGGAGGTCATTCCCCCGGGGTTGAGGGTCCCGTCGGGGCGGAGGCTGTCCCAGCGCTCCCAGATGGTGGTGGCGCCCATGGTCACCGGGTAGAGCCACGACGGGCATTGGGTCTGCAGCAACAGGCGGTACGCCGTGTCCAGATGACCGGTGTCGGTCAGCGCGTCACAGATCAGGGGCGTGCCCACGAAGCCGGTGGCGATGCGGGCGTCGTCCTGGTCGACGAGTGCGGCGAGGCGGTCGCCGGCGGTCTGACGGCGGCCGGCGTCCAGCAGGTCGAAAGCGAGCGCGAGGGCGTACGCGGTGGGGCTGTCGCTGGTCAGGCGGCCGTCGGCGCGGACGTAGCGACGGCGGAAGGCTGTGGTGATCTCCTCGGCCAGTGTGTCGTAGCGGGCGGCGTCACCTGTGTCGCCGAGTTCGCGGGCGGCGCGGGCGAGGTGGCGGGTGGAGTGGGCGTAGTAGGCGGTGGCGACGAGGTACCGGTCGGTGCGGCCCGCGGCGGGATCCTCGGGCGGGGCGGCCGGGTCGAGCCAGTCGCCGAGCTGGAAGCCGGTGTCCCAGAGCCGGTCGGGTCCGGCGAGCTTCTCGACGAGGTCGACCCACGCCCTGCCCATGGGGTAGTGGCGCCGCAGGAGTTCGAGGTCTCCGAACCGCTGGTAGAGGGCCCAGGGGGTGAGGGTGGCGACGTCGCCCCAGGCGGCTCCGGGCCGGATGGGGGTCCACATCGGTTCGCCGGGGATGACGGGGACGTACCAGGGGATGGTGCCGTCCGGGAGCTGTTCGAGTCCCACATCCGTGAGCCAGGAGTCGAGCATGCCGACGCAGTCGTAGAGGAAGCTCGCGGTGGGGGCGAAGACCTGGATGTCGCCGGTCCAGCCGAGGCGTTCGTCGCGCTGGGGGCAGTCGGTGGGTATGTCGACGAAGTTGCCCCGCATGCTCCACAGGACGTTCTCGTGGAGGCGGTTGACCATCGGATCGCTGCACTCGAACCAGCCCGTGCGGCGCATGTCCGTGTGGTAGACGCGGGCGGTCACGTCCTGTGGGTCGAGATCGCCGGGCCAGCCGGTGATCTCGGCGTAGCGGAAGCCGTGGAGGGTGAAACGGGGCTCCCAGACGTACGGTCCGCCACCGGGCAGGACCAGGGTGTCGGTGGAGTGTGCTTCGCGCAGGGGCCGGGTGGCGAGCTCGTCGTCCTGGAGGACTTCGGCGTGCCGGAAGGTGAGGGTGGTACCGACGGGCCCGTCTGCGGTGACGCGCAGGCGGCCCACCAGGTTCTGGCCGAAGTCGAGCAGGTGACGGCCGTCGGGGGTGCGGGTGATGGTGCCAGGCGGGATCTCCTCGGTGCACCTGACCGGGGGGCCTTGGGGCGCGACGAGGGCCCCGGGGTTCCGGGTTCCGGCCCGTACGGGTGTCCAGCCGTCCGGGGACGCGGCCGGGGTGGCCCAGTGGGGGTCGTCGAGGCGGGCGTCGAAGACCTCGCCCTCGTACAGCCCGCTGGTCAGGATGGGGCCGACGGCGGCCTGCCAGGTGTGGTCGGTCGCGATCACGGTGGTGGTGCCGTCGGTGTGGGTGATCTCGAGCTGGGCGATGAGGGACTGGTCGGTGCCGTAGATGTTGCGGGTGCCGCCGTCGAAGCCGTACGTGCCGCGGTACCAGCCGTCTCCGAGCCATGCGCCGATGGTGTTGGCGCCGGGGGCGAGGAGGGCGGTGACGTCGTGGGTACGGTAGCGCAGCCGATGGGGGTAGACGGTCCAGCCGGGGGCGAGGGCCTCGTCGCCGACCCGGGTGCCGTTGATCTCCGCTTCGTACAGGCCGTGGGCGGTGATGTAGAGCCGTGCGCGTGCGATCGGCCTGTCGTCGGCCCGGAAGTGCTTGCGCACCCGGGCCGGACGGCGTTCCGCCGCGGGGTCCTCGTCCCAGGCCGCTCCGACGGGCACAGCGGACCAGTCGGTGGGTGCGAGCAGGCCGGCCTCGACGGTGCCGGGCTCGCTCCACGCGGACGGCTCGTCGTCGCTTTCCGACCAGGTGCGGACGCGGACGACGGCGCGTTCGCGGGAGGTGAGCGGTTCGGCGGGCCAGGCGACGAGGACGTGGTCCGCGCCGCTGACGCGGCCTGTGCGATGGGTGTGGCCGGGGCGTTCGATCTCGACTTCGTAGGCGTGCTGGTCGCCTGATCCGGCAGCGGGGGTCCAGGACAGTCGGGGGGTGCCGGTGCCGATGCCGAGACCGTCCGTCAGGTGCTCGAAGTGCACCGGGGAGGGCGGGAGGGGCTGCAAGGAAGGGGCCTTTCGTGTGCTCGGGGGGCGTTCGGCGGATCAGCCCTTGACCGCTCCCGACGTCAGGCCCTTCATGACCTTCTGGTTGAGGAAGAGGTAGATCACGAGGGTGCCGAAGACGTTGATGCAGATGGCCGCGAACAGCGGGCCGTACTGGGTGGCGCCGAAGTCGCCGGTGAAGTTGAGCAGGCCGACCTGGATGGTGCGGAGGTCCTGGCTGTTGGTGAAGGTGAGGGCGATCAGCAGGTCGTTCCAGATGAAGAAGAACTGCACGAGGCCGACGGTCAGGAGTGCGTTGCGGACCATGGGGACGCTGATGGTCCAGAAAGCGCGGAGGATGCCGGCGCCGTCGAGGGTGGCGGCTTCGAAGAGTTCGCGCGGGACGGTCCTGTAGTAGGTGGCCATCATGAAGACGGTCAGGGGCAGGCCGGTGCCGGTATAGGTGAGGATGAGCGGCCACAGGGTCCCGGAGAGGCCGGCCTGGAAGTACACCGTGAACAGCGGCAGGAGGATCATCTGCGGGGGGATCATCATGCCGGCGAGGAAGACGAGCAGGGTGAGGTTGCGTCCCTTCCAGACCATGATCTGCAGGGCGAAGCCGGCCGCGGTCCCGAGGAGCAGGATCAGTGCGAGGGAGGGGACGACGGCGAGGAGGCTGTTCTTGACGTAGAGGCCGATGTTGCCGGTGGTCCACGCCTCGGTGTAGTTGCCCCATTCCCAGGTGGTGGGAAGGCTCCAGGTGGAGTTGTTCAGGTAGTCGCTGTTGGACTTCAGCGACGTGAGGAACATCCAGATCAGCGGGTAGATCTCGATGATCAGGAGGACGCCGACGGCGAACCGGATCCAGAGGCGGCCGCCCGTCCGACGGGTGGGCCTGCTCGTGCGCCGGTGTCCGGCGGAGGTCTTCAGCGGTGTGTCGATGGCCATGGCGTTCAGCCCTCCGTGATGTCGCGTCGCGAGACGCGGTAGACCGCCAGGCTCACCAGCAGGCAGACCACGGTCAGGAGCAGCGCGATGGTGCTGCCGTAGCCGTACTCGCTGTAGGTGAACGACGACTGGAACATGTAAAGGGTCAGCGGGGTGGTGCCGCTGCCCGGACCGCCGTTGGTGAGGGCGACGACGGAGTCGAAGACCTTCAGGGTGCCGTTGATGCTGAAGATCAGGGAGGACATGAGCACAGGCAGGGAGAGCGGAAGCACGATGTGGCGGATGAGACGGAGGCCGGAGGCGCCGTCGAGGCGGGCCGATTCGAGGACCTCGTCGGGGATGTCGACGAGGCCGGCGAAGAGCAGGACGGCGTAGAAGCCCATGGAGCGCCAGATGTCCATGACGACCAGGACCCAGAAGGCGCTGCCCGCGCTGCCGAAGAAGTCGACGGATTCCATGCCGACGGCGTTGAGCAGGGAGTTGACCGGGCCGGGCTGCGGAGCCACCTGGAAGAGCTTCTGGAAGAGCAGGCCGACGGCGACGGTGGGCAGCACGACGGGGAAGAAGACCAGGGTGCGGACGAGCGCGGAGGCCTTCTTGAGGAAGAAGACGTACAGCAGCGCCAGGAGGTAGCCGGCGACGACCTGGCCGATGGTGACGACGGCCGCGTACTTCAGGGTGAACCACAGCGCGTCGTGCACAGCCGGGTCTTCGAGGAGGCGGTTGAAGTTGGCCAGACCGTTGCCGGTGAAGCCCTCGATGGAGTTGCCCTTGGTGAAGGAGTACCCCAGCGACCACACCATCGGGACGAGCATGATCAGTGTGTAGACGAGGAGTGCGGGACCGAGCAGGATCAGGATCGCCCTGCGGTCACCGAGTACGCGGTGCATGAGAGGTGTCCACTTCGTTTCTGGTGAAGGGCCGGCCGGACGAGGACGGGCGGCGCGCCTGGGGCCGGCAAGCCGCCCGACTCGTGGGTGTTACCTGCTGCCGAGCGCGGCCTGGACGTTCTCCATGAACTGCTTCGGGCTCACGCTGCCGTTGACGAGGCCGGCGGCGTTGGTCTGGCTGATCGTGGTGGCCTTGGTGCTGAAGAGCGCCTCGAACCACAGGACGTTCTGCTGGGAGGAGCTGATGGTCTTGCGGACGGTGCTGGTGACGTCGTTGGCGTCCTTGACCGGGGTGTTGACCTTGAAGCCGGAGATGGTGCCGTGGTCCTTCAGGGCCGTGCTGCCGTAGTTCTTGGTGATGCAGGACAGCCAGGCGCCGGTCTTCTTGTCGAAGTTCTTCGAGCCGAGGGTGATGGCGAGGCCGATGTTGGAGGGGTACTGGCCGACGGAGCCGGCTCCGCCCTTGACGGCGGGGAAGGGCATGAAGCCGACGTTCTCGGCGCCGACCTTGTTCTGCTCGGGGTCGGAGATGTTGGCCAGGGCCCAGCTGCCCATGTAGAACATGGCGGACTTGCCGGTGAGGAACTGGTTCATCGCGGTGTCGTAGTCGATGGAGCCGACGCCCTTGCCGAAGTAGCCCTTCTTGCCGAGCGCGGCGATCTCCTCGGCGGCCTTGACGTAGGCGGGGTCGGTCAGTTTGGCCGTGCCGGCGTCGACCTTGTCCAGGGCGTCGGGGCCGAGGCTGCGGTACAGGTAGCCGCTGATGAGGCGGGTCAGCGGCCAGCCCTGCGCACCGGAGGCGGAGAACGGCTGGACGCCCTTCGCGTTCAGTTTCTCCGACGCGGCCAGCAGTTCGTCCCAGGTGCCCGGGACGGCGACGCCGTTCTCCTTGAAGAGCTTCTTGTTGTAGAAGATCCCCTCGATGTTGTACTCGTACGGCAGTGCCTGCAGCTTGCCGCCGTAGAGGGCCTTGATGGTGGAGACTGCGGCCGGTTCCAGCTGACCGAGGACCCCGAGTCGGTCAAGCTCGAGCTGGATGTCCACGACCTTGCCGCTCTTGGCGAGCTGCTTGGTCAGCGCCGGGGCGTTACCGGCGGCGAACTGGGCGGGCAGCGCGTCCTGGCCGGCGAGCAGCTGAAGCTTCTGGTCCAACTGCGCCTGGGGAACCGTCTCCACCTTCAACGGCAGTGTGTCGTTCTCGGCCTTGCAGGAGCCCTTGGAGAGCGTGGTCAGCGCCGTCCGGGTGGTCGTGTTCTCGGTGACGCTGAGGTACGTGAAGTCCTTGGGCGCCGCGGAGGTGCCGCCGCCACTGCCGCCACAGGCGGTGGCGAGAACGGCCAGGGACAGGACGCCGGCCGAGGCGAAGGTCAGTCGGCGGGCGCGGATCGTGCGGTGGGGCACTGGAGACTCCCAGGGATCGTGAGAGAAGAAGGGGCGCTCAGCGGGCGCGAGGGGCGGCGCAAGGCTCAGCCGCGTAGAGACAGAGGTGTGTAGAACGTTCTCCATCTGGACTGGCAACACCATGACGCCATCCCTCTGGCGCCGTCAAGACACAGACGCGTAACATCATCTTCGCCTGGTCGAATGAACGAGCCCAGTCATGGCCCTGGGCGTAGAACATTGCACTCAGAGTGAGGAGATCGGGGTTCTCATGGCTGCGGACAGCGCGTCCAGGAACACCAAACGGGTGACGATCACCGACGTCGCCCGCCATGCCGGCGTGTCCACCGCCGCCGTGTCCAAGGTCATGCGCAACGCCTACGGCGTAAGCCCCAGCATGCAAGAACGCGTCCGGGCGGCCATGGCAGAGCTGGGCTACCGGCCCCATGCCGCCGCGCGGGGCATGCGGGGGCGTACGTACACGATCGGCGTCCTGCTCGACAACCTCCGCAACCCGTTTTTCGCCGACATCCTCGACGGCATCCGCGAACAACTGGGGGAAAGCGAGTACACGGTGCTGATCGGCGCGGCCGGCTTCGGCGCCGAGGACCAGGCGCGCACCATCAGGGCGATGGTGGACCGCCAGATGGACGGGCTGATCCTCATCGCGCCAGGGACACCCCGCACCGAGGTCCTGGCCACGGCCGTGGTGACCCCCACCGTGGTCATCGGTCACCACGACACCTCCGACGCGCACGACTCCGTCGTCGACGCGGACGACCTCGGCGCGGGACTGGTGGTCGACCACCTCGTCGCGCTCGGACACCGTGACATCGCCCTGGTCTCGGCCGCCGGGAACAAGGCCGGCCGCTGGCAGCGCACCCCGGAGATCGCCCTCGCCGACGGTTACCTCGAGGCCATGGACCGCCATGGCCTGTCGGGGCGCGCGCGCGTGCACCACGCCGCCTACTCCGATGAAGGCGGCCACGCGGCCGGCATCGCGCTGCTGTCCGATGACGCCCGGCCCACAGCGATTCTGACCGGTGCCGACATCGCGGCTCTGGGCGTCTACCGCGCGGCCGCTGATCTGGGTCTTTCCATCCCAGGCGACCTCTCGCTCGTCGGCTACAACAACACCGCGGTCGCCGCGCTCGCCCCCGTCCAGCTGACCAGCGTCGACCAGGCCGGACACACCATGGGCGCGACCGCCGCACGGATGCTGATCGAACGCGTCGAAGGGCGGCGCGACAGGGCCATGCAGGTCAGGATGACTCCACGACTGGTCGTCCGGCGAAGCACCGTAGCGCCCGGCGCTCCGTAGGCTCAGGGCACGGGAACGTGTCCTGCGCGGCGTATCGGAATGGAGGACGTCGCCCGGACAGCGGCCCCCCGGCCGACGGCGGTCCTCCGCCTGCATGACCTGCCGGCTCTCGGCCTCGTGCAAGCGTTGCAGGAAAGCGGTGTACGTGTGCCTGGCGATGTCGCGGCGGCGGGGTATGAGGACCTCGCCTTCGCCGCAACCTCGGTGGTGCCGCTGACCTCGGTCCGCCGGCCCGCACACGCCGTGGGCATGCGGGCAGGCCGACTGCTCATGGAGCAGACGGCCCAGTAGCCTCATGAACACGTTCACGAGGTGCTGACACCCGAACTGGTGGTGCGGCGTTCTCCGTTGGGCATCCCCGAGTAGCGCCTTGCCGGCATCACTGCCGCGCGCCTTCGGGCGAGTGGGCGGGTACGACACGGCGGGCCGCCGTGAAGAGCGCCGCGGCGAGGACGGCGGCAGCCACCCCGAGCAGAGCTACCGCGGAGGCGAGGCTGCCCGCCGGCTCCTTGCCGGCCAACAGGACCAGCGGGCAGAGGAACTGTCCGAAGAAGAAGGCGGCGGTCCACAGGCCCATGCCGCGGCCCCGGTCGGCGAAGTCCAGCAGGGACATGGCCCTCGTGACCAGCGACGGGAGCATCAGGCCGGTACCGACGCAGTTGACGACGGCTCCTGCGATCAGGAGGGGGAGGTTGTCGGCGAGGCCCATCAGGAGGAAGCCGGCGGCGCACAGGGCGAAGAGGACGGGCAGCCGGCTGCGACGGTTCGGGGAGAGACGGGTGAAGACGAGGGAGCCGAGGACGGTGGCGGCACTGGCCACCGCGGTGACGGCGCCGATGGTGCGGGTGGAGTCGGTGCCCAGGTCGTCCAGGAGGTAGGCCATCTCGACGGGAACGGTGTAGAAGACGACGGCGCCGAAGACCGTGAGGAGACAGGTCCCCGCCATGCGGCGTACAGGGAAGGCGCGTCGGGGGATCCGCTCAGCGGTCTCGGTCTCGCGCTGTGGGGGAAGAGGCGTCGGCAGGACGCGGGCCATGACGGGCGCGATGGCCAGACCCACGGCGTAGAGCCAGAAGGGGGCGCGCCAGTCGGCGGCCCCGAGGACTCCCCCGAGGACGAAGAAGACTGTCGCCGACGCGGAGGCGCACATGGCCTGCAGGGCGAGGTAGCGGTCGCGGAGTTCGCCGCTGTAGTAGTCGCCGATGAGGGTCGTGCAGACCGTCATGATCGCCGCTTCGGCGATGCCCACGAGGATGCGGCTGATCAGGATGGCGTGCAGCGAATCCAGCCAGAGGGGGGCTGTCCCGAAGAGGGCGTAAAGGGCGGTGGCGGTGACGAGCAGGCGTTTGCGGCCGAGCCGGTCGACGATCATGCCGGCGAACGGGGCGAGCAGGGCGAGAGCCAGCGCGGGGACGGTGAGCACGACGGGAACCAGCGCCGCGCTTCCCGGTACGCCGTCGAAGTGGTCCTGCATGCGGGGCAGTACGGGGGCAAGGAGCACCGCGCCGAGAACGGGCAGGCAGCTGCCGGCCATGAGCACGACGGCGGGCCGGCGTCCGGCCGCAGCGGTTTCGTGGGCTTGGTCGCGGGGCGGCGGTACGACAGCTGCGGGCATGACGGCGCTCCAGGGCGGGAGAGGGGAAGGGGCGCCCGGTCGGGACGGCGTACTTGGCCGATGCCGGGACCGGGGCGGAGGTGCCCTCGACTATGCGGGCCGGCAGGCGCGCTGCCCACCCTTTCCGCCATCCGGTTTAGCGATGACTCCCATCCATGGAATCGATGGGCCGTGCTCCGGATTTCTCGGCGGCGCGGCGACAGCCGGCAATGCGAGAAAACGTCAGGACTGCGTTTCCGCGATGCGGCGGCCGACCCTTGCCGCGGTCTCCCGGAGCCAGGTGTGGGCCGCGTCATGCGTGTGGACCGGGTGCCACCAAAGGGCCTCGCGCAGCGGCACGGCCTCGTAGGGCGGTTCCAGGACGCGTACGGCGGCGATGGGGGCGAGCAGGCGGGCGAGGCGGGCCTGGACGAGGGCGATGCGACGGGTGCCGGCGACGAGGGTGGGCAGGGCGTGGAAGCTGTCGACGGAGACCTCGACGCGCGGCTCGATGCCGAGCATGCCGAGTTGGCGTACGGCGGGGGCGTCGTAGGTGCGCTGGTAGGTGACCCAGGGCAGCCGGGCGAGGTCCTGCCGGGTCAGGCGGTCTTCGACGCTGGGGTGATCGTCGGCTACGACGAAGACCCACCGGTCGTCGTAGAGGTCGGTGGCGGGGAATCCGCTGATGACGCCGTGGGGCATCAGGAGTCCGTCGGTGGCGCTGAGCAGGCTGGCGGTGTCGTCGACGACGGTGATGGGGGTGCGGGTGAAGCGCAGCCGGATCCCCGGGGCCTCCTCGTGGATGACGCGGGCGAGTTCGACGCCGAAGACGTCGACGGCGTAGTCGGAGGCGATGATGCGGAACTCGCGGGTCTCGGTGGCCGGGTCGAACGTCGCCTGGCTGGTGAAGAGGCGTTCGAGCACGTCGTAGGCAGTGGCGGTGCGGTCCAGGAGGACCTGGCCGAGCGCGGTGAGCTCGTACTGGCTTCCCACGCGGGAGAGGAGTTCGTCGTCGAAGTGGCGGCGCAGCCGGGCCAGCGCGGCGCTCATGGCGGGCTGGCTCAGGCCCACGCGTTGCCCCGCCTTGGTGACGTTGCGTTCTTCGAGGAGGGCGCGGAGCGCGACCACGAGGTTGAGATCGAGTCGGGCCAGGTTCACGAGGCGAGGTCCCTTCCGGAACGGCACAGCACAATAGTATTTGTCTTATCGATGGCGTTGATCCACAGAATCTATTTCCCTGATTGCCCGATGCGGGTCCACATTAGTCCCATCGCAATCAGGAGGACATGTCGGTGAAACCTCAATCCGGTTCTGATCTTTTCGTCGGGCCTTTCGCTCTCGGCACTCTCGCGGCCGATGACGGGCCCGCTTTCCCCGCTCTCGTCGACCGCGAGGGGCGGGTTCTCGACCTGCGGACGGCCTTGGCCGATCCCGCTCTGACGATGCGGGGCCTCCTGGAGGCGTGGCCGGATGCTCTCCCCCGGCTGAAGGCCCTCGCCGCCGAGCCGGATCTCGATCGGCGCTCCCTGACCGAGTTCCGTGTTCTCGCGCCGGTCGAGCCGCGCCAGGTCTTCCAGTCGGGCGCCAACTACCGCCAGCACGTCATCGACCTGCATGTCGCGCACCGGGCTCCGGACGACGACCGCTCCGAGGAGGAACGGCGCGCCGAGGCGGCCGAGATCATGGACCGGCGAGCCGCCGAGGACTTGCCGTACGTGTTCATCGGTCTTCCCAGCGCCGTCACCGGCCCCTACGACGACGTGACACTCCCTGCCTGGGCGGCCAAGCCCGACTGGGAACTGGAGCTCGCCGTGGTGATCGGCCGCCCGGCATATCAGATTTCTCCCGAGGAGGCGCTGGAGTACGTCGCGGGCTACACGATCGCCAACGACCTGACCGACCGGGCCACCGTCTTCCGCAGGGACATGCCGCAGATCGGCACGGACTGGCTGCGCAGCAAGAACGCGCCCGGCTTCACACCGCTCGGCCCGTGGATCGTGCCGACCGAATCCGTCGGCGACACGAGTGACTTCCAGTTGACGCTGAAGCTCAACGGCGAGGTCATGCAGGACGAGTCCACCAAGGACATGATCTTCGACGTGGCGCGCATGGTGGCCTACGCTTCCCAGACGGCGCAGCTCCTGCCCGGTGACCTCGTACTCACCGGATCGCCCGCGGGCAACGGCATGCACTGGGGCCGGCTGCTGCGCGACGGCGACATCATGGACGCCTCCATCACCGGCCTCGGCGCACAGCGCACCCGCTGCACGGCGGAGGACGTGTGAACCGCACCGACCCCGAGGGCGCGATCGCCCTGGCCGCGGAGGCCTGCTCCAACTGGGGCCGTTGGGGCGAGGAAGACCGTCTCGGCACCGTGAACTTCCTGGACGCGGCCAAGCGCCGAGAAGGCGCCGCGTTGGTCCGCCGGGGAGCCAGCTTCTCGCTGTCCCAGCGCTTCGACATCAACGGCCCGCAGAAGGGCTGGCGGCGCCGGACCAACCCCGTCCACACCATGCTCGACACCGGCACGGACGCCGCCCTGGGCAACCAGGGACTCCCCCACGGCATCGGCGGCGCCGACGACGTGATCGCGATGCCCCTGCAGTGCTCCACCCAGTGGGACGGCCTGGGCCACATCTTCGACCACGGCAAGGCCTGGAACGGCCGTCCGGCCGAGCAGGTCGTCACCTCCGACGGCGACCAGATCACCGGCATCGAGCACATGGCGCCCCACATCGCCGGACGCGCCGTACTCCTCGACGTCGGCCGGACCGTCGGCGACGACGGCGAACTCCCCGACGGCTTCGCCATCACCGAGGAACACCTCACGGCCACCGCCGAAGCCCACGGAGTGACGATCGGCCGCGGCGACATCGTGCTCGTACGCACCGGACAGCTCGCCCGCGTCCGCCGGAACGGCTGGGGCGACTACGCCGGCGGCGCCGCCCCCGGCCTCTCGTTCACCACCGCGTCCTGGCTGCACCGCAGCGAGATCACCGCGATCGCCACCGACACCTGGGGCTTCGAGGTCCGGCCCAACGAGTTCGACCACGCCTTCCAACCCCTGCACCAGGTCGTCATCCCGCACATCGGCCTGCTGATCGGCGAGATGTGGGACTTCGAGGCGCTCGCCGACGACTGCGCGGCTGACGGTGTGTACGAGTTCTGGCTCACCGCCGCCCCCCTGCCCATCACCGGTGCCGTCGGATCCCCCGTCAATCCCGTCGCCGTCAAGTAGGCCGATCAGTCCGGGGCCACAGGCCCGAGGGACAAGGGAGTTCCCCATGAGCACACCCCGCAGAGTCCTGGTCGTCGGTGGCGGCGCCGCCGGAAACACCGCGACGATCCTGCTGCGACGCGCCGGGATCGACGTCGACCTCGTCGAGGCCAAGGAAGACTGGAACGCCACCGCCGGCTCCGGCATCACCCTCCAGGGCAACGCGCTGCGCGTCCTGCGCGAACTCGGCGTCTGGGAAGAGGTGAAGGCGTCCGGCTTCCCCTTCGGGTCCGTCGGCATCACCGCGCCCGACGGCACCGTCCTGCACGTCCAGCGCGACCTGCGCACCGGCGGCGACGACCTGCCCGCCACCGTCGGCATGCAGCGGCCCCGGCTCCAGCAGATCCTGATCGACGCCGTCCGCGCCAGCGGCGCGACCGTCCGCCTGGGCACGACCGCCACGGTCCAGGACCAGGACGCCACCGGCGTCTCGGTGCGGTTCGGCGACGGCAACGAGCACCGCTACGACCTGGTGATCGCCGCCGACGGCCTGGGTTCGGCCACCCGGGAACAGATCGGGATCACCGACAAGCCCGAACCGACCGGCATGGCCATCTGGCGGGTCGCCGCCCCACGCCCCGTCGGCGTCGAGCACACCGACCTCGCCTACGGCGGCCCCGCGTTCATCGCCGGCTACTGCCCCACCAGCGACACCACCCTGTACGCGTACGTCGTCGAGAAGAACCGCGACCGCTCCTCCATACCTCCCGAGTCGTACGCCGAGGAGATGGTCCGTCTCGCCTCGGCCTACGGCGGCGCGTGGCCGGAGATCACCGCGACGATCACCGACCCGTCGAAGGTCAACTACACGTGGTTCGACCGGCTGCTCGTCGAAGGTGCCTGGCACCGCGGTCGGGTCGTCCTCGTCGGGGACGCCGCACACTGCTGCCCGCCCACCCTGGCCCAGGGCGCGGCGCTGTCCCTGGAGGACTCCTGGGTCCTGGCCCAGATGCTGATCGCTGCGGACACCTGGGACGACGAGCTCCTCCAGGCCTACTACGAGCGCCGGATCGAGCGAGTTCGCCCGGTCGTGGAGGGCTCGGTCCAGATCGGCCAGTGGCAACTGGACGGCGTCCGCGACGCCGATGTGCCCGGGCTGATGGCCCGCACCATGACCATGCTCAGGGAGCTCCCGTGACCACGCCGACCGTGGACGTCCACGCCCACGTCCTGCTGCCGCAGATTGAAGCCCTCGTCGCGGGCCTTCCCGGACATGCCGAGGCCACGGCACTCGACAGGCGCCGCAACGGTCCCGACGCGCTCGCCGTCAGCGGACCCATGGTCCGCGACCGCATCCCGGCCCTGACCGACCCCGCCGTCCGGCTCGCCCGGATGGACACGCAGGGCGTCGATTTCCAGCTCGTGAGCCCTTCGCCGTCGCACTACCACTACTGGGCGGACACGGACACGGCCGAGAAGGTCTACCGCCTGGCCAACGAGGCGACCGCGGCGCACTGCGCGGCGGCGCCCGGCCGGCTGAAGGGGCTGGGTCTGGTTCCGCTGCAGCATCCCGAACTGGTCGTGTCTGCCTTGGACCACGCTCTGGAGCTGGGGCTCGCCGGAGTGGAGATCTCCAGCAACGCCCCGGGACAGGAGCTGTCCGATCCGGCGTACGAGCCCTTCTGGGCGCGTGCCGAGGAGACCGGGGCGATCGTGTTCCTGCATCCGTTCGGCTGCACGCTCGACGAGCGCCTTGACCGGTGGTACCTGTCCAACACCGTGGGCCAGCCCACCGAGAACGCCGTCGCCCTCTCCCACCTGATCTTCTCCGGCGTCCTCGACCGGCACCCCGGCCTGAAGATCGTCGCGGCCCACGGCGGCGGCTACCTGCCCACCCACATCGGCCGCAGCGACCACGCCTGGCGGGCCCGGACCGACGCGTCGACCGGATGCGCCCAACTGCCCAGCAGCTACCTGCGGCGCCTGTACTTCGACTCGCTCGTGCACGACCCGCGGGTGCTGCGGGCGCTGGTGGAAGCGGCCGGCGCGGACAGGGTGCTGCTCGGCTCGGACTTCCCGTTCGACATGGGATCCGACGACCCCGTCGGCGCGCTGCGTGCGGCAAACCTGTCCGAGGCCGACTTCCACGCCGTGCGCGGCGCCACCGCCGCCGCCCTTCTCCACCTCTCCCCCGCCTGAGGAGGCACCCCATGCCGAACAACCGCCTGCTCACCCATCTGAGGCATGTCGACCTCGCCGTGCCCGACTACGACAAGCAGCTCGACTTCTACGCCGGCGTGTGGGGCCTGACCAAGGTCGCCGAGGATTCCGGCATCTCCTTCCTCGCCGCCGAGGGCAGCCCTGAGCAGTACGTGGTCCGGCTCCGCAAGGCCGACGAGAAGCGCCTGGACCTGGTGTCCTACGGCGCCGCGACCCCGGCCGACGTGGACACCCTCGCCGAGCAGCTCCTGGCCGGCGGCGTGCAGCTGATCTCGCAGCCCGGCACCGTCGACACCCCCGGCGGAGGCTACGGCTTCCGGTTCTTCGACATCGACGGACGCACCATCGAGGTCTCCGCCGACGTCGAGGTCCGCCGGCACCGCAAGATCGAGGAGAAGGAAGCCATCCCGGTCAAGCTGTCCCACGTCGTCCTGAACTCCCCCGACCTGGGACGCACCCGCGCCTGGTACGAGCAGCACCTCGGCTTCCGGCTGTCCGACACGCTCAGCTCGCCCCACATGGGTGAGGTCATGCACTTCATGCGGATCAGCAGTCAGCACCACTCCATGGCGCTGGCGAAGGGTCCGCACACCTCCCTGCACCACGTCTCCTTCGAGATGCGCGGCATCGACGAGTACATGCGCGGCTCGGGGCGGGTCCTGCGGGCCGGCCACAGGAAGCTCTGGGGTCCGGGCCGGCACATGGCCGGGGACAACACCTTCACCTACTTCCTCGACCCGCACGGCAACACCGTCGAGTACACCACCGAGCTGGAGAACCTCGACGAGGACACCTGGCACCCCCACGTCTACGACTTCTCCCAGCCCGAGGTCACCGACCAGTGGGGCACCGCGAACGCGATGAACGAGCTCATCGCGAAGGAGTCGTTCAACGACCCCGACCGGGGCTGCTTCCTCGCACCGCCGGTCTGACCCCGGCCGGCCGAATCCCCGGGAACGCGGCGGACCCTGTCCCGCCCTGACTGCCGCCGCGTTCCCGGCCCCGGTCCACGGGACCGGAGCCGTCCGAAGAAGGCCGGCAACGGGCCATCTCTCCGTCCCGGACGGTCCGGTCCCGTGTCCCCCGTCTCTCCACCTGGGAGCCGCACCATGCGCTTCGCCGCTTTCGCATACCGGCACCGGAACCGTGTCGCCGTCGTCGAGGACGACGGCACGCTGTTCCCCTTGCCCGGAGTCACCTCGCTCGCGGACCTGATCCGCGACACCGACGGCCTCCCCGGCCTACTCGCTGCCGGAGCCGCGGCCCTGGACGTGCCACCCGGGCCGAACGTATCCGAGGTCCACCTCCTCTCGCCGCTCCAGCCCTCCTCCCTCAGGGACTTCGTCACCTTCGAGGAACACGTCGAGGGCGTGCGCCGCTCCGTCAGCGGTGAATCCGGAGTACCCGCCCAGTGGTACGAGGCGCCCACCTACTACTTCACCAACCCCCACGCGGTCTTCGGGCCTCATGACGACGTGCCCATGCCGCCCGGGTCGTCCGTGCTCGACTTCGAGCTGGAGGTGGCGGCCGTCATCGGCCGTGAGGGCCGTGACCTCACCCCGGAGCAGGCACGGGAGCACATCGTCGGCTACACCGTGTTCAACGACTGGTCCGCGCGAGACCTGCAGTCCGCCGAGATGCAGGTCGGACTCGGCCCCTGCAAGGGCAAGGACACCGCCACCACGCTGGGCCCCTACCTGGTGACCGCCGACGAGCTGGAGCCCTACCGCGACGCCGACGGCTTCCTGCGGCTGGCGCTGACGGCCGAGGTCAACGGCGAGAAGGTCGGCAGCGACCTGCTGTCCAACATGAGCTGGACGTTCGAGGAGATGACCTCCTACGCCTCGCGCGGCACCCGGGTCGTCGCGGGTGACGTCCTGGGATCGGGCACCTGCGGCAACGGCGGTTGCCTCGCCGAGCTGTGGGGCCGCTCGGGCACGCGGGTCCCGCCGCCGCTCCAACCCGGCGACACCGTCACCCTCACCGTGGAGGCCATCGGTTCTCTCACCACGCGCGTGGTCCCGGGAACCGAGCCGGTCGCCCTGCCCAAGGGGCGGCGCCGCAACCGGGAGCGGCCGTGAGCGGCGGGCGTCTCGCGGGGAAGGTCGTCGTCGTCACGGGCGCCGCCCGCGGCCAGGGCGCCGCCGAAGCGGCGGCCCTGCAACGCGAAGGCGCCACGGTCATCGCCACGGACGTGAACGGCGGGGAGGGCGTGCGCCGGCTCGATGTCACCCTGGCCGACGACTGGGCAGATCTGGCCGACTACCTCCGTACCACCCACGGGGCGGTGCACGGCCTGGTCAACAACGCCGGCATCACCTGGCGGGCCCGGCTGGACGAGGTCACCGCCAAGGACATGAGCTGCGTCCACGCCGTGAACGTGCACGGCCCGCTCCTGGGCATCCAGCATCTGACTCCGCTGATGCCGCCGGGTTCGTCGATCGTGAACGTCGGCTCCTCCGCCGCGCTGACCGCCCACTACCCGGTGGCGTACACGACGAGCAAGTGGGCCCTGCGCGGGCTGTCGAAGACCGCCGCCCTGGAGCTCGGCCCCCGGGGGATTCGGGTGAACACCGTCCATCCCGGGTTCATCGAGACGGAGATGACGACCTCCGCCGCGCCCGTCTTCCGGGAGGCCAACATCCGCGAGACGCCGCTCGGCCGGGTGGGCACCGTCGAGGAGGTCACGCCGCTGGTGGTCTTCCTGCTGTCCGACGAGTCGTCGTTCATCACCGGGGCGGAGATCCCCGTCGACGGCGGTCTCACCTCGCACGGCGGGGTGAAGTCCGTGTCCGACGCGCTGCTTGACGGGACGACGCGATGAGACGGCTGGAGGGCAGGGTCGCCCTGATCTCGGGCACGGCCCGCGGCCTGGGCCGTGCCGCGGCGCTCCGCTTCGCCGCCGAGGGCGCGATCGTCGTCGGCGGCGACCTCCTGCACGACGAGGCCGTCGAAACCCAGCGGCTGATCGCCCGGGAAGGAGGCACCGCCCTGACTCCGAGCCCTCTCGACGTCACCTCGCCCGACTCCGTCGACGCCTGGGTGGAGGAGGCCGTCGCCGCCTTCGGCGGTATCGACATCTGCTGCACCAACGTGGGAACCGCGCGGACCGCCCCCCTCACCGAACAGTCGCAAGAGGACTACACCTCGACCGTACGGGCCGAACCGGAATCAGTCCGGCTCACCGCCCGCGCCGCGTGGAAGCACCTGACGCGGAGCCGCGGCTGCGTCGTCACCATCGGCTCGACCGCCGGGCTCACCGGCTCCGGGACCGACCACCGCACCACGCACGCCGCGGCCAACGACGGAGTCATCGCCCTGACCCGTCGACTCGCCGCCGAAGGCGCCGAGCACGGCGTCCGCGCCAACTGCGTCAACCCCGGTCTGACCAACACCGAGGGGTCGCGCGGCAACCTGCTCGTCGACGCCCACCCGATGCGCGACACCGCCGGACACCTCCCCCTCGGCCGCCCGGGGCTTTCCCAGGACGTGGCAGACGCGGCCGTCTTCCTCGCCTCGGACGACGCCGCCTCCATCACCGGCGCCAACCTCGTCGTCGACGGCGGATGGTCCGTCGTCCTGCCCGGCCCCCTCACCCGAAAGGAGCACCCGAACCGTGGACAAGGTCATCCGTGAGGCGGCGGACGCCGTCGCCGACATCCCCGACGGCGCGTCGCTCGCCGTCGGCGGCTTCGGTCTCACCGGCATCCCCGAGGCCCTGATCCGGGCCCTGCACACGCAGAGGGCCCGCGATCTCAAGGTCGTTTCCAACAACTGCGGCGTGGACGGCCGAGGACTGGGCGTGCTCCTGTCCTCGGGGCGCATCTCCCGCGTGACCGGCTCGTACGTCGGCGAGAACAAGGAGTTCGCCCGCCAGTACCTCAGCGGAGAACTCGAGGTCGAGCTCGTCCCCCAGGGCACCCTGGCCGAGCGGCTGCGCGCCGGCGGCTGCGGCATCCCCGCCTTCTACACCCCCGCGGGAGTCGGCACCCAGGTCGCCGACGGCGGACTGCCCTGGCGGTACGCGGCGGACGGCGGCGTCGCCGTCGCCTCCCCGCCCAAGGAGATCCGCGAGTACGCCGGCCGGCCGCACGTCCTCGAACACGGCATCACCACCGACTACGCCCTCGTGCGCGCCTGGCGCGGCGACCGGCACGGCAACCTCGTCTTCCGCCACGCCTCGGCCAACTTCAACCCGCTGGCCGCCATGGCCGGCCGGATCACGATCGCCGAGGTCGAGGAGCTCGTCGAACCCGGCGCCCTCGACCCCGACCGGGTGCACCTGCCCGGCGTCTTCGTCCAGCGCGTCGTACCGCTCACCCCCGCCCAGGCGGCCGACAAGCAGATCGAGAAGAGGACGGTGCGAGCCTGATGGCGTGGAACCGCAACCAGATGGCCGCACGGGCCGCCGCCGAACTGGCCGACGGCTCGTACGTGAACCTCGGCATCGGCCTGCCGACCCTGATCCCCGCGTACGTCCCGGCCGGCGTGCACGTGGTGCTGCACTCCGAGAACGGCATCCTCGGCACGGGGCCGTATCCCACCGATGACGAGGTCGACCCGGATCTGATCAACGCCGGCAAGGAGACCGTCACCGTCCTGCCCGGAGCATCGTTCTTCGACTCCGCCCTGTCCTTCGGGATGATCCGCGGCGGCCACATCGACACCGCCGTCCTCGGCGCCATGCAGGTCTCGTCCGCCGGCGACCTCGCCAACTGGATGATCCCCGGGAAGATGGTCAAGGGCATGGGCGGCGCCATGGACCTCGTCCACGGCGCACGACGGGTCATCGTCCTGATGGAGCACACCGCCAAGGACGGCACCCCGAAGATCGTCGAGGACTGCACCCTCCCGCTCACCGGGCGCAGCTGCGTCGACCGGATCATCACCGACCTCGGCGTCCTCGACGTCACCGACGCCGGCCTGGCCCTGGTGGAGACCGCACCCGGCGTCACCGCCGAGGACATCCACGCCCGCACAGGCGCCCACGTGCACGTCGGGAGCACCACGGCCGCCTGCTGACCGCCCTCCCGCCCCTGCGGGCCCGCACCGAGGCCCCTCCCCCGCTCCTGCCCCGATGGTCCGTACACCAATGATCCCGACGCCGAAGATCCACCGCGACGGGAGGCGGATCGACCCGATCCTTCAAGGAGGCACCTGCCCGTGACGACCTCGCCCCTGCACATCGCCGTCGTCGGCGGCGGCATCGGCGGCCTGGCCGCCGCCCTCGCCATCGCCCGCTCCGGCCACCGCGTGACCGTGGTGGAGCGCGCCGCCCGCTTCGGCGAGATCGGAGCCGGCCTGCAGCTGGCACCTAACGCTTCCCTGGCGCTGGAGGAACTCGGCGTCCTCGACGCCGTACGGCGCTCCGCCGTCGCCCCGCCGCAGCTCGTCATGATGGACGCGCTCACCGGCGAGCAGGTCACCGCTCTCGACCTGCGCGGTGACGCCTACCTCAGCCGTTTCGAGCACCCCTACCTCGTCACCCACCGCACCGACCTCCACGGAGCGCTGCTGGGCGCCTGCCAGGAGCACCCGTCGATCACCCTGCGCACCGGACACACCCTCACCGACGCGGTCCAGACATCGGCCGAAGTGCGCCTCCACTTCGCCGAGACCCCTGAACGGCTCGCGGCGGACGCGGTGGTGGCCGCCGACGGCCTGCACTCCCGGCTCCGGCAGATCCTCGTGGATGACGGCGCCCCCGTCTGCTCGAAGTACGTCGCGTACCGCGGCGCCCTGCCCGTCAGCAGCATGACGGGATCGATGGCGCAGCACGCCACGACGGAATCGGTCATCGTCTGGGTCGGGCCGCGCATGCACCTCGTGCAGTACCCGGTGCGGCGCGGCGAGCTCTACAACCAGGTCGCCGTCTTCGAGAGCGACCACTACACCCCCGACTCCGACGACTGGGGCACCGAGGCCGAGCTGGAGGACCGATTCGCCGGAGCCTGCGACACCGTGCGCGACGCGTTGCCACTCATCGCGCGGGACCGGCGCTGGCCGCTGTTCGACCGGCTGCCCATCACCGACTGGGTCCACGGCCGCATCGTGCTCCTGGGCGACGCGGCGCACCCGATGCTGCAGTACCTGGCCCAAGGAGCCTGCCAGGCCCTGGAGGACGCCGTGGCCCTGGGGCGTGCCCTGCGCGCGCACGGCCGCCCGGAAGACGCTTTCACCGCCTACGCCGCCGTGCGCACGGAGCGGGCCGCGTCGATCCAGACCAACGCCCGGGGCTTCGGCGAGATCTGCCATCTGGACGGCATGGGAGCCGTCCTGCGCAACCAACTCCTGTCGGGTCGCACCGCGCAGGATTTCGACGACATCGCCTGGGTGTGGACCCCCGCCGGCGACCGCCAGCCCTCGATCACCCCGTGAGCACCCACCGCGAGGAGACACCATGAACGACGACCCCGCCTACCAGGCCCTCGAGGCCCTTGGCGCCGCCCCGCTCTGGCGCTTCTACGGCAACCTGTTCCCCGCCCAGCCCCGCAGCAGGGCCGTCCCCTACCGGTGGAGCTGGAAGGAGCTGCGCCCGCACCTGCTTCACTTTTCCCGGACCCTGTCCCTGGACGAGGCCGAACGCCGGGTCCTCATGCTCGTCAACCCCGGCCTGACCGACCCGCCGGCGACGGTCAACACCCTGTACGCGGGCCTGCAGATCATCCTCCCTGGCGAGACGGCCCAGGCCCACCGGCACACCTCCAACGCCTTCCGGTTCATCCTGGAAGGCGACGGCGCCTGGACGACCGTCAACGGCGAGCGCGTGTTCATGTCCCCCGGCGACCTCCTGCTCACCCCCGGATGGCACTGGCACGACCACACCCACGAGGGCGACGCGCCGATGATCTGGCTCGACGCGCTGGACTACCCCCTGGTCAACGCGCTGGAAGCCGGTTTCTACGAGAAGTACCCGCAGCGGCTCCAGCCCGTGACCCGCCCCGACGACGCCGGCAGCCGGCAGTTCCTCCACGGCCGCCTCACCCCCACCTGGATCACGCCCGACGGCCCCAACTCCCCCGTCACCCGCTACACCTGGCAGGAAACCAGCCGGGCTCTGGACGCCGTCGCCGACACCGCCGAGGGCAGCGACGTCGACGGCATCGTCCTGGAGTACACCAACCCCTGGACCGGCGGGCCGGTCATGCCCACCATCGGCTGCCGGATCCACCGGCTGCGCCCCGGTTTCGAGGGGGCGGGCCGGCGCCATACCGCCTCCACCATTTTCAGCGTCGTCCGCGGCGAAGGCACCACCATCGTGGACGGCAAGCGCCTGGAGTGGGCCGAGAACGACACCTTCGCCATCCCTGGCTGGGCCTCCTACCGGCACCTGAACACGTCGACGTCCAGCGACGCGGTCCTGTTCTCGTACAGCGACGAGCCCGTCATGCGCTCCCTGGGCCTCTACCGCAGCGAGACCGCCGACCCCGGCGCCTGACCACCCTTTCTCTTCTCCGACACCAGCAAGGAGGCCACGATGCGTCTGGCCCTGTTCGACAAGGGACGACTCGGCGTCGTCGACGGCGACACCATCACCGACGTGACCGACCAGGTCGCCCCCTCTTCCGCCAGCCCGGCCGGCGCGCTCCACCAGTACATCGAAACGGTGTCGTCCAACGTTTCCGGACCGGTGCCCGACCCGACGCGCGGACGCCGGGTGCCGCTGGCGGAGGTGACGCTGGAGGCGCCGCTGCCCCGGCCCGGCAAGATCATCGGCGCGCCCGTCAACTACCTCGACCACAAGGCGGAGATGGACTACCCCACCTCCATCGCCGACCTGGGAGTCTTCCTCAAGGCCAACTCCTCGGTGATCGGTCCGGGCCAGGACATCGTCCTGCCCTACTCCGACATCCGCACCGACCAGGAAGGCGAACTGGCGGTGGTCATCGGCCGGACCGCGTCGCAGGTCAGTGCCGACGACGCCCTGGACTACGTCTTCGGCTACACCTGCCTGCTCGACATCACCGTGCGTTCCGTGGAGGACCGTTCGACACGCAAGTCCTTCGACACCTTCACCCCCATCGGCCCGTGGGTGGTCACCGCCGACGAGATCGCCGACCCCGACCGGCTCGACCTGCGCTGCGACGTGGCCGGTGAGACCCGGCAGAACACCAACACCGCGTACCTCATCTTCGGGGTGCGGGAGCTGGTCGCCTACGCCTCCTCGGTGATGACCCTGTACCCGGGTGACGTGATCGCGACGGGCACTCCGGCCGGCGTCGGCCCGATCGCCGACGGAGACCGCGTCGTCGTCGAAATCGAGAAGATCGGCACGCTCGAAGTGGGCGTGGACGGCTCCCGGGCCACGCCGTACGAGTCCCGTCCAGGGCACCGCCGCGGCTGACGCATCCGTATACCCGCGCGGGGCGGTCCCGGACCAGAGGTGTCGGTCCAGGCCCGCGCCGCGGGGCCGTCTGAACAGGAGGGAACGATGACCGGAGCCCTCGACCCGGACGGCTACGCCGGTCACCTGATCCGGCGGGCCGAGCAGGTCCACACCTCGCTGTGGAGCAGGTTCGTCTCCGAGGCCGTGACGTCCCAGCAGTCCGCCGTGCTCGACGCCTTGCGGCAGCGCGGCGGGATCGACCAGCGCACGGTCGCCCGGCTGACGTCGTTGGACAGGTCGACGGCACACCACATCGTGCGCAGGCTGAGTGAGCAGAACCACCTCAGCCGGACACGGGACGAGACAGATCGGCGACGGACCCTGCTGGCGCTGACGGAGGAGGGCAGAGGGCTGCACGTCTCCCTCGCGCCGGCCGCCGAGAGGATCAACGGCGAGCTCCTCGCCGTCTTCCCCAGCGAGGAGCGGGACGGCGTGACGCGCGTTCTCGCCCGGCCGAGGGCGAACGGGATCCGGTCCACGCCGGCGATGACGCCTGACGCTGCGCGGCGGGACGGCGGGTGCGGACTTCGGTCAGGGCCGCGGCATGCTGGATCTGCGCACAACGAGCTCCGGCTGGAGCACGATGTCGGTGTGCCGATGGCCATGCTCCAGGTCCGGCGGCTCGATCTCCTGCAGCAAGAGCCCGGCTGCGAGGCGGCCGATCTCCGCGGCCGGGTGGCGCACCGAGGTGAGCGGGATGAGGCTCGCCTCCGCGAACTCGATGTCGTCGTAACCGACGACGGCGAGGTCGTCCGGGATGCGTACGCCTGAGTCGAAGGCCGTCTGCATGACGCCCAGTGCCAGGAGGTCGTTCGCGCAGAAGACGGCCGTCGGCCGGGGCGAGAGCCCGATGAGCCGGGCCCCGGCGTCCCGGCCGGAGCCGACATCCAGCTTCTCGGCCGGGATGTCGACGATCGCGTCGGCACCGAGCCCCGACTCCTCCACCGCGCGGACAAGGCCCTCACGCCGGTCCCGGACCTGCTGCAGATGATGAGGGCCCCGCACATAGGCGATACGCCGATGGCCGGCGGAGAGCAGGTGTCTGCCCGCGAGCGTGCCTCCCTGGACGTCGTCGGCGGCCACCGAACAGGCCGTCTGCGCGTCGACCGCCCGGTCGACGACGACGAACGGGATGTTCGCGCGCAGCAGCGCCTTCCATGGTTCGCCGTCGGACGCGACCGGTGCGAGCAGGACACCACGAAGGCGCTGCTCGACGAAGAGCGACAGGTAGGCCTGCTCGGCCGAAGCGCTCTCGGCGCTGTTGCACACCATCACACCGAGTCCCGCCTCGGCGGCCACTCGCTCGGTGCCCTGGGCGAGGGCGGCGAAAAAGGGGTTTCCGGTGTCCATGACCAGCAGACCGAGCATGCGGCTGCGACCGGCACGCAGTTGCCGCGCCGACTCGCTCCGAACGTAACCCAGCAGGTCGATCGCCGCGTGGACACGGGCCAAAACATCACCGGAGACACGCTCAGGCCTGTTCAGGACGTTGGAGACCGTCCCGACGGAGACGCCCGCCTGCCGCGCCACCTCCTTGATGCCCACCACTGCCGACCATCCGTTCGCCGTAAATCCAGGTGCTCGCCCCTCTGGGCGGCCCTGACCATCATAAATGAATCCATTCACCAAGGATCATCGAGCTCTCTTGACCACTCTCCAGATACATGTTTCTGTATCGATGAAACGATTCACATGCCGACGCGTACAGCGCGGCCCTGGTTCCGAGGTTGCCCAATGACTGTCGTACGGGACGCCGTGAAGGCCACGCTCAAGGCCCAGCGGATCGAGACGCCCTCCTGGGGCTACGGGAACTCCGGCACCCGGTTCAAGGTATTCGCGCAGCCCGGCGTCCCGAGGACGCCGTGGGAGAAGCTCGACGACGCCGCGAAGGTGCACGAGTTCACCGGCATCGCCCCGAAGGTCTCCCTCCACATCCCCTGGGACCGTGTCGACGACTACACCGGGCTCGCCGCGTATGCGAAGGACCGCGCCCTGGAGCTGGGGGCGATCAATTCCAACACCTTCCAGAACGACGACTACCGGCTCGGCAGCGTCTGCCACCCGGACGCGAAGGTGCGCCGCAAGGCCGTCGACCACCTGCTGGACTGCGTCGACATCATGGACGCCACCGGGTCGACGGACCTGAAGCTGTGGTTCGCCGACGGCACCAACTACCCCGGCCAGGACAACATCTCCGGCCGCCAGGATCGGCTCGCCGAGTCCCTCGCCGCGGTGTACGAGCGGCTCGGCGACGACCAGCGCCTGCTCCTGGAGTACAAGTTCTTCGAGCCGGCCTTCTACACCACCGACGTGCCGGACTGGGGCACCTCGTACGCCCACTGCCTCAAGCTCGGTCCCAAGGCGCAGGTCGTCGTGGACACCGGTCACCACGCTCCGGGCACCAACATCGAGTTCATCGTGGCGTTCCTGCTGCGGGAGGGAAAGCTCGGCGGCTTCGACTTCAACTCGCGCTTCTACGCCGACGACGACCTGATGGTCGGCTCCGCCGACCCTTTCCAGCTCTTCCGGATCATGCACGAGGTCGCCAAGAACGGCGGTCTCGACGCGGCCGCGAACGTGGCCTTCATGCTCGACCAGTGCCACAACATCGAGGCGAAGATCCCGGCCGTCATCCGCTCCGTGATGAACGTCCAGGAGGCCACCGCCAAGGCCCTCCTCATCGACCCCGACGCGCTCACCGCCGCCCAGGCCGCCGGTGACGTCCTCGCCGCCAACGCGGTGCTGATGGACGCATACAACACCGACGTCCGCCCCCTGCTGCAGGAAGTCCGCGAGGAACAGGGCCTGAATCCCGACCCCATCGCCGCATACGCGGCGTCCGGGTGGCAGGAGCAGGTCGCATCCGAGCGCGTCGGCGGCGAACAGGCCGGCTGGGGCGCCTGAGCCCCCACCCCTCCTGCACCGGCCCGCCGATCCGAACTGCTCTGGCGCCGAGCACGCGCCCTTCACTTCCTCCTCCGCACGCTTCGCACCTGAAGGACCGATCTCACATGGCCACGCATCCCGAAGTCGCCGCCCTCCTCGACCGCGCGCGGCGGCTGGGCTCCGATCCCCGGAACACCAACTACGCCGGCGGCAACGCCTCCGCCAAGGGCACCGTCACCGATCCCGTCACCGGTTCGGACACTGAGCTGATGTGGGTGAAGGGCTCGGGTGGCGACCTCGGCACGCTCACCGAGAGCGGGCTCGCCGTCCTGCGGCTCGACCGGCTGCGGGCGCTCACGAACGTGTACCCGGGGGTGGAGCGCGAGGACGAGATGGTCGCCGCCTTCGACTACTGCCTGCACGGCAAGGGCGGCGCGGCGCCGTCCATCGACACCGCCATGCACGGCCTGGTGGACGCCGCGCACGTGGACCACCTCCACCCGGACTCCGGCATCGCGCTCGCCTGCTCCGCCGACGGCGAGAAGCTGACCTCGGAGTGTTTCGGCGGGAAGGTGGCGTGGGTGCCGTGGCGCCGGCCCGGCTTCCAGCTCGGCCTCGACATCGCGGCGATCAAGGAAGCCCATCCCGAGGCCGTCGGCGTGGTCCTCGGTGGGCACGGCATCACCGCCTGGGGTAAGAGCGCCGAGGAATGCGAAGTCAACGCGCTGTGGATGATCCGCACCGCGGAGACCTTCCTCGCCGACCGAGGCAAGGAACAGCCCTTCGGCGCGCCGCTGGCCGGCTATGCGGCGTTGGAGGACAAGGAGCGCCGGGAGCGGGCCGCCGCGCTCGCCCCCGTCATCCGGTCCCTGGCCTCGCAGGACCGCCCGCAGGTCGGCCACTTCACCGACTCCGACGTCGTCCTCGACTTCCTCGCCCATGACCAGCATCCGCGTCTCGCCGCCCTGGGCACCTCGTGCCCGGACCACTTCCTGCGTACCAAGGTCCGCCCGCTGGTCCTGGACCTTCCGCCCACGGTCCTGCTGGACGAGGCCGTGGCACGGCTGAAGGAGCTGCACGCGCAGTACCGCGAGGAGTACGCCGCCTACTACACGCGGCACGCCACGGCGGATTCCCCCGCGATGCGCGGCGCGGACCCGGCGATCGTCCTTGTTCCAGGCGTGGGCATGTTCTCCTTCGGCAAGGACAAGCAGACCGCCCGGGTGGCGGGCGAGTTCTACGTCAACGCGATCAATGTGATGCGCGGTGCCGAGGCGGTGTCGGCCTACGCCCCCATCGAGGAGGCGGAGAAGTTCCGCATCGAGTACTGGGAGCTGGAGGAGGCCAAGCTGCGGCGCATGCCGAAGCCGAAGCCTCTGGCGACGCGAGTGACTCTGGTGACGGGCGCCGGATCCGGAATCGGCAGGGCCATCGCCCACCGGCTGGCAGCCGAGGGTGCCTGCGTCGTCGTCGCCGACCTGAACAGCGAGAATGCCCAGGCGGTCGCCGAAGAGCTCGGCGGCCCGGACAAGGCCGTGGCAGTGACGGTGGACGTCACGTCCGAGGAGCAGATCGCCGCTGCGTTCCGCGAGACCGTCCTCGCGTTCGGCGGTGTCGACCTGGTCGTCAACAACGCGGGGATCTCGATCTCCAAGCCACTGCTGGAGACGACAACGAAGGACTGGGACCTTCAGCACGACATCATGGCCCGCGGCTCCTTCCTGGTCTCCCGTGAAGCCGCCCGGATCATGATCGAGCAGGGCCTGGGCGGCGACATCATCTACATCGCCTCCAAGAACGCCGTCTTCGCCGGTCCGAACAACATCGCCTACTCGGCCACCAAGGCCGACCAGGCCCACCAGGTCCGCCTCCTCGCCGCCGAACTCGGCGAGCACGGCATCCGCGTCAACGGCGTCAACCCGGACGGCGTCGTCCGCGGCTCCGGCATCTTCGCCGCCGGATGGGGCGCCCAGCGCGCCGCCACCTACGGCATCGAGGAGGCCAAGCTCGGCGAGTTCTACGCCCAGCGCACCCTCCTCAAGCGCGAGGTGCTTCCCGAGCACGTCGCGAACGCGGTCTTCGCCCTGACCGGCGGCGACCTCACCCACACCACCGGCCTGCACATCCCCGTCGACGCCGGCGTCGCCGCAGCCTTCCTCCGCTGAAAGGCCCTTGCTCGCCCTGGGTCGGGTGACTGACGCACTCGCCCCAGGTGCACCGCGGACCGGCGGCACAAAGCCGTACGGGAACCGGCCCTGACACCGTGCCCGCCAGGCGCCGCCGGTCCGCCCCCTCTCCTGTCCCATCCCTGATGAGCCGCCCGCACCGCAGAGGTATCCCCGTGACCACCATTCCACCGTCCTCCGCCTTCGCGTCCGCGTTCGCCGCGGTCGATCTCGGCGCTACCAGCGGACGGGTGATCGTCGGCCGCGTGGGCCGGGACAACCTCGACCTCACCGAGGTTCACCGCTTCCCCAACACACCCGTGCGGCTGCCGGACGGCCTGCGCTGGGACGTCCTCGCCCTGTTCCAGGGCATCCTCGACGGCCTGCGCGAGGCGAGCCGCTCCGGCGGTGTCGCTTCCATCGGTGTCGACACCTGGGCGGTGGACTACGGACTCCTCGACGCCGACGGCGCCCTGCTCGGCCACCCGTTCCACTACCGCGACTCCCGCACCGACAGCGCCGCCGCCGGCGTCTGGGCCAAGGTTGGCGTCGAGGAGCTGTACGGCATCACGGGACTTCAGCACCTGCCGTTCAACACGGTCTTCCAGCTCGCCGCGAGCGCGGGCACCGCCCAGCACGATGCCGCCCACACCCTCCTGCTCGTCCCCGACCTGCTGGTCCACTGGCTGACCGGCTCGATCGGCGCCGAGGAAACCAACGCCTCCACGACCGGTCTCTTCGATGCCCGCACCGGCACCTGGTCCACAGACCTCCTGAGCCGGCTCTCCCTCGACCCCACTCTGTTCCCTCCGCTGCGCGCCCCGGGCGACCCGGCCGGCACCCTGCTCCCCCACGTCGCCGCGTTCACCGGCCTCGACCCCCGTACCCCGGTGACAACGGTCGCCTCACACGACACCGCCTCCGCGGTCGTCGCCGTGCCCGCGACGGTGCCCGGCTTCGCGTACATCTCCTGCGGCACCTGGTCGCTGGCCGGCCTGGAGCTCGACACCCCGGTGCTGAGCGAGGCGTCCCGGGCGGCGAACTTCACCAACGAGCGCGGCGTCGACGGGACGATCCGCTACCTGCGCAACATCATGGGCATGTGGCTCCTGGAGGAGTGCCGGCGCACCTGGGAGAAGGAGAACCTGCCCACTCACATCCCCACGCTCCTCGCCGACGCGGCCCGGGCCGAGCCCTTCGCGTCGCTCGTCGACCCGGACGCCCCGGAGTTCCTGGCCCCTGGCGACATGCCGGCCCGCATCCGGGGGTACTGCGCCCGTACCGGGCAGGGTGTTCCCGGCAGCCAGGGCGCGGTGGTGCGCTGCATCCTGGAAAGTCTGGCCCTCGCCCACCGCCGCGTCTTGCGGCAGGCTGCCGCGCTCGCCGACCGTGACATCACCCAGATCCACCTTGTCGGCGGCGGCTCGCGCAACGACCTGCTGTGCCAGCTCACCGCCGACGCCGCCAGCCTTCCGGTCGTCGCCGGCCCCACGGAGGCCACCGCGCTGGGCAACATCCTCGTCCAGGCTCGCGCCGTCGGCCTGGTCGGAGGCCTCGCCGACATGCGCCGCTTGATCGCCTCCACCCAACACCTACGGCACTACGCCCCCCGAGGTGACAGCGCCGCCTGGGACGCGGCCGCCGCCCGACTCGAAGCCGCCCCGTGGAACTGCTGATGCGTGTCGCCCTCTTCGCCACCTGCGTCAACGACGCGCTCCACCCCTCCACGGCCGTCGCCACCGTCAAGGCCCTCGAACGCTCCGGCGCGGACGTCGACTTCCCCGCAGGACAGCCCTGCTGCGGCCAGCCGCAGTACAACACCGGCTATCGGCGGGAGACCGAACCCTCGGTCCGCCGCACGGCCCAGCCGCGACACAGGACCCGATGGGGTGACCACGTAGTCAAGACCCTCGAAGGCCCTCGGTTGAGGGGATGGCGCACGGCGGGGCCGGCGCCGCGGACATCGTCCAGGTCCACATAGGGCACGGCCGGGGCCGCGGTGCGGCCGAAGGAGACAGTCGGCAGCGAGGTCCTGGCCGGCAGGGCGGGCAGCGGGTCGGCGCCGTGCAGGGAAAGGAGGAGAAGAACACCGTCCACGTTGCCGACGGCTACGTAGCTTCCGACGCGCGCCCGGCTTCGGCCAGGCTCCGCGAGCATGAGCACCACCTGTTTGTCGGCCGCCTCCAGTTCGCGGCTTGCGGGCCGCACCACGGTGGAGAACAGGCGGTCGTCGGAGTGCCGGTCTGATAGATGTCGGGGATGCCGTCGGCGTCGTCGTCGCGCTCTTCCACTTCCCACAGCTTGCCGCGCACCACGTCCACGACGTGCCGGAACTTGCGCAGCTGGACGAAACCGAACCAGCCGGTGAGGACCAGACCGGTGACCACGAACCACGCCACGATCAGCGGGAGCTGGGTGCCGGCCTCGGGCACGGCGTAGCAGACGATCGCGCCGAGCCTCCTGCACGCCGACTGGCTGGGGAGGCAGTGCACACCTGCCGGTGGCTGGGGCGTCGACTCGGCCATGCCCTGATGCGCGTCCCCTTAACTGATCGTTTCAGAATGAAACGCTTGGCCAGAGAGTTGCGCGCTGCGATGATGCGAACTTGACCGGGTGGTGGGGGATGGGGACACCAGATGACGCGATGGCAGCTCTTGCATGGAGACGTCCTGGTCGGTGAGCTCAGCGAGTACGGCTGTGATCAGCCATTCGTCCTAGGCCCTGTCTGATAATTGATCTTGTGGTGGGTCGTGGTGAGCTGACGGATGCGGCGTGGGGTCGGATAGCGCCGTTGTTGCCGGGTGTTG
>NZ_JBHXSA010000031.1:29559-75273 GCF_042716475.1 Streptomyces sp. NPDC058671 | reverse complement strand
GGGGGGGGGGGCGTGCGGGGGGGGGGGCGGGGTGGGGGGCCGCCCCCGGGCGGGGGGGCCCCCCCCCTTCCGTACCGATCAGACCCGCCCGTTGAACGCGTCCTTCAGCCGCGAGAACAAGCCCTGCTGCCCCGGCTGGAACTGGCCGGTGGGCCGTTCCTCGCCGCGCAGCTTGGCCAGTTCGCGCAGGAGCCGTTCCTGCTCGGCGTCGAGCTTGCCGGGGGTCTGCACCTCGACGTGCACGATCAGGTCGCCCCGGCCGTTGCCGCGCAGATGCGTGACGCCGCGGCCGTGCAGCGGGATCGACTGGCCGGACTGGGTGCCCGGCCGGATGTCGATCTCCTCGACGCCGTCGAGGGTCTGCAGCGGCACCTTGGTACCGAGCGCGCCCGCGGTCATCGGGATCGTGACCGTGCAGTGCAGGTCGTCGCCGCGCCGCTGGAAGGTGTCGTGCGGGGTCTCGTGGATCTCCACGTACAGGTCGCCGGCGGGGCCGCCGCCGGGGCCGACCTCGCCCTCGCCCGCGAGCTGGATCCGGGTGCCGTTGTCGACACCGGCCGGGATCTTGACCGTGAGCGTCCGACGGGACCGCACCCGGCCGTCGCCCGCGCACTCCGGGCACGGCGTCGGCACGACCGTGCCGAAGCCCTGGCACTGGGGGCAGGGCCGGGAGGTCATGACCTGGCCCAGGAAGGACCGGGTGACCTGGGACACCTCGCCGCGACCGCGGCACATGTCGCAGGTCTGCGCGGAGGTGCCGGGCGCGGCACCCTCGCCCGAGCAGGTCGTGCAGACGACCGCCGTGTCGACCTGGATGTCCTTGGTGGTGCCGAAGGCGGCCTCGTTGAGGTCGATCTCCAGCCGGATCATGGCGTCCTGGCCGCGGCGGGTCCGCGAGCGCGGGCCGCGCTGCGACGCCGTACCGAAGAAGGCGTCCATGATGTCGGAGAAGTTGCCGAAGCCACCCGCCCCGAAGCCGCCCGCGCCGCCTCCGCCCGAGGCCGAGAGGGGGTCGCCGCCCAGGTCGTAGACCTGCTTCTTCTGCGGGTCCGAGAGGACCTCGTAGGCGGCGTTGATCTCCTTGAAGCGTTCCTGCGTCTTGGGATCGGGATTGACGTCCGGGTGCAGCTCGCGGGCGAGCCTCCGGAACGCCTTCTTGATCTCGTCCTGGGAAGCGTCGCGGCGCACGCCGAGTACGGCGTAGTAGTCCGTGGCCACTTACGACTCCGCCAGGATCTGTCCGACGTAACGTGCCACTGCGCGTACCGCTCCCATCGTTCCGGGGTAGTCCATGCGGGTCGGTCCGACCACGCCGAGTTTGGCGACTGCCTCGCCGCCCGAACCGTAGCCGACCGAGACGACGGACGTGGAGCTCAGCCCCTCGTGGGCGTTCTCGTGCCCGATGCGTACGGTCATGCCCGATTCCTTGGCCTCGCCGAGCAGCTTGAGGAGCACGACCTGCTCCTCCAGAGCCTCAAGGACGGGCCTGATCATCAGGGGGAAGTCGTGTCCGAAGCGGGTGAGATTGGCGGTGCCGCCGATCATCAGCCGCTCCTCGTGCTCCTCGACCAGGGATTCGAGGAGGGTCGCGAGCACGGTCGAGACCGTGGCGCGGTCCTCGACCTCCTCGAAGGACTCGGGGAGGTCCTGCACCAGCTGCGGCACGTCGGCGAACCGCCGGCCGACGACCCGGCTGTTGAGCCGGGCCCGCAGATCGGCGAGTGAGGACTCGCCGAAGGGCGCGGGGCAGTCGATGAGACGCTGCTCGACGCGGCCGGTGTCCGTGATGAGCACCAGCATCAGGCGGGCGGGGGCCAGCGAGAGCAGCTCCACGTGCCGGACGGTCGAACGGGTCAGCGAGGGGTACTGGACGACGGCGACCTGACGGGTCAGCTGCGCGAGCAGCCGGACCGTGCGGCCGACGACGTCGTCCAGGTCCACCGCGCCGTCGAGGAAGTTGTGGATGGCCCGGCGCTCCGGCGTCGACAGCGGCTTGACGCCGGCGAGCCGGTCGACGAAGAGCCGGTAGCCCTTGTCGGTCGGGATCCGGCCGGCGCTGGTGTGGGGCTGGGCGATGAAGCCCTCCTCCTCCAGCACGGCCATGTCGTTGCGCACGGTGGCGGGCGAGACGCCGAGCTTGTGGCGCTCGGTGAGCGCCTTGGAGCCGACGGGCTCCTCCGTCCCCACGTAGTCCTGGACGATGGCGCGCAGGACCTCGAGCCTGCGTTCGCTGAGCATCGTGGCGCACCTCCAGCTGTCGACGTCGTTACGGTTGCTCCGCTTTTGGCACTCACCCTGTTCGAGTGCCAGCGATTCCCCGGCCAGTGTACGGCGGCGGGCGTCGCTCCTGGCAAGGCGGCGGGGCCCCACCGGCTAGCGTCGCCGTATGGACGTGGATTGGGAAGCGTACGGGTGGGAGCGGCTCGCGGACGGGGTGGGCCGGCGGCGGCTGCCTGGATGGGACGCCACGGTCGGACTGGTACTGGGCGAACGGGCGGTGCTGCTGTACGACACGGGCTCCTCGCTCGCGGAGGGCGCCGAGCTGCGGACGCAGATCGCTGAGCTGACGAACGACCGGAGAGTGACGCACATCGCACTGAGCCACCCCCATTTCGACCATGTGCTGGGCACCGCGGCCTTCTCGGGCGCGGAGGTCTTCGGCGCGGTCGGCTCCGACGCGCTGCTCGGCGGGGCAAGGGCTCAGGAGGCGCTGCGCGGTGACGCGGTACGGCACGGGCTCGACCCGGCGGCGGCCGCGGAGGCCGTGGACGTGCTGGTGGCGCCGCGGCACGTGGTCTCCGGCGAGTGGACGCTGGACCTGGGGGGCCGGCAGGTCCTCCTGGCGAACGTCGGCCCCGGCCACACGGGCCACGACCTGGTGCTCCTGGTGCCGGGCGGCCCGGAGGTGGTCTTCTGCGGCGACCTGGTGGAGGAGTCCGGCGAGCCGCAGGCGGGCCCGGACGCGATCCCCTCCCGCTGGCCGGACGCCCTGGACCGGCTGCTGCGGCTCGGCGGCGAGGAGGCGGTGTACGTACCGGGGCACGGGGCGCTGGTGGACGCCACGTTCGTGCGGGCCCAGCGCGATGAACTGGCACACCGCTTCCACGTCGCCTAACGTCACCGCAATGCGCAGCTACAACCCGGATCTGACGCCGTCCTGGAAGAAGCCGAAGCCCGTCCCGGAGGTTCCGGCCGAGCGTGACCTCGTCGTCGAGGAGGTCACGACGGGCTTCTGCGGGGCGGTGATCCGCTGCGAGGCGGGCACCGTGACCCTGGAGGACCGCTTCGGCAAGCACCGGGTCTTCCCGATGGACCCGCGCGGTTTCCTCCTGGAGGGCCGGGTGGTGACCCTGGTGCGACCGGTCGCCGCTCCCGCCCGCCCCGCCCGTACGGCTTCGGGCTCGGTCGCCGTACCGGGCGCACGCGCGCGTGTTGCGCGGGCGGGCCGGATCTATGTGGAGGGCCGGCACGACGCCGAGCTCGTGGAGCGGGTCTGGGGCGACGACCTGCGGATCGAGGGCGTGGTCGTGGAGTACCTGGAGGGCGTCGACGACCTGCCGTCGATCGTGGCGGACTTCGCCCCGGCGCCGGACGCGCGCCTGGGGGTCCTGGTGGACCACCTGGTCCCGGGCTCGAAGGAGTCCCGCATCGCGGCCCGGGTGACCTCCCCGGACGTCCTGGTCGTGGGCCACCCGTACATCGACGTCTGGGAGGCGGTGAAGCCCTCCTCCCTGGGCATCCCGGCCTGGCCGACGGTCCCCCGAGGCCAGGACTGGAAGACGGGCGTCTGCCGGGCCCTCGGCTGGCCGCACGACAACACGGGCGCGGCCTGGCAGCACATCCTGTCGAGAGTCACCTCGTACAAGGACCTGGAACCGGAGCTCCTGGGCCGAGTGGAAGAACTGATCGACTTCGTGACGGCGCCGTAGACGACCGCCGCCGGGGGCGCCCCGCGCCCTCGGCGCGGGCGTTCGCCCCGCGCCTGACCTCAGTCCACCAGGTCCCGGACCACCGCGTCGGCGAGCAGCCGGCCCCGCAGGGTCAGCACGGCCCGCCCCTCGCCGTAGGGCCCCGCGTCGAGAAGCCCGTCCGCCAGCGCCCGCGCGGCTGCGGCAAGCCCGGCAGGCCGCAGCAGTGACAACTCGACCCCCTCCCGCAGCCGCAGTTCGAGCAGCACCCGCTCCACCCGCCGGTCCTCGTCCGACAGCAGCTCACGCCCCGCGCCCGGCGACTTCCCGCCGGCCAGCGCCGCCGCGTACGCGCCCGGGTGCTTCACGTTCCACCAGCGCACCCCGCCCACGTGGCTGTGCGCGCCGGGGCCCGCGCCCCACCAGTCCGCGCCCCGCCAGTACAACTCGTTGTGGAGGCAGCGCCCGGCCTCGGAGGTGGCCCAGTTGGACACCTCGTACCACTCGAATCCGGCCTCGGCGAGAACGGAGTCCGCGATCAGGTACCGGTCGGCGTGCACGTCGTCGTCGGTCATCGGCACCTCGCCGCGCCGGATCCGGCGGGCGAGCTGCGTCCCCTCCTCGACGATCAGGGCGTACGCGCTGACGTGGTCCGGGCCGGCGCCGATCGCCGCGTCGAGCGAGGCCCGCCAGTCGTCGTCGGACTCCCCCGGCGTGCCGTAGATCAGATCCAGGTTCACGTGCTCGAACCCGGCGGCCCGTGCCTCGGCGACGCACGCCTCGGGGCGCCCGGGCGTGTGCGTCCGGTCGAGGATCCTCAGGACGTGCTGCCGGGCGCTCTGCATCCCGAAGGAGATGCGGTTGAAGCCGCCTTCCCGCAGTTCCGCGAGGTACGCGGGGGTCACGGACTCCGGATTCGCCTCGGTCGTCACCTCGGCGTCGTCCGCGAGCCCGAACTCGTCGCGGACGGCTCCCAGCATCCGTACGAGATCACCGGCGGCGAGCAGCGTCGGCGTGCCCCCGCCGACGAACACGGTCCGCACCGGCCGGGGGTCGTCGCCGAGTACCTTCCGGGCGAGCCGGATCTCCTCGGCGACCTGGTCGGCGTAGTTGTCCCGGGAGGCGAGCACGCCCCCGGTGCCGCGCAGCTCGCTCGCCGTGTACGTGTTGAAGTCGCAGTAGCCGCACCGCGTGGCGCAGTACGGCACGTGCAGGTAGAACCCGAGGGGCCGCTCGGCCGCCCCTTCCAGGGCGTGCGCGGGCAGCGCCCCGGTCTCGGGCACGGTCTCACCATCGGGCAGTACGGAAGGCATGAGCCCCATTGTCCCGTACTGCCCGAGGTGGACGTCCGGCCTGTGGACGACGGCCGGGGGAAAAGCGCCGTGCGCGGCGGTCAGGACTCCCGGGAGCCCGCGTACATCTCCTCGATGAGGTCCTTGTACTCGCGCTCCACCACCGGCCGCTTCAGCTTCAGCGACGGGGTCAGCTCGCCGTGCTCGATGTCGAGGTCCCGGGGCAGCAGCCGGAACTTCTTGATCGTCTGCCAGCGCTGGAGGCCCTCGTTGAGGCGGTCGACGTAGCCCTGGATCATGGCCACCGTCTGCGGGGCGGCGACGACCTCGGCGTACGACCTGCCCGCGAGGTCGTGATCGGCGGCCCAGCCGAGGAGGGTGGGCTCGTCGAGGGCGATCAGCGCGGTGCAGAAGTTCCGGTCGGCGCCGTGGACGAGGATGTTGGAAACGAACGGGCAGACGGCCTTGAACTGGCCCTCGACCTCGGCCGGCGCGATGTACTTGCCGCCGGAGGTCTTGATCAGGTCCTTCTTGCGGTCGGTGATCCGGAGGTAGCCGTCGGCGGACAGCTCGCCGATGTCACCGGTGTGGAACCAGCCGTCGGACTCCAGGACCTCGGCCGTCTTCTCGGGCAGGCCGTGGTAGCCCTCCATGATGCCGGGGCCGCGCAGCAGGATCTCGCCGTCGTCGGCGATGCGGACCTCGGTGCCGGGGAGCGGCTTGCCGACGGTGCCGGTGCGGTAGGCCTCGCCCGGGTTGACGAAGGAGGCGGCGGAGGACTCGGTGAGCCCGTAGCCCTCCAGGATGTGGATGCCGGCGCCGGCGAAGAAGTAACCGATCTCGGGGGCGAGCGCGGCGGATCCGGAGATGCACGCGCGCAGGTTGCCGCCGAAGGCGTCACGGATCTTGGAGTAGACGAGGGCGTCGGCGATCTTGTGCTTGGCGGTGAGGCCGAAGGGCACGGAGGCGGTCCCGGTGCGGCGGAAGTTGTCCTGGCCGGCCTTGGCGTAGTCGCGGGAGACGCCGGCCGCCCACTGGAAGATCTTGTACTTGGCTCCACCGGCGGCGCGGGCCTTCGCGGCGACGCCGTTGTAGACCTTCTCGAAGATGCGGGGCACGGCGGCCATGTAGGTGGGCTGGACCACGGGCAGGTTCTCGATGATCTTGTCGACGCGGCCGTCGACGGCCGTGACATGTCCGACCTCGATCTGGCCGGAGGTGAGGACCTTGCCGAAGACGTGCGCGAGCGGCAGCCACAGGTACTGGACGTCGTCCTGCGTGACGAGACCGGTGGCGGCGATGGCCTTCGCCATGTACGACCAGTTGTCGTGCGGAAGACGCACGCCCTTCGGGCGGCCCGTGGTGCCGGAGGTGTAGATGAGGGTCGCGAGCTGGGTGGGGGTGATCGCCGCGACCCGCTCCTTGACGGCCTCCGGGTGCTTCTCCAGGTACGCCCGGCCGCGCGCCTCGAGCTCGGCCAGGGAGAGGACCCACTGGCCGTCGCTCTCCACGCCCGTGGCGTCGATGACGATCACGTGGTGGAGGTTCGGCAGGTCGGCGCGGCGCTCCACGGCCTTGGCGAGCTGCGCCGCGTCCTCGGCGATGAGGACCTTCGACTCGGAGTCGGAGAGGATGAACGCCGACTCCTCGGCGTTGGTCTGCGGGTAGACCGTGGTGGTCGCGGCGCCCGCGCACATCACGCCGAGGTCGGCGAGGATCCACTCGACGCGGGTGGAGGAGGCGAGGGCGACCCGCTCCTCGGACTGCACGCCGAGGTCGACGAGGCCGGCGGCGATCGCGTAGACCCGCTCGGCGGCCTGACCCCAGCTGAGCGACTTCCAGTCGTCCGGGCCGGAGGCGGCGGGCACCGGATAGCGGTAGGCCTCCGCGTCCGGAGTCCGCTCGACGCGCTCAAGGAAGAGGGTCGCCACGGAGGGCGGCCGGTTCTCGATCTGGGTCTGTGTGTCGCTCACGACGTCCTCCGGGCGGCGGCGGTGCCTGCTGGTGGTTCGTAACTAACTGGCGAGTAACCTTCGAGCCGGGATCAGAGTAAGGCGCCGAGGACCGGCGCGTAAGGGTCTACAGGGCGTCGCTTCATAACGAACGGGCCCACGCGCATCCGCACGTAGGCCCGTTCATTGCACAGGACAGGTACTTTCGGCTCCCCCGCAGCCCCGGCCCGCTTTCCCTCTTCGTCCGACGCCCTCCGGCTACTTCTTCTTGCTGGAGGACTCGTCGCTCGACAGCACGGCGATGAAGGCCTCCTGGGGCACCTCCACCGAACCGACCATCTTCATGCGCTTCTTGCCTTCCTTCTGCTTCTCGAGCAGCTTCCGCTTACGGGAGATGTCACCGCCGTAGCACTTGGCGAGGACGTCCTTGCGGATGGCGCGGATCGTCTCGCGGGCGATGACCCGGGAGCCGATCGCGGCCTGGATCGGCACCTCGAAGGCCTGCCTCGGGATGAGCTCGCGCAGCTTCGCGACGAGCCGCACACCGTAGGCGTACGCGGCGTCCTTATGGGTGACGGCGGAGAACGCGTCGACCTTGTCGCCGTGCAGCAGGATGTCGACCTTGACGAGGCTGGAGGCCTGCTCGCCGGTGGGCTCGTAGTCCAGGGAGGCGTACCCCCGCGTCTTGGACTTCAGCTGGTCGAAGAAGTCGAAGACGATCTCCGCGAGGGGCAGGGTGTAGCGGATCTCGACCCGGTCCTCGGAGAGGTAGTCCATGCCGAGCAGCGTGCCGCGACGGGTCTGGCACAGCTCCATGATCGCCCCGATGAACTCGCTGGGGGCGAGGATCGTGGCGCGTACGACGGGCTCGTACACGTCGTTGATCTTGCCCTCGGGGAACTCGCTCGGGTTGGTGACCGTGTGCTCGCTGCCATCCTCCATGACCACGCGGTAGACCACGTTGGGGGCGGTGGCGATCAGGTCGAGACCGAACTCGCGCTCCAGGCGCTCGCGGATCACGTCCAGGTGGAGCAGGCCGAGGAAGCCGACGCGGAAGCCGAAGCCGAGCGCGGCGGAGGTCTCCGGCTCGTACACGAGCGCGGCGTCGTTGAGCTGGAGCTTGTCGAGGGCCTCGCGGAGGTCCGGGTACTCCGAGCCGTCCAGCGGGTAGAGGCCCGAGAACACCATCGGCTTCGGGTCCTTGTAACCGCCGAGGGCCTCGGTGGCGCCCTTGTGCAGGGAGGTGATCGTGTCACCGACCTTGGACTGGCGGACGTCCTTCACACCGGTGATGAGGTAGCCCACCTCGCCGACGCCGAGACCGTCGGACGGCGTCATCTCCGGGGACGAGACACCGATCTCCAGGAGCTCGTGGGTGGCGCCGGTCGACATCATCTTGATGCGCTCACGCTTGTTGAGCTGGCCGTCGATCACTCGTACGTACGTCACCACGCCCCGGTACGAGTCGTACACGGAGTCGAAGATCATCGCGCGGGGCGGGGCGTCGGCGACACCGACCGGCGCCGGAACGTCCCGGACCACCCGGTCGAGCAGCGCCTCGACGCCCATGCCGGTCTTCGCGGAGACCTTGAGGACGTCCTCCGGCTGGCAGCCGATGAGGTTGGCGAGCTCCTCGGAGAACTTCTCCGGCTGGGCGGCCGGCAGGTCGATCTTGTTGAGGACCGGGACGATGGTGAGGTCGTTCTCCATCGCCAGGTAGAGGTTCGCCAGCGTCTGCGCCTCGATGCCCTGCGCCGCGTCGACCAGCAGGATCGTGCCCTCACAGGCCGCCAGCGACCGCGAGACCTCGTACGTGAAGTCGACGTGGCCGGGGGTGTCGATCATGTTCAGGATGTGCGTCTCGCCCTGAGCCGGTCCCTCGGTCGGCGCCCACGGCAGCCGGACCGCCTGGGACTTGATCGTGATGCCCCGCTCCCGCTCGATGTCCATGCGGTCGAGGTACTGGGCACGCATCTGCCGCTGGTCGACCACACCGGTCAGCTGGAGCATCCGGTCGGCGAGCGTGGACTTGCCGTGGTCGATGTGCGCGATGATGCAGAAGTTGCGGATCAGAGCCGGGGCGGTACGGCTCGGCTCGGGCACGTGGGGAGGAGTCGCGGGCACGCAGGGTCTCGTCTCGGGGCGATGTCGGATCGATACGTAGGCTCCATGGTCCCATGCCCGCCGCCCTGCGCCCGGTTTGGGCGGGCCCCAGAGCGGCTGATACTGTGGACAGCTGTGTCTCGTGTGCCCTCTCAGCCCGCGAGGCGCATCCAGAAGGAACACCGAACCTGTAAAGGCTCTTTCGTGGCGAACATCAAGTCCCAGATCAAGCGGAACAAGACCAACGAGAAGGCGCGCCTGCGCAACAAGGCCGTCAAGTCGTCGCTCAAGACCGCGATCCGCAAGGCCCGTGAGGCTGTCGCCGCCGGCGACTTCGAGAAGGCCACCGTTGCCGCTCGTGCCGCCTCGCGTCAGCTCGACAAGGCTGTCTCGAAGGGTGTCATCCACAAGAACGCCGCCGCCAACAAGAAGTCGGCGCTGGCGATCAAGGTTGCCGCTCTCCAGGGCTGAGCTCTGATGTGACGGCCGTACGGGACTCAGCGGGCCCTCTCTCCCGCTCCCGCCCGGCCACCCAGGACTCGCACGCGGACGCGTTCGCCACGCGGGTGCGAGCCCACCCAGCTTGTACGTCGAAGGCCCCGCCGCCTCCTTCCCCAGGAGCCGCCGGGGCCTTCGGCGTATGGGGGGTGGGGGGCGGCTTAAGGCTGTGGGGAGCGGTCGAGGCCGGTCGCGGCCGGGCGTCGTCGCGCGGTCGAGGCCAGCCGTCCAGGCAGGTAGTCGCAGGCGGGCGTCATGGCATGCAGTCGCGGGCAGGCGTCATCGCAGGCCGCCGCAGGCAGGCGTCAACGCAGGCCGCCGCGGCCAGGCGTCATCGCAGGCCGCCGCCTCCGGCGGGAGGCCGTCCTACTCCCCGCGCCGCATCCTCGCCGCCCGCGCCACCGCGACCACCGCCTTCTCCAGGGCGTACTCCGGGTCGTCCCCGCCGCCCTTCACCCCCGCGTCCGCCGCCGCGATCGCCCGCAGCGCCAGCGCCACCCCGTCCGGGGTCCAGCCCCGCATCTGCTGCCGGACACGGTCGATCTTCCAGGGCGGCATGCCCAGCTCCCGCGCGAGGTCGGCGGGCCGGCCCCCCCGCGCCGACGACAGCTTGCCGATCGCCCGGACACCCTGCGCGAGCGCGCTGGTGACGAGCACCGGCGCCACCCCGGTCGAGAGCGACCAGCGCAGGGCCTCCAGCGCCTCCGCCGCCCGCCCCTCGACCGCGCGGTCCGCGATGTTGAAGGAGGAGGCCTCGGCGCGGCCCGTGTAGTACCGCCCGACGACGGCCTCGTCGATGGTCCCGTCCACATCGGACGTGAGCTGCGCGACCGCGGACGCGAGTTCCCGCAGATCACTGCCGATCGAGTCGACGAGCGCCTGGCAGGCCTCCGGAGTGGCCGCGCGGCCGAGGGTGCGGAACTCCTGCCGTACGAGCGTCAGCCGCTCCGCCGGCTTCGTGGTCTTCGGGCAGGCCACCTCCCGCGCCCCCGCCTTGCGCGCCGCGTCGAGCAGACCCTTGCCCTTGACGCCGCCCGCGTGGAGCAGGACGAGCGAGATGTCCTCGATCGGATCGCCGAGGTAGGCCTTGACGTCCTTGATCGTGTCGGCGGAGAGGTCGTGGGCGTTCCGCACGACCAGCACCTTGCGCTCGGCGAAGAGCGAGGGGCTGGTGAGCTCCGCCAGCGAGCCGGGCTGGAGCTGGTCGGGCGTGAGGTCGCGCACGTCCGTGTCGGCGTCGGCGGCGCGGGCGGCCGCCACCACCTCCTGGACGACGCGGTCGAGGAGCAGGTCCTCCTGCCCCACGGCGAGCGTCACGGGACCGAGGAGGTCGTCGGGTGAAGTCTTTCTGGTGGCCATCGCGCTCCAGCATCCCACGGGTCACTGACAGCGATGCCCGAGAATGGCGGGGTGAGTGAACGACACGTACTGGTACTCCCCGACCGCGACTCCGCCGAGGAGGTCGTCGGGGAGCTCCCCGACCGTTTCGGCGTGGCCGAGGAACCGCTGCTCCTCCGGGACGCCCTGGCCGGGGAGGACGACGCCGAGGACGCCCAGTGGCTGGTGGTCGTCGAGGACCCGGAGGGCCGCCTGGACCCGACGGCACTCGACGGACTGGCCGCCGAGTACGACGGCTGGCTGGAAGCCCCGTGACCCGCCGACCGTGCCCCTCGTCCTCACCCTCCTCCCGGTACGGCCATCAGCCCGCGCCCCGTCCCCGCCACCGCGATCGCCCCGTCCCGGTCGGTCCTCAGCACCTTCGCCCCGCCGGCCCGCAACGACTCCACCGTCCTGGGCGAGGGATGCCCGTACGGGTTGTCGCGCCCCGTCGACACCAGTGCGAGCCGGGGCCGTACGGCCCGTATCAGCCCCGGATCCTGGTGGGCCGATCCGTGGTGGGCCACCTTCAGGACGTCCACCGGCCCGAGATCCGGGTGGGCCAGCAGCAGGGCCCGCTGGGCCGGCGGCTCCAGGTCGCCGAGCAGCAGCAGGGTCACCCCGCCGGCGGTCCGGACGAGCAGCGTGACACTGGCGTCGTTCGGCCCGGCCGACGTCACCCCTGCCTGCGCGACGGGCCAGAGCACGCGCCATTCCAGCACCCCCACCCTCCGCCGCTCCCCCGGCCCCGCCCGGATCAGCGGCACCCGCGCGGCCGTCGCCGTCCGCCGCACGAACCGGGCCTGGGCGGGCGGCTCTTCGAGCCCCGTCGTCTGGATGGCCCCCACCGACCGCCCCCGCAACACTCCCGGGAGGCCGGCCACATGGTCGGCGTGGAAGTGCGTCAGCACCAGCAACGGCACCCGCCGCACACCCAGTTCGCGCAGGCAGCGGTCCACGGACACGGGGTCCGGGCCCGCGTCCACCACGACGGCCGTGTCCCCGCCCGCCGCGAGCACCGTCGCATCACCCTGCCCCACCTGACACATCGCGAACACCCAGTCCGGCGGCGGCCATCCGGTGACCCACCGGACGAGCGGCACCGGCCGCACCACCACGAGCAGGAGCACCACGGTGACGAGCACGCTGACCGGCCCCCGGTATGACAACCTGCGCATCCCGAGCACCACCAGGGCGGTGAGCAGCGCGAGGGCGAGGCCGCCCCACCACCCGCCGGGCCAGCTCAGCTCCGCCCCCGGCAGAGCCGCACCGGTACGCGCCACCCAGGCGATCCACCCGGCCGGCCATCCCGCCACCCACGCCAGGCCCTCCGCGGCCGGTTCCCAGACCGCCGCCAAGGCGAGCGCGGCGAAACCGAGCACCGTCGCGGGTGCCACCGCGAGCTCGGCGAAGAGGTTCGCCGGGATGGCGACCAGGCTCACCCGGGCGGCGAACACCACCACGACCGGAGCGCACACCGCCTGCGCCGCCAGGCAGGCGGCCAGCGCCTCCGCCAGCCCGCCCGGCACCCGGCGCCGCCGCAACGCCTCGCCCCACCGCGGGGCGACCGTGAGCAGGGCCCCGGTGGCCAGGACCGACAGCAGGAACCCGTAACTGCGCGCGAGCCAGGGGTCGTACAGCACGAGGAGCAGGACCGCGGCGGCCAGCGCGGGGATCAGCGATCTCCGGCGGCCGGTGCCGATCGCGAGGAGCACCACGAGTCCACAGGCCGCCGCACGCAGCACGCTCGGATCGGGCCGGCAGACGACCACGAACGCCAGCGTCAGCGCTCCCCCGGCCAGCGCGGTGACCCGCAGCGACATCCCCAGCCGGGGCGCGAGCCCGCCCCGCTCCACCTGGTGCGCCCTCCCGGGCCGGCCGACGAGCAGGAGCAGGACGATGGAGAGGTTGCTTCCTGAGACGGCGAGCAAGTGGGTGAGGTCGGTGGCCTGGAAGGCGTCCCGCAGCTCGGGCCCGATGCGCGAGGTGTCCCCCACCACGAGGCCGGGCAGCAGGGCCCGCGCGTCCGGTTCGAGACCGTCGGTCGCCCGCCGCAGGCCGGCCCGGAGCTCCCCCGCCGTCCGCTGCACCGTTGTCGGAGGGCCGACGATCCGGGGTGGTCCCGCCCCGTCGACCTTGAGCACCGCCGCGAAGGGATCGCCGGGGCGCGACGGCGGCGCGAGTCGGGCGCCGACCCTCAGCCGCGTGGAGGGCAGGAGGCGCAGCCACTCCTCCCGAGCCTCCCCCGGCGGCACGAGGAGCAGAACCGGCGCCCGCGTCCGGTGGACCGCGCCGTCCCTCCTCTCCACCCGGGTCACCTCACCGTCCAGGACAACGGAGACCGGGACCGTCTCGCTGCCCTGGACCCGCGGCCGGGTGAGCCGCGGGTCGGACGTCACCGTCACCTCCAGCTGCGCCCGCGCGTACTCCCGCGCCAGCGTCGGCACGGGGCCCCGCCGCAGGTCCGCAGCGTGCAGCCCCGCCGAGGCCGCTCCGGCCGCGGCACACAGCAGGACCCCCGCACAGGCGGTCGCCCGCAGCCGCCACCCGGGCACCCCCCGCACGACGCCCGCGCCACCGACCCAGCGGGCCGCGGCCGGTGTCAACAGGACGGTGGCTCCCGCCAGACAGACCGCGACACCGGCCACCGTCCACCAACCGGTGACGCCCACCGCACAGGCCGCCGCCGCCCAGGCGGCCACCGCGAGCGGCACGAGCCGGAGATCCGTGGGTCCCTCGTCCCAGGGGTGCTCGGGGGCCTGCCGCTCCTCCTCCGCCGTCTCGCCGCGGCTCACGGCCGGACCAGCGGTTCGAGATCGGCGAACCTGCGCTCGCCGATGCCGTTGACCTCGCGCAGTTCCCCGACCGACCGGAAGCCGCCGTGCTCCGTGCGATGGTCGACGATGTGCTTGGCCAGGACCGGGCCCACGCCCGGGAGGGTGTCGAGTTGCTCCACCGTGGCCGTGTTGAGGCTCAGGGGCACCGACGGCCCGCCGCCGACCGCTCCGCTAGCCGGACCCGAGCCGGCGCTGGTACCGGTGCCGTTGCCGAGACCGCCCGCCGATGCCCCCGGAAGGCCGACGAGGACCTGCTCACCGTCGAACAGCACGCGGGCCCGGTTGAGCCCCGTGAGATCCGTGTCCGGCTTCACCCCGCCCGCGGCGCGCAGCGCGTCGGCCACCCGGGAGCCGGCCGGCAGGCTCAGGACCCCGGGCCTGCGCACCTTGCCCCCGACGTCGACGATCACCTTCGACCCGGCCGACGCGGACGCCGCCCCGGGCCCCGGCGCCGGCCCGGCCCGCGTGGCAGGCGCGGCCGCCACGGGGACGGCGCGGACGAGCTCGGGCGCACGCACCTGCTCCGGCCGCCCCGCCCAGAAGTAGCCTCCCGCGAGACCCCCGGCCACGACCAGGACCACCGTCAGCGCGGCCAGCGCCCTGGGTTCGAGTCCGCACCGCGTCTGCACCCACACCGGGGTCCGCTCGCGCAACGCCGCCGCGAGCCGCTCCCGCGTCCCGACCGGGGAGCCGCGCTCCGGCGCCTCGGGGACCTCCGGCGCCTCCCGGCCCCCCGGTGGTTCCGGCAGCGACGGCTCGGCAGCCGCCGACGGGAAGAGTGCGTCCCCCCGGCGCCGTACCAGAGCCTCGGAAAGCGGGGCGGCCCTCCGGACCCGGGCCCGCCTCCTGGCGCGCCCGGAAGACGCGTCACGCGCCCCGAGGCGGCTCCGCCCGTCGGAACCCCGCGCCCTGCCGGGTCCGCTGGACGGAGTGCCCGTCATGCGCGGGACGTCGGGAGTGGTCGATGCGATGCGTGTACGAAGAGTCATGTGGCCGACGGTAGGGATCCCCGCCGACCCGTGCGGGGCTCACGCACGTTCCGTGGATGGGCTCCGGCCTGTGGAAAACCCCGTCACCCTCCCGGGGGACAGAGCGGCTCAGCGGGGCGAGACGACGACCGCGAGAAGTCCGGGGCCGGTGTGCGCGCCGATGACGGCACCCACCTCGCTGACCTGGATGCGCACCGTGCCCGGCACCCGCTCCTCAAGCCGGTCGGCGAGGGCTGCGGCACGTTCGGGTGCGGAGAGGTGGTGGACCGCGATGTCGACGGCGCCGGAACCGGCGCGCTCCACGGCGATCTCCTCAAGTCGCGCGATGGCCTTCGAGGCCGTCCGCACCTTCTCCCGGAGTTGGATGCGCCCGCCGTCGAGTTCGAGGAGCGGCTTGACGGCGAACGCGGAACCGAGCAGCGCCTGCGCCGCCCCGATGCGCCCGCCGCGGCGCAGATGCTCCAGGGTGTCCACGTAGAAATAGGCGGAGGTGGCCTCCGCGCGCTTCTCGGCGGCCGCGACCGCCTCGTCGAGCGAGCCGCCCGCCTCCGCGACCTGCGCCGCCGTCAGCACGCAGAAGCCCAGCGCCATGCCCATCATGCGGGTGTCCACGACCCTTACGGGCAGGGGGGCGTCCTTGGCGGCGAGTACGGCGGCGTCGTAGGTCCCGGAGACCTCGGCGGAGAGGTGGAGCGAGACGACGCCCCGCGCCCCGGCTTCGGCGGCCGCGCGGTAGGCCTCGGCGAAGATCTCGGGACTCGGCCGGGAGGTGGTGACGGACCGCTTCTTCTGGAGGGCCTCGACCAGGGCCCTGGCCGAGATCTCGGTGCCTTCCTCAAGGGCACGGTCGCCGATGACGACGGTCAGCGGGACCGTGGTGATGGCGTGCCGCTCCCGCGTCTGGCGTGGCAGGTAGGCCGTGGAATCGGTGACGATCGCGACATGCCGGGACATGAGCGGGAGGTTACCCGCCGAGGCCGCCGCTCGGCAGCCCGGCCCCCCGTCACGTGGTGGTCTCCGGGCGGGCCGACTTCTCCCAGGGGTAGGCGGTCCGGCGGGGATCGGGCGCCGTGATCGCGGACGGCTCGCTGCCGGCCCCCGGGCCGCCCTGCTCCGACTGCCCGGCCGCCCCGGCGGGACGCCCCCAGGCCTCATCCGCGGGAGTGGCTCGGGAAGCGGTCCCCTGCGCCGGCTCGCGAGTGGTCTCCGGGTCGGTCCAGTGGCGCAACGCGCCCGCCTCGACGTCGATCTGGGCGCTGAGCGACGACAGGTCGTCCTCGGCGAACTTCAGGGCCCGCTCCCGGGCGGCCCGGCGCAGCGCGTCGGCCGAGCTGGTGATCCGCTCGGTCCGCGCGGTGAGTTCGGGGAGCTGCCCGGACACGTACGCCCGTTCGGGCTCCCGCTCAAGTCGTTTGAGATCGTCGTCCAGTTCGAGCCCGTGCCCGCTGAGCCGGTGGAAGAGGTCGAGCGACTCCTTCAGCGAGGCGTCCTGGCCGACACCGGCCTGCAGCGCCTCCTGGGTGGCCCGCATCGAGGTCCGCAGCGACAGGCGCAGTCTGGCCAGCTCACCGGCGACCCCGGTCTGGCCGAAGCTCTTGGCCCGCAGCGTGGTGTCCTCGACCGTGCGGCGTGCCTGGTCGAGGGTCCGGTCCACTCCCCGCTTGGCGGCCTTGGCCGCCTTCACGGTGACGAAGACGCCGAGCGCCACGAAGGACAAGAAGAGCAGCGCCATGATCGTGATAATCGCGGCATCCATGTGTGCCCCTCCGGCGTCGGTCGAGTCCCCACGGTTGTGGTTCCTCCAAGGTAAACGGAACGGGCAGGCTGCGGGTTCCATCGGAACCCCCAACCTGCCCGTAGGGGAAACCCCTATGTCCCACTAGTCGGCGACGATGTTGACCAGCTTCGGTGCCCGCACGATGACCTTGCGGATCTCCGCGCCACCCAGCGCCGCGACCACGTGCGGGTCGCCGAGCGCCAGGGTCTCGAGCTCGGCGTCCGTGATCGACGGCGAGACCTCCAGACGGGCCTTGACCTTGCCCTTGATCTGCACGACACAGGTCACGGTCTCGTCGACGACGTACGCCGGGTCGGCGACCGGGAAGTCCTGGTGGACGACCGAGTCGGTGTGACCGAGCCTGCGCCACAGCTCCTCGGCGATGTGCGGGGCCAGCGGGGCGACGAGCAGCACCAGCTGCTCGGCGACCGGCCGGGAGAGCGGACCGCCGGACTTGGTCAGGTGGTTGTTCAGCTCGGTGACCTTGGCGATGGCGGTGTTGAAGCGCATGGCCGCCATGTCCTGCGAGACGCCGTCGATCGCCTTGTGCAGGGCGCGCAGCGTGTCCTCGTCGGCCTCGGTGTCGACGACCGTGACCTCGCCGGTCGACTCGTCGACGATGTTGCGCCAGAGCCGCTGGAGCAGCCGGTACTGGCCGACGACGGCGCGCGTGTCCCAGGGACGGGACACGTCGAGCGGGCCCATCGCCATCTCGTACAGACGCAGGGTGTCGGCGCCGAACTCGGCGCAGATCTCGTCGGGCGTCACGGCGTTCTTCAGGGACTTGCCCATCTTGCCCAGGACGCGGCTGACCTTCTCGCCCTGGTACCAGAAGCCGCCGTCGCGCTCCTCGACCTCGGCGGCCGGCACGGCGATCCCGCGCGCGTCCCGGTAGACGAAGGCCTGGATCATGCCCTGGTTGTACAGCTTGTGGAACGGCTCGGCCGAGGAGATGTGCCCCAGGTCGAAGAGCATCTTGGACCAGAAGCGCGCGTACAGCAGGTGCAGCACGGCGTGCTCTGCGCCGCCGACGTACAGGTCGACGCCACCGGTCGGCATGCCCTCGCGGGGGCCCATCCAGTACTGCTCGACGGCCGGGTCGACCAGCTTCTCGGAGTTGTGGGGGTCGAGATAGCGCAGCTCGTACCAGCAGGAACCGGCCCAGTTGGGCATGGTGTTGGTCTCGCGGCGGTAGCGCCGCGGGCCGGCGCCGTCGCCGAGGTCCAGGGTGACGTAGACCCAGTCCTCGTTGCGGGACAGCGGGGTCTCCGGCTGGGTGTCGGCGTCCTCCGGGTCGAAGGTGCGCGGCGAGTAGTCCTCGACCTCCGGCAGTTCCAGCGGCAGCATCGACTCGGGCAGCGCGTGGGCGACGCCGTCCTCGTCGTAGACGATCGGGAAGGGCTCGCCCCAGTACCGCTGGCGGCTGAACAGCCAGTCGCGCAGACGGAAGTTGACGGTGCCCTCGCCGATACCGCGGTCGGCCAGCCAGGCGGTGATCTTCTCCTTGGCGTCGACGACGCCCAGGCCGTCCAGGGAGATGTCGTCGTTCGCGGAGTTGACCAGCTTCGCCTCGTACGAGGCGAAGGCGTCGTCCCACGCGGACGGATCGGTGCCGCGGCCGTCGCCCGGTTCCACGACACAGCGCATCGGCAGCTCGAAGGCGCGCGCGAAGGCGAAGTCGCGACTGTCGTGCGCGGGGACGGCCATGATGGCGCCGGTGCCGTAGCCCATCAGGACGTAGTCGGCGATGAAGACGGGGACCTGCTCGCCGCTGACCGGGTTGGTCGCGAACGCGCCGGTGAAGACGCCGGTCTTCTCCTTGGCGTCGGCCTGCCGCTCCACGTCGGACTTGGAGGCGGCCTGCTTGCGGTAGGCGTCGACGGCCTCGGACGGGGTGGCGTGTCCGCCGGTCCACACGTCGTGGGTGCCCTCGGGCCAGGTCGCCGGGACGATCTTCTCGACCAGGTCGTGCTCGGGCGCCAGGACCATGTAGGTGGCGCCGAACAGGGTGTCCTGGCGGGTCGTGAAGACGGTGATCGCACCGGCGTCACCGACCTGGAAGTCGACGCGGGCGCCCTCGGAGCGGCCGATCCAGTTCCGCTGCTGCAGCTTGATGGCCTCGGGCCAGTCCAGCGCGTCCAGATCGTCGAGCAGGCGGTCCGCGTAGGCGGTGATCCGCATGTTCCACTGGCGCAGCTTGGACTTGAAGACGGGGAAGTTGCCGCGCTCGGAGCGCCCGTCGGCGGTGACCTCCTCGTTGGCCAGGACCGTGCCCAGACCGGGGCACCAGTTGACGGGCGCGTCGGAGGCGTACGCCAGGCGGTACTCGCCCAGGACGTCGGACCGCTCGGCGGCGCTCAGCTCGCTCCACGCGCGCGTGGTGCCCGGGACGTCACGCGTGCCGTTCTCGAACTGCTCGATCAGCTCGGCGATCGGACGGGCCTTCCCGGCCTCGGCGTCGTACCAGGAGTTGAAGATCTGCAGGAAGATCCACTGGGTCCACTTGTAGTACTCCGGGTCGATCGTGGCGAACGACCGGCGCTTGTCGTGACCCAGGCCCAGTCGGCGCAGCTGGACCTTCATGTTCTCCATGTTGGCCTCGGTGGACACACGCGGGTGCGTGCCCGTCTGCACCGCGTACTGCTCGGCCGGCAGGCCGAAGGCGTCGAAACCGAGGGTGTGCAGCACGTTGTGGCCGGTCATGCGCGCGTGGCGGGCGAAGACGTCCGTGGCGATGTAGCCGAGCGGGTGGCCGACGTGCAGGCCCGCACCCGAGGGGTACGGGAACATGTCCATGATGAACTTCTTGGGCCGGGCGGCGATCGCGGGGTCGCCCGCCAGGTCACCGGTGGGGTTCGGGGCCTCGTAGGTGCCCTCGGCGTCCCAGAAGTCCTGCCAGCGTGCCTCGATGTCGGCGGCCATGGCCGCCGTGTAGCGATGCGGGGCCGCCGTTTCGGCAGCCGTATTGATCTCGGTCATGGTCCTTGAAGCTCCATCGATCGTCTCTGCCTACTGCCACGGACTGCCGTGAAATGAAAAAACCCCTCGCACAGGAGGGGACGCCGCGCCGACTCCGACAGATGTCTGTCATCCGTCGGGACTGATCAGCGCGGCTCGGTAAGCAGAAGGCGTACGGCACGCATGGCGCCAGGGTACCGCAGGGCCCGAGCGGGCCGCACCGGCGTTCCACGGGGCGGCGTCGGGACGACGACGGACGGGGCACACGAAGAAGCGGGCCACCCGATCCGGGTGACCCGCTTCTTTTTGTGGAGCTAAGGAGAATTGAACTCCTGACCTCCTGCATGCCATGCAGGCGCTCTACCAACTGAGCTATAGCCCCTTGCCTGTTTCCGTCTCCGCTCCGGTTTCCCTCGCGGCGACAGACAGAACATTAACCGGCGGCCCGGCAGATCTCCAAATCGATTCTCCGGGCCCTCCTGACCTGCCCGGTAGGGTCGCCGACTGTGTCCGTCTCCGTGCTCTCGAAAACCCGCGCCCGGCCGTGGCCCCTCGCCACCGCCGCGGCGGTCTGCCTGCTCTCGTTCGCGGCCTTCTGGGTGGCGCAACGCCTCGCCCACGTGAACATGCTCGACGTGATGGTCTACCGGGCCGAGGGAGAGACGGTCCGGGCCGGCGGCGATCTGTACGCGATGCGCGCCACCTCGGCGAACCTCGGCATGACCTATCCGCCTTTCGCGGCCCTGCTGTTCGTCCCGCTGACCCTGGTCGGCGTTCCGCTGATGCGGACGCTGAGCACGGCGGGGAACCTGCTGCTCGTCGTCGCCCTGGTCCAGCTGTCGCTCCAGTTGGTCCGCCCCTCGCTGTCCCGTGTGGATCTGTGGCGTACGACCTTGTGGGTCGCCGCGGTGGTGGTCTGGTGCGAGCCGGTGTGGACGACTCTGCGGTACGGACAGATCAACCTGCTCATAGCGGTGGCGGTGCTCTGGGACCTCACGCGCGCGCGGGGCAGTCGCTGGGCGGGCCTCGGCATCGGTCTGGCGACCGCGGTGAAACTCACACCGGGTCTCTTCGTGGTCCTGCTGCTCGTCGCGGGGCTGCTCCTGTGGCGCCGGGACCGGGCTTGGAACACTTGGCTGCGCACGGCGGTGACGGCGACCGGGGTGTTCCTGGGGGCGACGCTGGCCGTGGTGCTGGTGCTGCCTGCGGACTCGAAGCGGTTCTGGACGGAGACCCTGTTCGAGACGGGCCGGGTCGGCTTCGCCGAGGAGACCGCCAACCAGTCGATCCGCGGGGTCCTCGCCCGGCTGATGCACACCGACGACCCGGGCATGTGGTGGGCGGTCGCCGCGGCGCTCCTGGGCGGCGCGGCCATGGTGCTTGCGGTACGGGCCGCGCTGCGCGACGACAAGGCCGTGGCGGTGGTCGTCTGCGCGTTCACGGCGCTGATGATCAGCCCGATCTCCTGGTCCCACCACTGGGTCTGGTGCGTGCCCCTCCTGATCCTGCTCGCGGACCGCGCCACGCGCGCGTGGCCCGTGACGGGTGCGGTGGCTCTGGCCTTCGCCTCGTTCGCGCTGTGGTGGGTTCCGCACGACCCGGGCCGGCCCGAGCTGGACCAGAACGCGGGCCAGATGATGCTGTCCGCCGTCTATCCGCTGACGGCGACGGCGCTGCTCGTGGGGTACGCGCTGACGCGACGGCGTCAGGCCGTGGCGAAGGAGTAGAACCGCTTGAGGGTGCAGTGCTCGTCGAGGAGCCGGCCGTAGATCGGCTCACCCTCCAGCTCGCGGTACGTCTCGATGGGGTCGCCTTTTATGATCAGCGCCCGCGCGCACTCCTCGCACCAGTACTGGAACCCCGGGTTGACGGGGTCCATGTCGCGCACGATGGGCGTGCCGCTGCCGCACCAGTCGCACTTCCGCCTGTGTGCACCCATCAGTCAGCTCCAGCTGTGGCCGCAGGCCGTGCACCCATAGGACACCCCGCAGTTGTCGCCGAGCACTTGGGCCACCCTCCCGTCCGGATTCCTCGTCCCCCTCCGGCCGTCCGATTCTGCCATGGCCCCGCAAGAGGGTCGGCGTGCTGGAGCCGTCCGGGGGCGATTGTCGGTGCCGCCTCCTACGGGGTGCAGCGACGTGATCCGGCCTGGGAAGCCGGTGAAGACCTTCCGTCACGGGCGGTCGGGCGGGGTCCGGTCGACCTCGGGCTCGTGTCCCCGCATCGGCTGACGGAACGAAGAATCCCGCCCCCTGGTGGGGACGGGATCCGGTGATTGTGGAGCTAAGGAGAATTGAACTCCTGACCTCCTGCATGCCATGCAGGCGCTCTACCAACTGAGCTATAGCCCCTCGTGTTCTTCGCGCTCCGCGCTGCGAACAAGAAGAACTTTAGCCTGTGACCTGCCGGAAAGTGAAATCCGGGTCCGGCAGGCCGGCCGTGGGGTTCAGTCGTCGTCGCCGAGGACCGGCTCGGGCAGCGTGCCCGCGTTGTGCTCCATCAGACGCCAGCCGCGGGCGCCCTCGCCGAGGACCGACCAGCAGCAGTTCGTCAGGCCACCGAGGCTCTCCCAGTGCCGGGAGTCCAGCTCCAGAAGCCGGCCGATGGTGGTGCGGATCGTACCGCCGTGGCTCACCACGACGAGCGTTCCGTCATCGGGGAGCTTGTCGGCGTGCTCCAGGACCACAGGGGCGGCCCGGTCGGCCACCTCGGTCTCCAGCTCGCCGCCGCCCCGGCGCACGGGCTCGCCGCGCTTCCAGGCGGCGTACTGCTCGCCGTACCGCGCCACGATCTCGTCATGGGTGAGCCCCTGCCACTTCCCCGCGTACGTCTCGCGCAGCGCGGAGTCGTGGGCGACGGGGTGGCCGGTCAGCGCGGCCAGCTCGGCGGCGGTGGCCGCCGCCCGCTTCAGGTCGGAGGCGACGATGGCGTCCGGCTTCAGCGCGGCGAGCAGCCGTGCGGCCCGGCGCGCCTGGGCGACGCCGGTCTCCGTCAGCTCGATGTCGGTCGAGCCCTGGAAGCGGCGCTCCAGGTTCCAGGAGGTCTGGCCGTGGCGCCAGAGGACGATGCGGCGGCCTCTGCCGCTCTTGGCGGTGCTCAGCTCAGCTCACCGTCCGCCTCGTCGGGCAGGCCGGCGGCGTGGTCGGAGAGGTCGACGCCGGTCAGGGCGGCGTGCTCGGCGCCCTTGCCGCGCGTCTTCGCCGCGTCCTCGGGCAGCGGCAGCTCGGGGCAGTCCTTCCACAGCCGCTCCAGGGCGTAGAAGACCCGCTCCTCGCTGTGCTGGACGTGGACGACGATGTCGACGTAGTCCAGGAGGATCCAGCGGGCGTCGCGGTCGCCCTCACGGCGGACCGGCTTGGCGCCGAGGTCCTTGTTCAGGCGCTCCTCGATCTCGTCGACGATCGACTTGACCTGGCGGTCGTTGGGCGCGGAGGCGAGCAGGAAGGCGTCGGTGATCGACAGCACATCGCTGACGTCGTACGCGATGATGTCGTGCGCGAGCCGGTCGGCGGCCGCCAGTGCGGCGGCGTTGACGAGTTCGATGGAACGATCCGTGGCGGTCACATGCAGGCTTTCGTCGGCGGTCCAGTACCCCTCCAGGGTCTCACGGACCGCCGACGTGCCCGCCAACGTTTTCCGGAGGGCCGTTACCGGGGGCCCTGGAGCTTGTAGTCCTGGCCCAGGACCACGGTGACCGCGGCGCCGTTCGAGGGCTCGCCCTTGGTGACCGCGCCGGCCGGCAGACCCAGCGTCCTGGCGACTTCGACGGCCGTCGCCTTCTGGGCGTCGTCGGCATAGGTGACCTGCGACGTCTCCCTGCTGGGCGCCTCGGCGCCGCCCACGAAGGCATAGCCCCCGTTGATCAGGACGATCCGGGCGGTCTCGGTCGCCTGCTTCCCGGAACCGTCCCGAATCGAGACCCGGGTCACCTCGCCCGCCTCGGGGGCGGTGACCTTTCCGCCGAGGATGTCCTTCACCACACCGCCGCCTGCGTCCTCGGTCAGCGCGCCGTCCTCGCCGACCGGCAGCAGGGCCGTCTTGTGGTCGCCGATCTTGGCGTGCTCGGCGAGCCTGGCCAGGGAGGCGGCCAGGTCCTTCTCGGGCAGCGAGGGGTCGAGGATCTGCTGGAGGGTCTGGATGGTGACCGTGGCGGCCTCGGGGTCGGAGGAGATCTTCCGCAGTACGCCGTACATGACCTGCCCGAACCGCTGGAGCTGCTTGGCCTCGGCCTCGCCGGGCGCCCGGTAGGTGGCGTACGCGACGGCGGCGCGGCCGTTCAGCGTCTGCTTCTCGCCCTGCCTGACCAGCGGGTCGGCGCCCTTCTCGGCGCCGGGCACGTCCGTGTCGGTGTCCGTCTCGATACCGCTGACGGTCTCGACGAGGTTCTCCAGGTACGGGGTGTCCAGGCGCCAGGTGCCGGTGATCCGGGTACCGAGGAGATTGCCGATCGCCTCCCGGGTCCCGCCGGCTCCGTCGTCCTCGACCGACTTGCCGAGGGTGGTCACGGAGCCTTCCTCGTCGGCGACGACGACGGAGTTGGGGAGCAGGACGGTGGTGCCCTGGCGGGTGGTCGCGTTGTTCACGAGGAGCGCGGTGGAGGTGCCGCCGTTCTTGAGGTCGTGGAGGTGGACGACGATGGTGTCGCGCTTCTGGGGGCCGGTCGCGGTGGTCCCCTTCCGCTCCCCGTCGGACGCGCCGGGGAGCAGGCCGGCGGACCAGAGGTAGCCGACGCCTCCCGCGACGGCGAGGACGAGCACGACGACGAGCGCGACGATCCGGTTGCGGCCGCGCCGACGGGCCTCCTCGCGGCGCTCCGTGCGGCTCTCGGTGAACTTCAGCCAGTCGATGACGTCCTCGGAGTCCTCGTCCGGCTCCTCGATGAACGAGAACTGCTCGGTGCGGTACTCCCGGTCGTCGTCCGCGGCAGGCCGGGCCGGGGTGGACCGCTCGGACGCGGGGCGTTGTCCGGGGACGCCCGCGGGGGCCGCCACGGGGGCGGCCGGAGCCGCGGGGGCGACCGGTGCGGCGGCCTGCGGCGCGGGGACGGACTCGGGCGGGGCGGCCCACTGCTGCCCGGTGTCGTACGAGGGGTAGGCGTAGCCCTGCTGCCCGTACGGGTCGTACTGCGGCTCCTGCTGAGGCTGCTGGTGTTGTTGCTGCGGCTGCTGGGCGTAGGGGTCGTAGCCGTACCCCTGTTGCGGCTGGTGCTGCTGTGCCTGGTGCTGCTGGCCGGCGTAGGGGTCGTACTGCTGCCCCTGCCCCTGCTGAGGTGCCTGCGGCTGCTGGTACACCGGCTGCCCGTACGCGTCGTAGCCGATGATCTGCGGCTGCGGATAGTACGGGTCGTACGGATGCTGCTGATCGTTCACCGGTGCCCCTCCCCGAAGCTCACTCGCCGCGGTACAGCTGGCGCTTGTCGATGTAACGCACCACGCCGTCAGGAACCAGGTACCAGACGGGATCCCCCTGCGCCACCCTCGCCCGGCAGTCGGTGGAGGAGATGGCGAGCGCGGGAACCTCGACCAAGGAGACCCCGCCCTTGGGCAGTCCGTCGTCGGTGAGGTCGTGACCCGGCCGGGTGACGCCGATGAAGTGCGCGAGCGAGAAGAGTTCCTCGGCGTCGCGCCAGGTGAGGATCTGCGACAGCGCGTCGGCCCCGGTGATGAAGAAGAGGTCCGAGTCGGTGTTGAGGGCGCGCAGGTCCCGCAGGGTGTCGATGGTGTAGGTGGCGCCGCCGCGGTCGATGTCGATGCGGCTGACCGAGAACTGCGGGTTGGACGCCGTCGCGATGACCGTCATCAGATAACGGTCCTCGGCCGGCGACACGGCCTTGTCGCTCTTCTGCCACGGCTGCCCGGTCGGTACGAACACCACCTCGTCGAGGTGGAACAGGGCGGCGACCTCGCTGGCCGCCACCAGGTGTCCGTGGTGGATCGGGTCGAAGGTTCCACCCATCACGCCGAGTCGGCGCTTGCCGCGCCCGCCAGTAGGCATTTCCTGCTCTCCCATGCGTGCAGAGCCTACTGGCACGGCAGCGGACGCCCGATCAGGGTCGCCGGTTCAGCGGTCGCGGTTGAAGCGGGTGGTGATCCACAGCAGCAGCATCAGGGCACCGAAGGCGCCGAAGCCGGTGAGGTAGGGGCTGAGGCTTTCGTGGTTGCCGCCGTGCTCGGCGCCCTCGGCGAGAGAGACCAGGTTCGCGGCGGTGCTGTGGAGGCTCATCTTCGGCAGACCTATCGATCGGGGATGGGAGCGGAGACTTCGCGCACATCGTATGCGGGCCGTGCGGACGCGCTCACGCCGACTCAGGCGTTGGCGTCATGGTCCTCCGTCGTCCCCGGTACCCGAGTTGTCCACAGGGCCCCGACGCGCGATGGCACCAACGCCTAGGCTGGGGTTCGTCAGGGGGACGAGCACCGACTCGTACGAACAGGGGGCATCCATGACCGAGAACGACCAAGGGAACGTGCCGAGCAGGCAGCGCAAGCGATTCCCCGGCATCTCCTCGCGGGCCTACGAGCATCCGGCCGACCGCTCGGCGCTGGTGGCGCTGCGCAAGCTCAGCGGTTTCGACACGGTCTTCAAGGCACTCAGCGGACTGCTGCCCGAGCGCAGCCTGCGGCTTCTCTTCCTCTCGGACTCCGTCCGGGTGAGCGACGCGCAGTTCAACCACCTCAACGAGATGCTGCGGGACGCCTGTTACATCCTGGACCTGGAGAAGGTCCCGCCGATGTACGTGGCGCAGGACCCGAAGCCCAATGCCATGTGCATCGGCCTCGACGAGCCGATCATCGTCGTCACCACCGGTCTGGTGGAGCTCCTCGACGAGGAGGAGATGCGGGCGGTCGTCGGCCACGAGGTCGGACACGCGCTCTCCGGGCACTCCGTGTACCGCACGGTGCTGCTCTTCCTCACCGGGCTCGCGCTCAAGATCGCCTGGATCCCGCTGGGAAACGTGGCGATCATGGCCATCGTGACGGCGCTGCGGGAGTGGTTCCGCAAGTCGGAGCTCTCCGCCGACCGGGCGGGGCTCCTCGTCGGGCAGGACGTGCAGGCCTCGATGCGCGGTCTGATGAAGATCGCCGGCGGCAACCACCTCCACGAGATGAACGTGGACGCGTTCCTCGCCCAGGCCGACGAGTACGAGAAGGCCGGTGACCTGCGGGACTCGGTCCTGAAGATCCTCAACGTCCTGCCGCGGACGCACCCCTTCACCACCGTCCGGGCGGCGGAGCTGAAGAAGTGGTCGGAGAGCCGCGACTTCCAGCGGATCATGGACGGTCACTACCCGAAGCGCTCGGAGGACAAGGACACCTCGGTCACGGACTCCTTCCGCGAGTCGGCCGGGCACTACGCCGACACGGTGCGGACCAGCAAGGATCCCCTGATGAAGCTGGTCGGGGACATAGCCGGGGGCGCCGGTGACCTGGCGGGCGACCTGGGCGGGCGGCTGCGCAGCCGGTTCGCCGGCGGCCAGGGCCCGAAGCAGTCGGACGACGGCGGAACGACCGCCGGGGACGACAAGGGCGGCCCGGCGAGCGGTGCCGGGGCCGGTCAGAGCGAGGGCTGAGCTCCGGGCGCCAGCGCTCCGCACAGCGAGGGGGCGGCGGGCCGGCCCGTGGCGTACGGGTCGGTGACCGCCGGGCCTCCGCCGTTCGCGGGGGCCCGTGCTCCGGCCAGGAGAGGCTCAAGGGCACCGGTCGTGTCCGCGCCGCACGCCTGCGGGCCCGCCTCGACGATGCTGGTCAGCAGTTCGGCCCGGTGCATGCGCAGGTCCTCGCGGTCGAAGCGGAAGCGCAGCTCGCGGTGGACGGTGAAGAGGGACGCCTCGGTGACCGGCCCCGCGCCCTGTCCGGCCGGGCGGAGGGCGTAGGTGTACGTGTGGTCCGCGGTGACGTCCAGGGTGTCGGGACCGGTCTCCTCGAAGCGCAGGGTGCCCTGGACGCGGGCGGCGGGGTCCGCGAGGGTCACCTGCCGGGGGTCGAAGCGGACGAGCCAGCCGGCGAGGGCGTGCCGGCCGTCGTCGGCCGGTGACTCGACGCTGCGGTCGAACTGTGCCAGCTGGTCCGGGTCGATCAGCAGCCGCGGGGGCCGTACGGTCGCTCCGGACAGGACGTCCGGCTCCAGGGAAGTGGCCACGAGGTAGTCCTTGGCGATGCTGAGGGCGGTGACGACCTGACTCTCGGCGAAGTGGGTGGTGCGTCCGGCGACGGGCAGGGTGATGCCGGCGGCTCCGACGCGGTGATCGGCGGCGGGGCTGTGGTCGAAGAGCCGGGCGGGCGCGCCGCCGGCGACGGGGCCCCGGGGGGCGAGCGGGACGACGGTGGTCCGCAGGGGCTCGGCCCGCTGGTCGGCGGGGGGCAGGTACGGGTTGCGGACGCCGAGGTAGATGGCGGTGCCGAAGGCGAGGAGGATCAGCAGGACCAGCAGGAGCGCCTGGCGGGAGCCGCTGCGGCCCTCCCTGGAGTAGTGACGGCTGCGGACTGCCAGGGCGTGCTCGCCCATCCGCTCCTGGGCGGAGAACTCCTGGAGGTGGGCAGCGCGGACGAACGCCTCGTCGAAGACGACGGATCGGTACTCGTCCTCACCACCGCCGGGGAAGCCCTCGGGTGTCCCCTCAGGCGGGTCGCCACGCCCTGCCATACCTTCAGGGTAGGTCTGCGGGGCCTTCGGTAAACGCCCAGGTGTACGACAAGTTCCTGCTATTCCGCCGTCGAAGCCCGGTGCGGCGGGAAACAGGCCGGAATCGGGTGGTTCGGCCTCTCGGGGGACGGCCGACGCCATACGGGGGACGCGGCCCCCGGGTGCGTGGGGGCGCTAGCCGGAGGACGCCGACCGGGCCGCGGGGGCGTGGGCGGCGGGCGGGGCCGGATGCGGCTTGGGGGTGTCGACGCCCGTCGTGGCGGGCGGAGGGATCTGGTCCTGGCGGTTGGCGGCGGCGCCCCGGTAGACGGCGCTGAAGGCCAGGACGACCATGCCGATCCCCATGAGGAGGGCGAGGACCCAGGCGACGGGGCGGTGCCAGCGTGCGCTGCCCCGGTAGGGGCGCAGGGCGCCGCCGTGGCGGCCGTAGGGGCTGGCGTCGTCGCCGATGTCGTCGGGCTCGTAGGTGGGGGTCTTGGGGTCGTGGAGGTCCTCGTAGGGGTCGTCGTCGCCCTGGCCTCCACCGGCGCGGGCGCGGGCCGCCTCGGCCTCCGCGCGGGCCTGGGCGGCTGCGAGGAGCCGCTCGACCGCGGTCGGTTCGTGAACGGTCGCCGCCCGGACGAAGTCCTCGTCGAAGACCACGTCGGCGTAGACCTCGTCGGCGCCTCCGCGGTCGACAGAGTCCTCGGGGTCACCGCCGTCCTGGAACGGCCTGCCCCCCACGTCGTCCGGCACGGATTCAGAGTAGACCCGCGAGGTGGTTTTGGGCAGGGAGAGTGCGAACCCTCCCCGCCCGCACCGAACCGCACCGGCCCGCACCGAAAGGAGGGATTACCGCACGTGGCCGTCACCGGTGACGATGTACTTGGTCGAGGTCAGCTCCGGAAGGCCCATGGGGCCACGGGCGTGCAGCTTCTGGGTGGAGATGCCGATCTCCGCGCCGAAGCCGAACTCGCCGCCGTCCGTGAACCGGGTGGAGGCGTTCACGGCGACCGTGGTGGAGTCGACCAGCTGGGTGAAACGGCGGGCCGCGGCCTGCGACGTGGTGACGATCGCCTCGGTGTGGCCGGAGGACCACGTGCGGATGTGCTCGACGGCCTTGTCGAGGGAGTCGACGACGGCGGCGGCGATGTCGTACGAGAGGTACTCGGTCTCCCAGTCCTCCGGCGTGGCCGGTACGACGGTGGCCTTGGAACCCTCGGCGTGGGCGAGGACCCGCTCGTCGGCGTGGACGGTGACGCCGGCCTCGGCGAGCGCGTCGAGGGCCCTCGGCAGGAAGGCCTCGGCGATGTCCCGGTGGACGAGGAGGGTCTCGGCGGCGTTGCAGACGCTGACCCGGTGCGCCTTGGAGTTGAGCAGGATCTCGACGGCCATGTCGAGGTCGGTCTGCGCGTCGACATAGACGTGGCAGTTGCCGGTGCCGGTCTCGATGACGGGGACGGTGGACTCCTCGACGACCGTCCGGATCAGGGAGGCACCGCCGCGCGGGATGAGGACGTCGACGAGGCCGCGGGCGCGCATCAGCTCGCGGACCGAGTCGCGGGACTCGCCGGGGACGAGCTGGATGGCGTCGGCGGGGAGGCCCGCGCCGCCGACGGCGTCCCTCAGGACCCGCACCAGGGCGGTGTTGGAGGCGTAGGCGGAGGACGAGCCGCGGAGCAGGACGGCGTTGCCGGACTTGAGGCAGAGGGCGGCAGCGTCGACGGTGACGTTGGGGCGGGCCTCGTAGATGATGCCGACGACGCCGAGCGGCACGCGGACCTGGCGCAGGTCGATGCCGTTGGGGAGGGTGGAGCCTCGGACGACCTCGCCGACGGGGTCGGGCAGCGCGGCCACGTCACGGACGTCGGCGGCGATGGCCCGGACGCGTTCCGGAGTGAGGGTGAGCCGGTCGATGATCGCCTCGCTGGTCCCGGCTTCGCGGGCCTTGGCGATGTCCTCGGCGTTGGCCTCGACGATCTCGGCGGTGCGGACTTCGAGGGCGTCCGCGATCGCCAGCAGGGCGTCGTCCTTGGCCGCGCGCGGGAGTGGCGCGATTTCGGCGGCGGCGCCACGGGCCCGGTAGGCGGCCCGGGTGACCGGGGACAGGTTGTCGAGGGGCGTGAGCGAGGTCATGCCCGCAGGGTACTGGCACCCCTACGGACATCCCTCACGTATCCCGCACTCCGAGACGTACGCCCCGGCCCGCGAGACGCACCCCCGCCACCCGGCGCGCGATCCCGCAGCCGCCCGGCCCGCGAGGCGCCCGCCCGCCGTCCGGGCCGGGAGACCCGCCCCTGACCCGGCCCGCGATATGCCCGGCCTCGATACGCCCGGCCCGCGATACGCACGGCCCGGGGCCCGCTCAGTACGGGTGGACGCCGACGGGGGCGGCGGGGGGCGGGCCGTAGCCCTCCGCGATCCGCTGGTGGTAGGTCTCGCGGTCGATGACCTCCAGGCCGACGATCTCCCATGGCGGCAGTTTGGCGGTCTGCCGGTGCTCACCCCACAGGCGCAGGGCGACGGCCGCGGCGTCGTGCAGGTCGCGGGCCTCCTCCCAGTACCGGATCTCGGCGTGGTCGTTCGCGTACCGGCTGGTCAGCAGGAAGGGATGGTCGTGGGCCAGCTGTTCCAGCCCTCGGCGCACCTCTTTCAGCGGTGACTCCACACCCGAAACGCTGAGGGTGATGTGCCAGAGTTTGGACACGGGCTGTTCCCTGGCGCGTGCCTCACGCGCTTCGCGAACCTCACGTGTCTCGGTGGTGGTCTCGGTCTTTCTCTCCGTGGACCTGTCCCGTGCCTCGTCGAAGTCGGCTCCGGCCTCGACACTGGTCAGGGCGCGTTCGGCAGTCCCTCGGGGCAGAGCCCCTGGGCGCGCTCGTCTCACCGGCGGCCTCCTGTGTGATGCGTGTGGTGCTGTACCCCGCCCTGCTCTTAACCCCCGAGACAAAGTTGACCAGCCCGAGGCGGCATGTGGGGCGGTTTTGGTGAACGTCCCTTCCGGATGGCCGCACTTTCAGCCGTTTCGGGAGGGACGCGAGGGTCAGCGGATGACGACCAGATCGTCGCGGTGGACGACCTCCCGCTCGTACTCGGGCCCGAGGTCCTTGGCCAGCTCGTGGGTGGAGCGCCCGAGCATCCGGGGCATCTCCTTGGCGTCGAAGTTGACGAGGCCACGGGCGACGGCCCGGCCGGCGGTGTCGCGGAGTTCGACGGGGTCACCGGCCACGAAGTCACCCTCGACTCCCGCGACACCGGCGGCGAGCAGGGACTTCTTGCCTTCGACGACCGCCCGTACGGCCCCGTCGTCCAGGGTCAGGGAGCCCTGGGGGGTGGAGGCGTGGGCGAGCCAGAGGAGCCGGTCGGCGGAGCGGCGGCCGGTGCGGTGGAAGTACGTACCGGTGTCACGGCCGGTGAGGGCGTCGGCGGCGCGGCTCGCGGAGGTGAGGACGACGGGGATGCCCGCGGCGGCGGCGATACGGGCGGCCTCGACCTTGGTGACCATGCCGCCGGTGCCGACGCCCGCCTTGCCGGCCGAGCCGATCTCCACGTGGGCGATGGACTCCGGTCCGGTGACCTCGGCGATCCTCGACGTTCCGGGCCTGGCCGGGTCCCCGTCGTAGAGACCGTCGACATCGGAGAGCAGGACGAGCAGGTCGGCGCGGACGAGATGGGCGACGAGGGCCGCGAGCCGGTCGTTGTCGCCGAAGCGGATCTCGTCCGTGGCGACGGTGTCGTTCTCGTTGACGACGGGCAGCGCGCCCATGGCGAGGAGCTGGTCGAGGGTCCGGTACGCGTTGCGGTAGTGGGCGCGGCGGCTGGTGTCGTCGGTGGTGAGGAGGACCTGTCCGACCCGGACGCCGTAGCGTGCGAAGGAGGCGGTGTAGCGGGCGACCAGGAGGCCCTGGCCGACGCTGGCGGCCGCCTGCTGACGGGCGAGGTCCTTGGGGCGGCGGGTGAGGCCGAGGGGCGCGAGGCCGGCGGCGATGGCGCCGGACGAGACGAGGACGATCTCCTTCTCGCCGCCGCTGCGGACCTTGGCGAGCACGTCCACGAGGGCGTCGACGCGGTCGGCGTCGAGGCCCCCGGAAGCCGTGGTGAGCGAGGAGGAGCCGACCTTGACGACGATCCTGCGGGCCTCCGCCACGTACTGCCTCGCCACGTCCGTCCGTCCCGTCACCTGCGTCGTCACGTGTGTCGCCACCTGCGTCGTCCTCACTCGGCTGTCCCGCGCGCCGCGTGCTCCCCGCCGCGGCTGCCAGGCAATCTACGCGAGCCGGGAGGGCTGCCGCTCGTCCGTTTCGCTCCCTGGACCGGAGGCGGGGGGATCCTGCCCGGCGTTCCGGGGCACGAGGATGCGCTGGGAGATCAGGTAGGTGAACGGGATGGCGACGACGGCCGCGACGAGTGGCGCGATCCTGTCGTCCATGCCTGCCCAGGTGACGAGCGCGTACAGCCCGACGCTCTGGACCAGGTAGTTGGTGACGTTGGTGAGGGGGAACAGGGCGAACTTCTTCCAGGTCGGCCTGGTCCGATAGGTGAAGTAGGTGTTGAGGAAGAAGGAGCCGATCATGCTGAGGAGGAAGGCGAGGGAGTACGCGGCGAAGTACGGCATCCACGGGTGGAGCAGCAGGTAACAGCCGAAGAAGGTGCCGGTGTTGACCCCGCCGACGAGGGCGAAGCGGAACATCTCGGCGAGCCGCCCGCGCCGCGCCCCGACCACGGCCGACGCGCCCGCCCCGGCCGACGCCGAACCGCCCGCAACAGCCGACGGACCCGTCCCCGACGTCCCCTTCCCCGTCCCCGCCGCCCCGGACGACGCCGCCCCGGACGACGCCCGCTCCCCCGCCCCGGACGACGCCGGCGTTCCCGCGTCGGGCGACGTCGGCCGGTCGCCCGGGCCGCCCCGGGACGGCGTCATCAGCGCTCGCTCTCGGTGGCGGCGACGCGGATCCGTTCGGCGGCGGCGCGTTCGGCGGCGGCCCGGCCGAAGGAACGGTGGGTCTCCTTCACGAGGAAGTGCGGCCGGCGCTTGGTCTCGTAGTAGATGCGGCCGATGTACTCGCCGATCAGGCCCAGCATCACCATCTGCACACCCCCCAGGCCCACGATGATCGCGACCAGGGTGACATAGCCGGGGGCGGTGACGCCCTGGGTGATGGCGGTGGCTGCCACCCAGACGGCGTAGAGGGCGGCGAGGCCGCTGAGCATCATCCCGAGCCAGAGCGCGATGCGCAGCGGTCGGTTGTTGAAGGAGATGAGCCCGTCCATGCCGTAGTTGACCAGCGAGCTGAACTTCCACTTCGTCTCGCCGCCCTCGCGCGCGGCGTTCTGGTAGTCGAAGGTGACGGTGTCGAAGCCGATCCAGGAGAAGAGACCCTTGGAGAAGCGGTTGTACTCGGGCAGCGAGAGCAGGGCGTCGACGGCCGTCCGCGACAGCAGGCGGAAGTCGCCTACGCCGTCCGTGAGTTCCACGTCCACCCAGCGGTTGACGGCACGGTAGTACATACGGCTGAGCGCGGAGCGGAGCTTCTTGTCGCCTTCGCGGGTCCGCCGCGCCATGACCTGGTCGTGGCCCTGGTGGTGCAGGTCCAGCATCCGCGCGAGGAGCTCGGGCGGGTGCTGGAGGTCGGCGTCCATGATGACCACGGCGTCACCGGTGGACTTGCGCAGGCCGGCGAGCATGGCGGCCTCCTTGCCGAAATTGCGGCTGAAGGAGGCGTACTGGGTCTGGTGCGGGTGCCGGGCGGCGATCTCACGGAGCTTGCCCAGCGTTCCGTCGGAGCTGCCGTCGTCGACGTAGCAGATCTCGTAACCGACGGGGAGGGTGTCGAGCACCTGTCGCATTCGCGCATCGAAGCGCTCGACGACGTCCTCCTCGTTGTAACAGGGGACGACGACGGAAAGCCTGGTCATGGAACGGTCACTCCAGAGGGATGGGCGAGAGTACGTCCTGAAGGACCGCCACCGGACTCTCCTTCGAGCAGCGCGGCCACGGTACGGAGCGGTGGTGACCGCCCGGCATCGCCCACGTGACCGCCCCTGGTCGGCATGTCGTCCATGCAGCAAAGCATGCGGGGAAGATATTGATGTACGTGCCATTTCACCCATTCGTCACCCATAGGGACGACCTCGGGCCAGCAGGAGCGATCACCGGTGAGCAGGACGACCATCTCGGAGCGCGGTGAGGTACGGAGGCCGGAGGGCGGGGACGAGACAGGGACCGCTTACGGAGGGCGGCTCCCCCGGGTGCTGCGCGGTGTCGCGCTCGTGGTCGCCGTCTGCGCCGGGGCGCTGCTCTCGGTCGGCGCCTTCCTCGGCCTGTACGTACGCCCCACGTCGGACGACTGGTGTGCGCTCTGGAAGGCCCGGGACATGGGCGTCCTGGGCATCACCGCGGACTTCTACCTCACCCAGAACGGCCGGGTCACCAACGCCTTCCTGACCGGCCTGCTCTATTCCGACGACATGCGGGGGCCGAAGCTGCTGCCCGCCTTCCTCGTCGTCGTGCTCGGCGCCGGCCTGTTCCTCCTCGCCGGGGCGGCGCTGCGCGCGCTGCGCCCCGTCACACGGGCGGGTGAAGAGCCCGTCGTCCCGCTCGTGGCCGCGGCGGCGCTCCTGTCCGCCCTGCTGTTCTTCGCCGGCACCCGCTCGTACCAGGTACTGCTCTGGGCGCCGGCGACGATCTCCCACACCCTGCCGAGCGTCATCGGGCTCTGGGCCGTCCTCGGCTGCGTCCGGGCCGCGCGCTGCGGTGTGCGGTGGGCCAAGACCGCGGCGGTCACGTCGGCGCTCCTGGTCGGGGCGGCGATCGGCATGCTGAGCGAACCGTTCACCCTGGTGGCCGGGCTCTTCGCGGTCACCGTGGGCGTCGTCTGCCTGCCCCGGTTCGGCTGGGCGCGCGACCGGTACGTGTCCACCTGGTGCGCGGCGGCCTGCCTGGGGCTCCTCTGCGGCCTCGCTCTCCTCTCCACCTCACCCGGCGCGCGCTGGCGACGGGCCCAGCGTCCGCAGGAACCGCTGTCGGCGGAGAGGATCGGGGAGACGTTCCACGACTGGTGGCGCCTCTGGCAGACGATCGGCGGCCAGTGGGCGTATCTGGGGGCCGTCGCCGTCGGCGCGCTCCTCGGCCTGGCGCTGGCCGCCGCCGGACCTCGGCAGGACGGCGGCGGCGCCGGCCGGGACATGTCTCCTGGCGGCGATCGGGGCACGTCTCCGCCCGCCGGCCGGGACACGTCTCCGCCCGCCGGCCATGACCTCACGCCGCTGGTCGATCGAGACATCCACCGGAGCGATACCCGGGACGCCCGCCGGAGCGCACGCGGGCTTCCCCCGCGCGCGCTGTTCCGGGTGGTGGTGCTCCTGCCGCTGCCGCTGATCGCCCTCGCGAGCCTGGCCGTCGTCTTCGGCCTGCGCAGCGGTTACGGGGTCGTCGGCTGGACGTACGGCCGCACCTGGACGAGTTTCCTCCTGCCGCTGCTGCTCGTCCTCTGCGCGTACGGCGCGTGGGGCGGCCACCTCGTCGGACGGCGTCTGCTGGTGCCCTGGCGCCCCGCCGCCCGCGCCGCCGCGCTCGTGGGGATCGGCGCGGTCGCCCTCGGCAGCGCGGTCGCCCTGGTGCAGCCGGTGTACGAGCTGAGTACGAGCACGGTGGTGCGCGCTGTCGCCTGGGACCGCCAGACCGCCCGCATCCGGGACGAGGCGGCGGCCGGCGCCCGGGAGGTCACGTACCGGCCGCTCCTCATCGGCGGCCTCAGCGAACCCCTCTTCGCGTCCACGTACCAGCGGGACTGGGCGGCGCAGTGCGCGGCCCGGTACTACCGCGTGGACCGCATCCACCGCCCCTGAGGGCCCGTCACCCCGGCGGACGGCAGACGGAAGCGGGGTGCCCCCACCCGGGGCGCCCCGCTTCACGAAAGCCTGCCGCAGCTGGGTGCGGTCGGGCGTGTCAGACGGTCGCGCGCACCGCGCGGTTCGCGCTCCAGCCCTCCCAGGCCGAGCTGATCATGGAGCGGACGTCGTGCCGCGCCTTCCAGCCCAGCTCCGACTCGATGCGCTTCGCCGACGCCACCACACGAGCCGGGTCACCCGGGCGGCGCGGGGTGACCAGGGGCTCGACGCTGTGCCCGGTGACCTCGTTGATGAGGTTCACCATCTCGCGCACCGACACGCCCTCGCCGCGCCCGATGTTCAGGGTCAGCGTGGCGGTCTCGCCGGCCTCGCCCGCCGCGGCGAGCGCGCGGGCCGCTGCCAGGTGCGCGTCCGCGATGTCGGCGACGTGGATGTAGTCGCGGATGCAGGTGCCGTCCGGCGTCGGGTAGTCGTCACCGAAGATGCGCGGGGACTCGCCGGCGTCGAGGCGCTCGAAGACCATCGGCACCAGGTTGAAGACGCCGGTGTCGGCGAGCTCCGGGGCCGCGGCGCCCGCCACGTTGAAGTACCGCAGGCAGGCCGTGGACAGGCCGTGGGCCTGGCCGACGGCACGCGCCATCCACTCGCCGACCAGTTTGGTCTCGCCGTACGGGCTGAGGGGCAGGCACTCGGTGTCCTCGGTGACGAGGTCCACGTCGGGCATCCCGTACACGGAGGCGGAGGAGGAGAAGAGGAAGCTCTTCACGCCCGCGGAGGCGGCCGCGTCGAGGATGGTCTGCAGACCCGTCACGTTCTCGTGGTAGTAGAACAGCGGCTTCTCGACGGACTCGCCGACCTGCTTCTTGCCGGCCAGGTGGACGATTCCCGTGATCCGGTGCTCGCGCAGCACCCGGTCGAGGAACTCGCGGTCGAGGACCGTGCCCTGCTCCAGGACGATGCCCTCGGGGAGGCGCGCCGGGTTGCCGGTGCTGAGGTCGTCGACCACGACGACGTGCTCGCCGCCCTCGGTCATTGCTTTGACGACGTGGGAACCGATGTAACCGGCGCCGCCGGTGATGAGCCAGGTCATTCCGACAGTGTAATCACAGCGTCCCGGGGCCCCGGCGTGTCCGGACGTGGCCCCCGACACGCGGAAGCCCCGCCCCCGCAGGTGCGGGGACAGGGCTTCCGGACGCGAGCGGGGAGCGGGGCCGGGAGAGCTAGGGCCCGCGAGCCCGGCATGATCCAAACGAAAGGCCCTAGCGCTCGATCTCCGCGAACGCCGCGTCCCACTGGTCGAGGACGTGCGGCAGCGCCAGGTGCGCGACGTGCTCCCGCCCCGCCCTGCCGTAGCGCTGGCGCATCGCGCCGTCGTCCATCAGCTCACCGAGCGCGGCGGCGAGCGCCGGCACGTCGGCCGGCGGGACCAGGGTGCCCGAGACGCCGTCAGCGACGAGTTCCCGGACACCGCCCGAGACGTCGAAGCTCACGCACGGCACACCGCAGGCGGCGGCCTCGGCCAGCGCCATCGGGCGGCCCTCGCGCTCACTGCTGATCGCGACGACGGACAGCTCGCGGTAGGCGGCGGCCATGTCCTGGGCCGTGCCGCGGAAGACGACCTGGTCGGCGACGCCCAGGTCCTCGGCGCGCATCCGGAGCTCGCCCTCCAGCGGGCCCTCACCGAAGAGGTGCAGCTCCCAGCCGTCGCGACCCTTGTGCGCCTCAGCGAAGGCCTCGATCATCCGGTCGTACCGCTTGATCGGGTCGAGCCGGCCGACGGCGCCGATCTTGCGGGTGTCGAGCGGGGCCAGCTCGTCGGGGAAGAACGGGAGCGGGTTCGGCATGACCCGCACGTTCGGCACGCGCTGGTTGACGAACTCGACCGCGTCGCCCTCGGAGAGCACCATGGTCTGTTCGAGCCTCGGGTAGTGACGGCGGATCAGGCCCAGGTTGGCACTCCGCTTCGCCTGCGCGAAGGACTCGTGGTACTGCCCGATGCCCTTGAGGTGTCCCCACTTCAGCGGCATGACCCAGTCCACCGCCCACGGCGAGCCGAAGACGATGTAGCCGTCCTCGACCTCGGCGAGCTTGCGCTCGAACTCCGCCCGCGCGTTGTCCCGGTCGGACCGGGCCCGCCGCGCGTCGGCGCGCCGCGCCAGGCTGATCCGGTCGCCGACCGTGCGCACGGGCGGCTTGGGCTCGGACGGCGCCGGGTAGAGCGTCGAGTGGCCGTACGCGCGCGTGGCGTTGTACGGGAACGGCTCCGGGCTCGGGCGGATGCCGATCAGCTCGACGCGGTGACCGCGCTCCCCCATGCCCTGGGCGAGGGTGTGCAGCACCCGCTGGGATCCGCCCATCGAGTCGACGTCGATGCCGACGAAGAACACGTTGCGGACAGGGGATGCCTCACTCATGGGTGCCGCCTTCGAAAAAAGCATCGACCACCATCTTGCTGGCGTGGCCGGTCTCGTACGAGCAGAACATTTCCTGGAAGCGCGCGTACCGCTGGGCGTGGCGCTCCTGGGTGCCCTCCAGGTCCCGCACGACGGCGGCGAGGTCCTCGGTGGTCGTCACCATCGGCCCCGGCGCGATGTCCTCGAGGTCGTAGTACGTGCCGCGGTCGCCGCCCTTGTACGCCTCGTAGTCGTCCGTGTAGAGGACGATCGGGCGGCCGGTGTTGGCGTAGTCGAACATCAGCGACGAGTAGTCCGTGAGGACCGCGTCCGAGGCCAGCATCACGTCGTTGATGTCGGCGAAGGAAGAGCCGTCGCGCAGGAAGTGACCCAGCTCCGGAGCGATCTTGAACCGGTCGTACGGGTGGGTCCGCACGACGATGATCCACTCGTCGGACAGGTGCGGGGCCAGCGCCTCGAAGTCCACGCGCACCGACTGGCCGGTGCGGCGGGCCGCGTCACGGAAGGTCGGCGCGTAGAGCAGGACCTTCTTGTCGGCCGGGATGTTCAGGGCCTCGCGGACCTCTGCGGCCCTGGCCTGCTGCTCGGGCTCGGCCCAGCGCACCAGCACGTCGTTGCGCGGGTAGCCGGAGCGGATCAGGTCGGCGGACACCTCGAAGGCCGGGACGAAGGTCCGCTCGAACTCGGCGCTCGGGCAGACGAGCGCGTCCCAGCGGCCCACGGCGGCGCGGAAGCGCCCCTTCTCGATGTCCGAGGCGCCCCGCAGCGACGGCACGTCGAAGCCCATCGCCTTGAAGGTCTGCCCGTGCCAGGTCTGGAGGTACCGGGTGCCCTTCGGCTTCGGGTACAGGTAGGGCAGGTTGTGCGAGTCGACCCAGTAGGTGGCGCGGGCCAGCGCACGTCCGTACGCGAAGCTTCCACGCCGGACGAGGGTGACGTCCTCGGGGAAGGACGAGCGGTCGCCGGAGTACGACCAGACCACGTCGATCGGGAGGTTCCGGCGCTTGAGCTCCTCGTAGATGTAGCGCGGGCTGTCGGCGTAACCGCGGCCCTCCAACGCCTCGAACACGGCGAGGCTGCGCTTGCGCGGGAGCTTGGACACGGCGTCGTACGCGGTGGCCTTGCCCTCGTTGCCGACGAGGATCTTCCTGACCTTGCCGACCTTGCCCTTGGCCTTGCGGGCGTAGGGGCCGAGCGGTTCGAGGGACTTCAGGACACCGGACCGCTGCCAGGTCACCTCAAGGCGTCCGGCACCCTTCTGCTCCGCCCTGACGCGGAGGTGGTGGATGCCGAACGTGTGGTACGTGACGGTGGCACGGAAGTCCGGCTGGTCGTGCTGGGCCAGCAGGATGTCCGTACGCCGGGCACCGTCGCGCTCCAGGGCGACCACCGGGTGGCGGCGGGTCGCCACGCCGACCTTGCCGACGGGCACCTTGCGCAGGTCGAGCGCGGCCTTGGAGACGTACTGCCCGTCGCCCTCCGGGTGGAGGGTCAGGGGCACCGTGAGCGGCGTCTTGTGCGCGGCCAGCTTCACCGAGGCCTGGGTGTCCTCGGTGATCAGACCGGCCGGGTCGTACGTGTGGATCTCCAGGTGCAGGACCGGGCCCCGCATCGTCACGGAGGTCAGCTCGTGCCGGATGCGGCCGGTGGCGAGCACCTGCTCGCGCATGTACCACTCGCTGATGTCGAGTGCGGCGCGGCTCGTGTCGTCGGTGGGGGCGACGGCGCCCCAGTAGGTGGCCTCGCCCTCCTCGGTCGCGAAGCGCGGGGCGAGCTGCGGCCGGCCCAGCTGGCGGGCGGCGACCTGGAGCTCGTCGAGGCGGCCGGTGCGCAGCAGGTGGATGCAGATGCGCTCCTCGCGGGAGAGCCGGGCGTAGGTCTCGTCGGAGATCTCGTCCAGGTAGGGGTTGACCACGTCGGCGAACTCGGCGACCCAGTCGGTGTCACGGAACGGCAGGTCGCCCAGGTACAGCCGGAAGTCGTGGCGGAGGAACTTGTAGTCCTTCTCCGCGCGCAGCTCCCCCCGGCCGTTCTCCTCGAACCAGGTGTCGATGAGCCGGGCCACGCCGATGCGGTCCGCGACGTTCTGGATCTTGTGACGGCTGGAGGAGATGGAGACGCTCTCGGGCGCCAGACGCCAGGTGTAGACCGACCACGGGACGACGGCGAAGGTCTCCGCGAGCGAGAACGCCTGCGCGGAGAACAGCTGGTCCTCGTAGTGGATGCCCTCGGGGAAGGTGAGCGCGTTGTCCCGGATGAAGGAGGTCCGGTAGAGCTTGTTCGTCGACAGGTGGTCGAAGAAGTACTCGGGGCGCTCGGCGATGCCGTTCACGACCCGCTTCTCGGTGAAGAGGTGCGGGTACCAGAGGCCGGTGGTGTTCGACTCCTCGAAGAGGCGGGTCACCTCTCCGGTGACGAAGTCGACCCCGGTCTCCTCGGCGACGAGGAGCAGGCTCTTGCAGGCGTGACGGGGAAGCTCGTCGTCGCTGTCCAGGAACATGATGTGCGGGGCGCGCGCCACCGCGATGCCGCGGTTACGGGGCGCGCTGCAGCCGCCGCTGTTCTGCTCGAGCCGCACGTAGCGTACGCGCGGGTCGGAGGCCTCCAGAGAACGCGCGACGCGCTCGGTGCCATCGGTCGAACAGTCGTCGGCGATGATCACTTCGAGGTTGTTCAGGGTCTGGTCGAGAATCGACCGGACCGCTCGGGGGAGCCGTTCCTCATCGTTGTAGACGATGACGACGACGCTCACATCAGGGACGTCGCTAGTCGGCATCCAAGTCCTCTCACACGTGCACGCGGCGACGTCCGGTGCATGTCCCGGTCTGCCACGGAGCTGCCCACGCCACGAACGTGGCGCGCTTCTTGATCAGGGGTGCGGGGTCGCGCTCACACTTGTTCGATGAACGCCCCCCAGCGACCGGCAAGACTACCCGGCGGGAAGAATTGTTCCATAACTCATCTCCCGCGCATCGGGTGATGTTCACCGCATCGCCAGCAGTCTCCTGAACCGCCCCGACACGACCCGGCGGGCCCCGGACGCACCCCCCGCGAGCCGCACGATCAGCCCGCGCCGCGCCGAGGCCACCACCTGGACGAGCAGCACCCGGCCCAGCCTCCCGAGGACCATGCCACGTCGGCCCACGAACCCCTCCGGGGCCCTGACCTCGGCGTTTCCGGTCGATCCGTCCGCGTACCGCAGCTCGGCACGGAGCGACCACGCGGCGAGTCGGCCGGCCCGCAACAGCTTCGCGGTGGGCAGCGACACGTCGGCGGTCCAGCCCTCCGCGACGGGGAGCAGCGGCGCGTCGGCCGTCAGCTCGGCCGCCGAGACCCGCTCGGTGAACACGACGCGCACGGCGACAGGTCCGAGCGCGGCGACACGCCCGTACAGATCGTGGACGGTCAGGGTCAGGCGGGTCGACGCGCCGACGGCGACGGAACCGTCCACGGCGACGGGCAGCTCGGCCGGCCCGAGCTCGGCGAGACCCTCCATGGGTACGTCGGCGGGGGCGGCGGCCAGGACCGGCGTGTCGTCCTCGGCGCGCGGGTACGGCGGGACGAGCCGGGGACGGGGTGCGGCCAGCTCGACGAACCGGGTCAGCTCCCCTCCCCCGGGTACGGCGGTGAGCGCGGTGAGCGCGGCGTGCAGCCACCGGGACGGCGCCTGGGCGCCGGCCACCGCGGCGGCGTCGAAACCGGCCAGGTGGGCGCGGGTCACCGTCCACCAGCCGGCCCGGTAGGCGGCGGTCCGCTGCGGCAGTTCGCGCAGGTACATGGGGAGGTCGTAGTCGAGGAACTTGGTCTGCGCGGCCCGGGCGAGCGCGGGCCGTCCCGCCGTGCGGAACACGTCGACGACGGCGGCGTGCGCGGCGATCCGGTGCTCCCAGTTGGACAGGGAGGCACGGCGCAGCGAGATCGAGAGGGTGGCGGCCTGCCGCCGCACGTGCCACACGTACACGGGCACGTCGGTGACGGCGAGCCGGGGGGCGGCGGCCTGGACCCGGGCGCTGAAGACGAAGTCCTCGTAGTGGAAGGCGCCGTCGGGGAAGCGGATGGCGTGCCGGTCGAGGAAGTCACGGCGGTAGAGCTTGTTGACGGAGAGGGTGTCGAGGACGAACTCCGGGTGCCCCTCGATGCCCTCCAGCACCGTGCCGGGCAGCGTGGCGCCCTGGGACACGTCGTACAGCGACGGCGCCCAGACGGTCTCCCGGCCCTCGGGCAGCTCGCGCCGCACGCAGATCCCGGCGACGACGTCGGCGCGCCGCTCGGTGGCGACGGCGAGCAGCCCGTCGACGGCGCCGGGCAGCAGCAGGTCGTCGCTGTCGAGGAACAGGACGTACGGGTGGACGGCCGCGTCGACGCCGTCGTTACGGGGGGTGCCGCAGCCGCCGCTGTTCTCCCGGCGGATCACCGGCCGCACCCGAGGTTCGTCGGCGAACCCGGCGAGCACCTCGGGGGTCGCGTCCCCGGAGGCGTCGTCGACGACGACGACCTCACCGACCCCGTCGCCCTGGGCGAGCGCGGAACGGACGGCGTCGCCGACGTGCGCCGCGTCGTTGTACGCGATGACGACGACACTGACGCGCGCGGGGGCCTGCGGCCGGGGGGTCTCACTCACCCGTGAATCCTACGTGGCCCCCGTACGGCCTCCGGGTGACGGGAGCCCGCACGGCAGCCGGCCGGGCACCCGAGGGCGCCCGGCCGGCGAAGGACGGGGAGACCGGTCGGCGTCCGTGGACGCCGACCGGCCCACCCGCTAGAACGGGTCGAACTCGTCGAACTCCCGCTGCGCGTCGTCCCGCTCCGCGTCGCGGTCGCGGCGCCGCTGCGCCGCCGGACGCGGGGCCTCGAGACGGTGGTCCTCACCGCGGCGGCCGAGCATCTCGGCGCCGGCCATCATCGAGGGCTCCCAGTCGAAGACGACCGCGTTCTCCTCGGAGCCGATCGCGACGCCGTCGCCCGCGCGGGCACCGGCCTTCATCAGCTTGTCCTCGACGCCGAGGCGGTTGAGGCGGTCGGCCAGGTAGCCCACGGCCTCGTCGTTGCTGAAGTCGGTCTGGCGGACCCAGCGCTCCGGCTTCTCGCCGCGCACCCGGTACACGTCGTCGGCCTCGTCGTACGTGACCGTGAAGCCCGCGTCGTCGACGGCCTTCGGACGGATGACGATACGGGTCGCCTCCTCCTGCGGCTTGGCCGCGCGCGCCTCTGCGACGATGCCGGCCAGCGCGAAGGAGAGCTCCTTGAGGCCGAGACGGGCCACGGCGGAGACCTCGAACACCTGGTAGCCGCGCGCCTCCAGGTCCGGGCGGATCATGTCCGCGAGGTCCTGGCCGTCCGGGATGTCGACCTTGTTGAGGACGACGATGCGGGGCCGGTCCTCCAGACCGCCGTACTGCCGGAGCTCCTCCTCGATGGTGTCGAGGTCGGTGACCGGGTCGCGGTCGGACTCCAGCGTCGCCGTGTCCAGGACGTGCACGAGGACCGAGCAGCGCTCGACGTGCCGCAGGAACTCCAGGCCCAGGCCGCGGCCCTGGCTGGCGCCCGGGATCAGACCCGGGACGTCGGCGATCGTGTACACGGTCGAACCGGCCGTGACGACGCCCAGGTTCGGCACGAGGGTGGTGAAGGGGTAGTCCGCGATCTTCGGCTTGGCGGCCGAGAGGACCGAGATGAGCGAGGACTTGCCGGCGCTCGGGTAGCCGACGAGCGCCACGTCGGCGACGGTCTTCAGCTCCAGGACGATGTCCCGCGACTCGCCGGGCTCGCCGAGGAGCGCGAAGCCGGGGGCCTTGCGGCGCGCCGAGGACAGCGCGGCGTTGCCGAGGCCGCCGCGGCCGCCCTGGCCCGCGACGAAGGTGGTGCCCTGGCCGACCAGGTCGGCGAGCACGTTGCCCTGCTTGTCGAGGACGACGGTGCCGTCGGGCACGGCGAGGACCAGGTCCTGACCGTCCTTGCCGGAGCGGTTGTCGCCGGCGCCGGGCTGACCGTTGGTCGCCTTGCGGTGGGGCGAGTGGTGGTATTCGAGGAGCGTGGTGACCGCCTGGTCGACGACCAGGGTCACATCGCCGCCACGGCCGCCGTTGCCGCCGTCGGGTCCGCCGAGGGGCTTGAACTTCTCCCGGTGAACGGAGGCGCAGCCGTGGCCCCCGTTACCCGCGGCGACATGCAGCTCGACGCGGTCCACGAAGGTGGTCATGGTTCTGTGCCTCCAGTTACTTCTGGGTGGAATGTCTATCTAGTAACACGCGAAAGGCGGACCCGCTTCCCCTACGGGAAGTGAGGTCCGCCTCCGCAAAGATCCGATCAGGCGACCGGAACGATGTTCACGACCTTGCGGCCACGGTGGGTGCCGAACTGCACCGAACCGGCCTGCAGGGCGAACAGCGTGTCGTCGCCGCCACGGCCGACGCCGGAGCCCGGGTGGAAGTGGGTGCCACGCTGGCGGATCAGGATCTCACCCGCGTTGACGACCTGACCGCCGAAGCGCTTCACGCCGAGCCGCTGGGCATTCGAGTCGCGCCCGTTCCGGGTGGACGATGCGCCCTTCTTGTGTGCCATGTCTCAGTCCCTCTTACTTCGCAGCCGCGGGGATACCGGTGACCTTGATCGCCGTGTACTGCTGGCGGTGACCCTGGCGACGGCGGTAGCCGGTCTTGTTCTTGTAGCGCAGGATGTCGATCTTGGCGCCCTTGTGGTGGTCCACGACCTCGGCCGTGACCTTGATGCCGGCCAGGACCCACGGGTCGCTGGTCACGGCCTCGCCGTCGACAACGAGCAGGGTCGAGAGCTCGACCGTGTCGCCAACCTTGGCAGTGGAAATCTTGTCAACCTCAACGATGTCGCCGACAGCAACCTTGTGCTGGCGACCACCGCTGCGCACGATGGCGTACACGCGGATCTCTCTCTCACTCGGGATCGAAACCTCTGAAGCCAGCCGCTCACACGGACCCGAGGGCCCGCGGCGTTCCGGAATCGGACGAGCGGCCTCTCCCGACGAGCGGGAGGGAGTTGCTCAGAGGCGCGGGGGGGGGGGGGAGAAGCCCCCCGGCGCGGGGCAGCGGGGCCGGGCCGGGGCGCGCACAAACCACCCCAAGGGCCGCGACGCCCCCCCCCCCCCCCCCCGCCCCGCACCC
>NZ_JBHXSA010000031.1:0-29549 GCF_042716475.1 Streptomyces sp. NPDC058671 | reverse complement strand
GGTTGGTTTGTTCTCCCCGGCGGCGCGCGTCCCCCGCCCGGCCGCGGGTCTCGGTCCCGGGGGGGTCCCTCGGACGGACAAGTCCGCCCTGGGGGAGGGGGCCGCCCCCGGCCCCCCTAGGGGGCCCGTACCCGCCGGTCAGTCCTGGGAAGGAGCGGCGGTCTTCTCCGCCGCCTTCTTCGCCGGGGCCTTCTTGGCGGTGGTGGTCTTCTTCGCCGCGGTCTTCTTGGTCGCCGCCGTCTTCTTGGTGGCGGCCTTCTTGGCCGTGGTCTTCTTCGCCGCGGACTTGCGCGCCGCCGTCTTCTTGGCGGGCGCGGCCTCGGCGTCGCCGGACGCCTCGGCGTCGGCCTCGACCGGCGCGCCGGAGGCCTCGGCCGGGGCCGTGGTCACCACGACGACGGCGGCGGCGTCCTCGGCGCCCGAGGGCGAACCGGCGGGCGCGGTGGCCTTGCGGACCACCCGGCGGCGGGCACGCGGCGGGGCGGCCACGGGGGCCTCCTCGACGACGGGCTCGACGACCGGCTCCGGCTCCGGGGCGGCCTCGACGACCGGCTCGGGGGCCGCGGCCTCGACGACCGGCTCGACGACGATCGGCTCGGCGGCCTGCTCCGTGGTCGAGACGACCGGGGAGGTCGCCCGGCGCGTGGCACGGCGACGGCCTCGGGGAGCCGCGGCAGCGGTCTCCTCGGCCACCGGCTCGGGCGCCACGACGGGCTCCGGCTCGGCCGCCGGCTGCTCCACCACCGGCTCCGGCGACGCGACCGGCTCGGCCGCCGCGACGGGCTGCGGCTTCGCCTCGTACTCCACCGTCTCCGTCTCCACGACCGGCCTCGGGGCGACCGGCGCGGACACCCGGCGGGTGGCACGACGGCGGCCACGACCGCGCGTGGCGGCGGCCTCCGCCTCGGCGACGGAGCCGTACAGCTCCTCGTCGGGGGCGATCGGCTCCGGCAGGGCCACCGGGGCGGCCAGCTCGGCTGCGACCTCGGCCTCGGTCTCGACCAGGGCCTCGACGTCGGTCTCCGTGGCCTCGGCGTGCTCGTGCTCGTGCTCGTGGCCGTGCTCGGCGCCGCCGCGGCCGCGCTTCTTCGAACGCTTGCCGCCGCCACCCCCACCGGCGGTGGTCGGCTGCTCCATGTGCACGATGACACCGCGGCCGTTGCAGTGGACACAGGTCTCGGAGAAGGACTCCAGGAGGCCCTGGCCGACCCGCTTGCGGGTCATCTGGACCAGGCCCAGCGAGGTGACCTCGGCCACCTGGTGCTTGGTCCGGTCACGGCCCAGGCACTCCAGGAGGCGGCGCAGCACCAGATCGCGGTTGGACTCGAGGACCATGTCGATGAAGTCGATGACGACGATGCCGCCGAGGTCGCGCAGCCGCAGCTGGCGGACGATCTCCTCGGCCGCTTCGAGGTTGTTCCTCGTCACGGTCTCTTCGAGGTTGCCGCCCTGCCCGGTGAACTTGCCGGTGTTGACGTCGACGACGATCATCGCCTCGGTCTTGTCGATCACCAGCGAGCCGCCGCTCGGCAGCCATACCTTGCGGTCCAGCGCCTTCATGAGCTGCTCGTCGATCCGGTACGTCGCGAAGACGTCGACCTCGCTCGTCCACCTGGACAGGCGGTCGGTCAGGTCGGGGGCGACGTGGTGGACGTACCCGTGGATGGTCTCCCAGGCGTCGTCGCCGCTGACGATGACCTTCGAGAAGTCCTCGTTGAAGATGTCGCGGACGACCCGGACGGTCATGTCCGGCTCGCCGTAGAGCAGCGTCGGCGCGTTGCCGCTCTTCGCCTTCTTCTGGATGTCCTCCCACTGCGCCTGCAGTCGCTCGACGTCACGGCGCAGCTCGTCCTCGCTCGCGCCCTCGGCGGCGGTGCGCACGATGACGCCCGCGTCCTCGGGGACGATCTTCTTGAGGATGGTCTTGAGGCGGGAGCGCTCGGTGTCCGGGAGCTTGCGGCTGATACCGGTCATCGAGCCCTCGGGCACGTACACGAGGTAGCGACCGGGCAGCGAGACCTGGCTGGTCAGCCGGGCGCCCTTGTGGCCGATCGGGTCCTTCGTCACCTGGACGAGGACCGGCTGGCCGGACTTGAGGGCGGTCTCGATGCGGCGCGGGCCGTGGCCCATGCCGAGCGCCTCGAAGTTGACCTCGCCGGCGTACAGGACGGCGTTGCGGCCCTTGCCGATGTCGACGAAGGCGGCCTCCATCGACGGCAGCACGTTCTGGACCTTGCCCAGGTAGACGTTGCCGACGTACGAGGTGGCCTGCTCCTTGTTGACGTAGTGCTCGACGAGCACGTTGTCCTCGAGGACGCCGATCTGGGTGCGCTCGCCGTTCTGGCGGACGACCATCACTCGCTCGACGGCCTCGCGGCGGGCGAGGAACTCGGCCTCGGTGATGATCGGGACGCGACGGCGGCCCTGCTCGCGGCCCTCGCGGCGGCGCTGCTTCTTGGCCTCCAGGCGGGTCGAGCCCTTGATGGACTGGACCTCGTCGGCGCCGGTGCCGGGCTCGGCCTTCTCGCGGGCCGGGCGGGGCTCGCGGACCTTGACGACCGTACGGACGCCCTCCTCGTCGGCGCCCTCGACGTCGGCGGCGGCGTCCCCGCTGCGACGGCGGCGGCGACGGCGACGGCGGGAGCTGCTGGAACCGCCGCCGAAGGCCTCGGCCTCGTCCGACTCCTCGTCGCCGTCCTCGGACTCGTCGGTCTCGTCGGACTCGTCGGAGCGCGGCTCGTCGCCCTCCTCGGTCTCCTCGACCTCGGCGAGCTCACCGCGACGGCGGCGACGGCCGCCCCGGCGGCGACGGCGGGACGGACGGTCCTCGTACTCGTCCGTGTCGTCGGCCTCCTCGGCCTCGTCGATCTCGTCCGCCACGGCCTCGACCTCGGGCTCGTCGGCCACGGTGGCCGGGACGGGCTCGACGGCGACGGCCTCGCCCCGGCGGCGACGGCGACGGCGGGAGCCCGACTCGGCGCGCTCCGCGGGCTCGGGGGCCTCCACGGCCTCGGCCTCGACGGTCTCGACCGTCTCGGTCAGCTCGTCGTCCTCGGGCTCCACCACACCGGCGGCGGCGGCCGCGGCAGCGGTCTCCGGGGTCTGGAACATCGGCTCGGTGAAGACCGGGGCCTGGAAGACGGCGACGGAGGGGCGCGCGGCACGGCGCGGCTCGCGGGCCGGGGCCGGCTCGGCGGTGAACTGCGGAGAAGCCGCGCGACGGCGGCCGCGGCCACGGGTGGCGGCCGTCTCGGCGGCGGTGACCTCGGCCTCGTCGGCGGCGATCTGCGCGACGGCGGCCGGGGGAAGCGACTCGCCGGTGGCGGTCTCGGCGCCCGCCTCGGGGGTGCTGGCCGCCTCGGGGGGCGTGGTCGCCCCGGTGCTCGCCTCGGGCGACGTGGTCTTGCGAGTGGCACGGCGGCGGGCGCGCGGGGCGGGCGCGGCGGCCTCCTCCGCGACCTCGGCGGCCTCCACGACCGGCTCCGGGGCGGGGGCCTCGGCCGAAGTCTCCTCGACGGCGGCGGGCGCACCGGCCGGAGCGGTGGCCTTACGGGTGGCCCGACGGCGGGTACGGGCCGGCGGGGCGGCCTCGGGGGCCTCCTCGTCAGCGACGGCCTCGGCGGCCTGGGGGACCACGGCCTGCGCGGGCTCCTCCACGGGGGCCGGGGCGGCCGTGGCGGTCACCGGCGAGGTGGCCTTGCGGGTGGCGCGGCGGCGCGGGCGGGCGGGGGCGGCCTCGGGGGCCTCCTCCGCGACCTCGGCGACGGCCGGGGTCTCCACGACCGGTTCCGGGGTCTCCGCGGCGGGCGCGGTGGCCTTGCGGGTGGCGCGGCGGCGGGTGCGCGGCGCGGGTGCGGCCTCGGCCTCGGCGGCCGGGGCGGCCTCCACGGCGGAGCTCTCGACGGCCGGGGTCTCGGCGGTCTCGGTGGGGCCTGCGGCGTCACCCGTCACCGGCGGACCGGCGGGGCGGGAAGCGGCGCGGCGCCTGCGGCGCGGCGGCAGCTTGTCACCGGGGGCGTTGGTGTCTTCGTTGGACTCGAGCATGCGGGGTTCTCCCGTCACGCTCCCGGGCGCCGCGCCTGGTTCCGGTCCGGCGGCACGGTCGCGCCTGTGGCGCGGTGCCGCCGTCCGGGGCGCGGGCGCCGCACGGGAGCTCTATGTCTGGCTCGCCGGTTCCGTACGCCCTGTGCGGACGGCCTGGCGAAAGTCTTCTGGTCAGTGCGCGGCCCGACCCAGGTGGCTCCCGAGTGCCAGGGCTGCGCTACGGCGACCGCTCCCTACGCGATGCCGGTACCCGGCGCCGTCGCAGAGGCGGTCGCGGCGGCCGTGGTAGATGCGGCCGTGACTGCCTCGCGGTCGGGCGCGAGCGGGTCGGTCACCGTGCCGGACTCCTCGTCGAAGAGCCCCTGCGCCAGCCTGGTCACCGCAGCGGGGACCGGCGGCGCCAGGTCGGCCACGGCTCGGAGACCGGACAGGACGTCGTCGGGTCGCACGGCAGGTGTCACGTGCCGAACAACCAGCCGCAGTATCGCACAGGCGGTGTCCAGCGGCCCATCACCCTGGGGATCACCCGGGGGACGGGTCGCCGTCAGCTCGGTGACCGCGGAACGCGCGTCGAAGGTACGGACGCCGTTCTTGGTCTTGCGCTGTACTTCCACGGTCTCGGCCGCGAGAAACGCCTCGACGGCCTTCTGGGCGTCCTCGACGGTGACGCCTTCGAGCCGCAGCTCCCACACGGAGGCGGTGAGCCGGTCGGCGAGGCCCGAGGTCCGGGCCTCGACGGCGTCGGTGATGTCGAGGCCGGCCGGGAGGGACTCGTCGAGCAGGACCCGCAGGTGCTCCGGGTCGCGCGTCGCGGTGAGGGCGATCTCCAGGTATTCGGCCTCGGAGCCCGTACCCGTCGGGGCGGCGTTGGCGTACGACACCTTGGGGTGCGGGGTGAATCCGGCCGAGTACGCCATGGGCACCTCGGCACGGCGCAGGGCACGCTCGAAGGCGCGCTGGAAGTCACGGTGGCTGGTGAACCGGAGGCGGCCGCGCTTGGTGTAGCGCAGTCGGATGCGCTGCACCGCCGGTGCGGGCGGCGGGCCTTCGGGCTGTCGCTTGCCCAGTGGTTCTTCTCCTCGGTGCGGGGCGGCGCGGGTGGCGCCGTCCACGAGATGTCAGGGTCGCCCTGGGGGTCCCGCCCGGTTCACCCCCGCTTTCGCGGGGAGATCTCGGGGGCGGGCGCCACGCCGGGGACGTTCGTTGTACTACCCAGAGTACGCGCCCGAGCCACCTCCGGTTCCCCGAGGTCAGCGGGACGCCCCGCCGAAGAGGGCGACGCGCACCTCCCGGGCCGCGTCGCGGACGGCGCGCCCGGCGGTGGCGAGGGGACGCCACACCCAGGTGCGCAGCCAGTGGCCGAGGGGCGTGAGGATCACCCGGTACACCCAGGCGAGGGGACGGCCGATCGCGTGCCACAGGAGCCATCCGACCGCCAGGCCGACGGCCCGGGAGATCCGTCCGGCCATCCGCCAGGCCCAGGCCAGGGCCGCGCCGACCGCTCGGCCGACGGGGGCGAGGACGTGCCGCCAGAGCCAGCTGAGCGGGGTGACGAGCAGCAGGTCGACGACCCACCACAGGGCCTTGAGGACGGGGAGGAGGACCCAGCGCCAGAGCCATCGCAGGGGGGTGACGACCAGGAGGTCGGTCAGCCACCGGAGGGCCCTGCCGAGGGGGGCGAGGACCCACTCCCACAGCCACCGCAGCGGGATGACGAGCAGGTACTCGATCAGCAGGCCGAGGACTCGGCCGATCGGGGCGAGCACCCAGCGCCACAGCTGCCTCAGGCAGAAGGCCAGGGCGTCCCAGACGAGCCGGACCGGCAGGACGACCACGAGGGCGATCACGCGTGCCACTCCGGTGAGGCAGCCCCCGGGCTGCTGCTGGGGCCCCGACCTGCGAATCTCCGTGTTCATGCAGGGAATGACGCGACGGCCCGGCCGGGAGTTTCCCCTCGGCCGGGCCGTCACCAGAGCGTTACGCGGCTACTTGACCACCGTCAGCGGCAGCAACGTCTTGCCAGTGGGGCCGATCTGGATGTGCGTGTCCATCTGTGGGCAGACGCCGCAGTCGAAGCACGGGGTCCAGCGGCAGTCCTCGACCTCGGTCTCGTCGAGGGCGTCCTGCCAGTCCTCCCACAGCCAGTCCTTGTCGAGACCGGAGTCCAGGTGGTCCCAGGGCAGGACCTCCTCGTAGGTGCGCTCGCGGGTCGTGTACCAGGCGACGTCGACGCCCGTGGACGGCAGCGTCTTCTCGGCGCAGGCCATCCAACGGTCGTACGAGAAGTGCTCGCGCCAGCCGTCGAAGCGGCCACCGTCCTCGTACACCGCGCGGATGACCGCGCCGAGGCGGCGGTCGCCGCGCGAGAGCAGGCCCTCGACGATGCCGGGCTTGCCGTCGTGGTAGCGGAAGCCGATGGAGCGGCCGTACTTCTTGTCGCCGCGGATCTTGTCGCGGAGCTTCCGCAGGCGCTCGTCGGTCTCCTCGGCGGAGAGCTGCGGGGCCCACTGGAAGGGGGTGTGCGGCTTGGGGACGAAGCCGCCGATGGAGACGGTGCAGCGGATGTCGTTCTGGCCGGAGACCTTGCGGCCCTCGGCGATCACCTTCATCGCCATGTCGGCGATCTGGAGGACGTCCTCGTCCGTCTCCGTCGGCAGGCCGCACATGAAGTACAGCTTCACCTGGCGCCAGCCGTTGCCGTACGCGGTGGAGACGGTCCGGATGAGGTCCTCCTCCGAGACCATCTTGTTGATGACCTTGCGCATGCGCTCGGAGCCGCCCTCGGGGGCGAAGGTGAGGCCGGAGCGGCGACCGTTCCTGGTCAGCTCGTTGGCCAGGTCCACGTTGAAGGCGTCGACACGGGTGGAGGGGAGGGAGAGACCGACCTTGTCCTCCGTGTAGCGGTCCGCGAGGCCCTTCGCGATCTCACCGATCTCGGTGTGGTCGGCGGAGGAGAGGGAGAGGAGGCCGACCTCCTCGAAGCCCGTCGCCTTGAGGCCCTTCTCGACCATCTCGCCGATGCCGGTGATGCTTCGCTCCCGCACGGGGCGCGTGATCATGCCGGCCTGGCAGAAACGGCAGCCGCGGGTGCAGCCGCGGAAGATCTCGACGGACATGCGCTCGTGGACGGTCTCCGCGAGCGGGACGAGGGGCTGCTTCGGGTACGGCCACTCGTCGAGGTCCATGACGGTGTGCTTGGAGACGCGCCACGGCACCCCGGACCTGTTGGGGACGACGCGGCCGATGCGGCCGTCCGGCAGGTACTCGACGTCGTAGAAGCGCGGGATGTAGACCGCGCCGGTCCTCGCGAGGCGGAAGAGGACCTCCTCGCGGCCGCCCGGCCTGCCCTCGGCCTTCCAGGCGCGGATGATCTCGGTCATGTCGAGGACGGCCTGTTCGCCGTCGCCGATGACGGCCGCGTCGATGAAGTCCGCGATCGGCTCGGGGTTGAAGGCCGCGTGGCCGCCCGCGAGCACGATCGGGTGGTCGACGGTCCGGTCCTTCGACTCCAGCGGGATGCCGGCCAGGTCGAGGGCGGTGAGCATGTTGGTGTAGCCGAGCTCGGTGGAGAAGCTCAGGCCGAAGACGTCGAAGGCACCGACGGGTCGGTGGCTGTCGACGGTGAACTGCGGGACCTGGTGCTCGCGCATCAGTTCTTCCAGGTCCGGCCAGACGCTGTAGGTGCGCTCGGCGAGGACACCCTCCCGCTCGTTCAGCACCTCGTACAGGATCATGACGCCCTGGTTGGGCAGACCGACCTCGTACGCGTCCGGGTACATCAGCGCCCACCGGACGTCGGCGGACTCCCACGGCTTGACCGTGGAGTTCAGCTCTCCGCCGACGTACTGGATCGGCTTCTGCACGTGCGGGAGCAGAGCTTCGAGCTGCGGGAAGACAGACTCGGCAGCAGACATCTCGAACCTTCGTGAGCTGGCAGGGGGGCGACTCTCAAGCGTACCCCGGTGCTCAGTGGGTCAGAGCCGCCGCGAGTTCCGTGGACGAGGCGCGGGCCCAGACCTCGGGGAGTTCCCGCTCGGCCGCCGCCGCGGCGGCCTCCTCGCGTCCGTAGAGGAGTCCCCAGGTGAAGGCCGATTCCCCGAGGCCGTGGGCCTGGAGGCCGAGCTCGCGCAGGGCGGTGCGGGCGACGACGGCGTCCTGGTGTTCGCCGAGGAGGGACTGGACGGGCTTCACGCCCTTCGCCAGGCGTCTGGCGGGCTTTCCGAGGGTGGGGCGGGCCGCGTCGGCCGCGTACCGGGCGCGTTTGGCGGCCTTGCGGGCGTCGTGGAGGGCGAGGTCGCGGTCATGGCCCGGGGCGAGGGACAGGGCGTGCTCGATCCGGCCGGCGAGCCGTTCGAGGTCCTCGCGGACGGCGCGGGCGAGGACCTTACCGGCGTCGCGGTCGGCGGCCTTGCGGAAGGGCGGGTCGGTGAGGAGCGCGTCGAGGCCGTCGAGGAGGGCGAGATAGCGGGCGGAGTCGAGGGCGGCGAGCGCCTGGCGGCGGGCGTGGCCCCCGCGGGCCGCGTCCCGGCGGCGCAGCCGGGCCTTGACCGGGCCGAGGACGAGGGTGTCGGGCAGGTCCGTGAGGTGGGCGCGCAGCCGCTCGTCGAGGACTTCCTGGTCGCGGGCGACGCCGAGCTCTCCGGCGAGCCATTTCAGTTCCTCGCCGAGGGCGTCGGTGACGTCGCGGTCGAGGACGCGCCGGTACGTCTTGAAGGCGCTGCGCAGTCGGCGGCAGGCGACCCGCAGCTGGTGCACGGAGTCGGGCAGGTCGCGCCGTACGGCCGGGTCGTGAGCGACGATCGCGTCGACCTGTTCGCGTACGTAGCCGAGGACGGCGGCTCCCGCGGTGCCGGGGGTGCCGGGGGTGTCCGCCGGTCGGGGGCCGGGGCCGGTCTCGGTGAGGGCCCGGGCCAGTTTGGACGCGGACGCGGAGGGGCGGATGCCGGCTTTCCTGAGGCGCTTCTCGACGGCGTCGAGGACGGCCGGGTCGGTGTCGTCGGCGAGTTCCACCTCGATCTCGGTCCAGGTGGCCTCCGCGCCGTCCGGCAGGCGTTCGGCGTGGACGGTGTCGACGGAGAGTTCGGCGAGGAGGGTGCCGTCGTCGGTGACGAGGTGGCGGACGTCCCGGGCGGAGCGGAGGCGGACGACGGGGACGACGTCGTCGCCGCGGACCCGGGAACGCAGCAGCCCCGCCAGCTCACCCGGCAGGGTGTCGGCCAGCGGGGCCCTGACCTCGTCGCGGATCCCGGAGGTGACGGGGAACTTGATGTGCCAGCCGGCGTCGTCGCCTCCGGTGCGGCGGCGCAGGGTGAGCGCGTCGGCGGCCAGGCGCAGGTCGGGGGTGTCGTAGTAGACGGCGTCGAGTTCCATGACGCCGCGGTCCACGACCGCCGAGACTCCGGAGACCCGTGTCAGGTCCGGTACCGGAGTCTGTCCGGTGGCTTCGTACTTCCGCTCGATCTCGCGCTTCGTCTCGGCCATAGCTCGAATCTAGCGGTCGTCACGCCGTCATGGGGCGCTGCACCCTGATCGATTGGAGGAGTCCGATGGCGACCCAGACCGCGAACATCGACGAGCCGCCGTACGAGACGAAGGGCAGCGGCAGGCCCGCGACGGGCATGATGCCGAGGGTCATGCCGATGTTCTCGAAGGACTGGAAGGCGAACCAGGCGATGATGCCGGCCGCGACGACCGTGCCGTAGAGCTCGGTGGTCTCACGGGCGATGCGGCAGGCGCGCCAGAGGACGACGCCGAGGAGGACGAGGATGAATCCGGCGCCGACGAAGCCGAGCTCCTCGCCCGCGACGGTGAAGATGAAGTCGGTCTGCTGCTCGGGCACGAACTGGCCGGTGGTCTGGTGGCCCTTGAAGAGGCCCGCGCCGTAGAGGCCGCCCGAGCCGATCGCGATGCGTGCCTGGTTGGTGTTGTAGCCGACGCCCGCCGGGTCGAGCTCGGGGTTGGCGAAGGCGGCGAAGCGGTTGAGCTGGTACTCGTCGAGCATGCCGAGCGCGGTGACGAGGACGGCGCCGCCGACGCCGGCGCCGATCAGGCCGAGGACCCAGCGGTTGGAGGCGCCGGAGGCGAGGAGCACCCCGAGCACGATGACGGCCATGACCATGACCGAGCCGAGGTCGGGCATCAGCATGACGATGCCCATGGGGAGGGCGGCGAGCACGAGGGCCTTGGCGACGGTGCGGTGGTCGGGGTGGAGCTGGTCGCCGGCGTCGACCTTGGCGGCGAGCAGCATCGCCATGATCAGGATGATGGTGATCTTGACGAACTCGCTGGGCTGGAGCGAGAAGCCGCCGCCGATCACGATCCACGCGTGGGCGCCGTTGATGGTGGCGCCGAGCGGGGTGAGGACGGCGAGGATCAGGACGACCGACAGGCCGTAGAGCACGGGGACCGCGCCGCGCAGGGTGCGGTGGCCGAGCCAGATCGTGCCGATCATCAGGACGAGGCCGATGCCGGTGTTGAGCAGGTGGCGGAAGAGGAAGTAGTACGGGTCGCCCTGGTTGAGCTCGGTGCGGCCCCGGGTGGCTGACCAGACGAGCAGGGCGCCGAGCAGGGACAGCGTGAGCGCCGAGAGGAGCATCGGCCAGTCGAGCCGGCGCAGCACCGAGTCCCGGGCGGTGAGCCGTGCCACGGGTCCGCGGTCGGGCGCGTACCGGGAGACGGAGAAGCTGGTGCGGGTCGTCATCGGTCAGTCCCTCCAGACGGGCGGCGGGCCCGCGAGCGGGGGCGTTCCGCCGTTCTCGGCGGGGGCGACCAGCTGCGACTTGGGGTCGTACGGCTTGATGTCGGGGGCGTCGATGGTGCCGTCGGCGTTGACCTTGGGGAGGGTCTTCTGCGGCGTGGGGAGCAGGGCCCGCTTGAGGTCCTGCTTGCCGGAGTCGTCGAGGCCGTAGAGGGCGTCGTAGATGTTGCGCACGGCGGGGCCGGAGGCTCCGGAGCCGGTGCCGCCCTGGGAGATGGTCATGACGATCGTGAAGTCGTCGGTGTAGGTCGCGAGCCAGGAGGTGGTCTGCTTGCCGTAGACCTGGGCGGTTCCTGTCTTGGCCCGCATGGGGATCTTGTCCTGCGGCCAGCCGCCGAAGCGCCAGGCCGCGGTGCCGCCGGGTTCGACGACGGAGCGCAGGCCCTTGTCGAGGTCGCGGACGGTCTGGGCGCCGACCGGCAGCCTGCCGTGGGGGGTGGGCTTGATCTCCCGGATCGACTTGCCGTCGGGGCTGATCACGGCCTTGCCGACGGTGGGGTTGTAGAGGGTGCCGCCGTTGCTGATGGCGGCGTAGGCGGTGGCCATCTGGATGGGGGTGACGAGGACGTCTCCCTGGCCGATGGCGAAGTTGATGCTGTCGTACGCCTTCAGCTGGTTGCCTTCGAGGCAGCTCTCGTAGGCGATCTGCTCGACGTACGTGCCGCCCTTCTTGCCCTGCTTGCACCAGGAGTCCTTGTTCGCCTCCCAGAAGTTCTGCTTCCACTTGCGGTCGGGGATCCGGCCGGTGACCTCGTTGGGCAGGTCGATGCCGGTCTCGGAGCCCAGTCCGAAGTCACGGGCGGTCGTGTAGAACCAGTCGTGGGCGTCCTTCTTGGGCTTGATCCCGCCGTCGCGCTGCCACTCCTTGTGGCCGAGGGCGTAGAAGACGGTGTTGCAGGAGAACTTGAGGGCCTCGCCGAGGGTGATGGGGCCGTGGCCCTGGGACTCGAAGTTGGCGAAGCTGCGGCTGCCGAGGCTGTAGGAGCTGCTGCAGTTGTACGTGTCGTTGAAGTCGTAGCCCGCGCGTACGGCGGCGCTCGCCGACACGACCTTGAAGATGGAGCCCGCGGGGGCCTGGCCCTGGATGGCGCGGTTGAGCAGCGGGTAGTTGGAGCCCTTGCTGGTCATCGCCGCGTAGTCCTTGGCGGAGATGCCGCCGACCCAGGCGTTGGGGTCGTAGTCGGGCTGGGAGGCCATCGCGACGACCCGGCCGGTCTTGGTCTCCATGACGACGACGGCGCCGGCGTCGGCCTCGTACTTGCGGCCGGTGATCTTGTCGGTCTCGCCCCGGACGAGTTTCATCGCGGCGTTCAGCTCGTACTCGGCGACGGCCTGGACCCGGGCGTCGATGCTGGTGACGAGGGTCGAGCCGGCCACTCCCGGATCGGACTTGGTCTGGCCCATGACGCGGCCGAGTTTGTCGACCTCGTAGCGGGTCACGCCCGCCTTGCCGCGCAGTTCCTTGTCGTAGGTCCGCTCGATGCCGGAACGGCCGACCTGATCGGAGCGGAGGAACGGCGAGTCGGTGTCCTTGGCCTTCTCGATCTCCCCGTCGGTGACGGGCGAGAGGTAGCCGAGCACCTGCGAGGTGCGGGCCTTGCCGGGGGCAGGGTAGCGGCGGACGGCCGTGGGTTCGGCGGTGATGCCGGGAAAGTCCTCGGAGCTCTCACGGATCGTCAGCGCCTGCTGGGTGGTGGCCTCGTCGGTGACCGGGATCGGCTGGTAGGGCGAACCGTTCCAGCAGGGCTTCGGGGTCTCGGAGTCGCAGAGCCGGATCTTGTTGATGACGTCGTCGGGCTTCATCTCGAGGACGCCGGCGAGCCGGGTGAGGACGGCCTTGCCCCGGTCCTTCATCTTCATCATCTCGGTGCGGGACGCGGAGACCACGAGCCGGGTCTCGTTGTCGGCGAGCGGAACGCCGCGGGCGTCCAGGATCGACCCGCGCACGGCGGGCTGCACGACCTGCTGGACGTGGTTGTTCTTCGCCTCGTCCGTGTACTCCTTGCCGTTGCGGATCTGGAGGTACCAGAGGCGGCCCCCCAGGGTCAGCAGCAGCGAGAAGACGAGGATCTGGATGACGACGAGCCGGATCTGGACCCGGGGGGTCCGTCCAGTCTCGGGGATGTTGCTCATACCGCCGGTGCCCCCTCGGTCACAGTCGCTTGACTCCCTTGATGCGTCCGGCCCGTGAGGCGCGGTTCCGTGCGGCCTTCACCCTCAGGCCGCCGCGCTGGCCGCCGATCGTCAGGCCGGTGCCGGAGGAGAGCCAGCCGGTGGCGACGTCGGTGCCGCTGCCCCCGCCGGCGTCGGCGAGCGGGTCGTTGTCCGCGCGGCGGGCCAGCGCCATGATGAGCGGCACCGTGAACGGCGCGAGGAGCAGGTCGTACACGGTCGCCGTGAACAGCAGGGAGCCCAGGCCGACGTGGCGGGCCGCGGTGTCGCCGACGAGGGCGCCGACGCCCGCGTACAGCAGGGTGGAGCCGACGGCCGCCGCGGCGACGACGGCCATGGGGCCGCTCGCGGAGGTCAGCCGGCCGTTCTCCGGGCGGGCCAGGCCGACGAGGTAGCCGACCACGCAGAGCACGAGGGCGTAGCGGCCGGCGGCGTGGTCGGCGGGCGGGGCGAGGTCGGCGAGGAGGCCGGCGCTGAAGCCGATGAGGGCGCCGCTGACGTGTCCGTAGACGAGGGCGAGGCCGACGACGGTGAGGAGCACCAGGTCGGGGACGGCGCCGGGGAGCTGGAGGCGGGCGAGGACGGAGACCTGGACGACGAGGGCGACCACGATCAGCGTCGCGGAGAGGAGGATGCGGTTGAACTTCACGGTGTCCCGTCCCCCTGGTCCTGGTTCTGCCCCTGCTGGTCCTGCCCCTGCGGGTTCTGTCCCTGGTCCGGCTTCTGACCCTGGTTCTGCTGGTCGGCGTTCGTCTGCCGGCCGTCCGGTGGCGGTGGCGTGACCGTGACGGTGACGGTCGGCGCCGGCTTGGGCTTCGGCGGCAGGACCATGTCGCGCGGATCGGAGCCGGGGGCCTGGACGACGACGCCGACGATGTCGAGCTTGGTGAAGCCGACGTACGGGCGGACGTAGACGTTACGGGTCAGGCCGCCGCCCGCCGGGTCGACGCGGACGATCTCGCCGACCGGCACGCCGGGCACGAAGGGCTTGTCGCCGGCGGAGCCGAAGGTGACGAGCCGGTCGCCAGGCTTCACCTTGGCCTTGCCGTTGAGGAGCTGGACGAGCAGCGGCCGGTCGCCCTGGCCGGTGGCGAAGCCGAGTTCGTCGGTCTTCTCCATCCGGGTGCCGACGGTGAAGTCGGGGTCGTTGGCGAGGAGGACCGTGGACGTCGACGGGCCGACGGTGGTCACGCGGCCGACGAGTCCGGCGCCGTTGAGGACGGTCATGTCCCGTTTCACGCCGTCGCGCGCGCCGATGTCGACGGTGACCGTCCAGGAGAAGCCCTGGGCCGCTCCTATGGCGATGACCTGGGCGCCCTTGATGCCGTACTGTCCGGCGCCCGCGGTCTTGAGGATGGAGTCGAGTTCGCGCAACCGGCTGCGGTTGCGGTCGTCGCTGCCGAGCTCGGCCTTGAGTTCGGCGTTCTCCCGCTCCAGGGCGGCGATCCGGGTGTGCCGCTCGCCGGAGTCCCGGACCGCGCCTATGGCGTTGCCGACGGGGTCGACGGCGGCCGCCACACCGTTCTCGACCGGCCCGAAGACCGCCGCGGCGGCCTGCCGGGCCCCGTCGACGGGTGACTCCTGGCCCCCGCGGATGTCCACCGTGATCAGTGCGAACGCGATGGCGATCAGCAGCACCAGGAGCAGCCGGCTCTCTCGTGTGTCCCTCACGTGCGGCGGCCGTGCCTTTCCTCGTGGTTCGGTTGTTCGGCTGTGCTGTCGTGCGGTGGTGCTAGCGGCGCGGCTGGGCGTCCAGGACCTGCTGGAGTGCCTCGAACTCCTCGACGCACTTGCCCGCGCCGAGCGCCACCGAGTCCAGCGGGTCCTCCGCGATGTGGATCGGCATGCCGGTCTCCCGGCGGAGGCGCTCGTCGAGGCCGCGCAGCAGGGCGCCGCCACCCGTGAGAACGATGCCGCGGTCCATGACGTCACCGGACAGCTCCGGCGGGCACTTGTCGAGGGTGGTCTTCACGGCGTCGACGATCGCGTTGACCGGCTCCTCGATGGCCTTGCGGACCTCGGCGGCGGAGATGACCACGGTCTTGGGGAGACCGGACACGAGGTCACGGCCGCGGATCTCGGTGTGCTCGTCCTGGTCGAGGTCGTACGCGGAGCCGATGGTGATCTTGATCTGTTCGGCGGTGCGCTCACCGAGCAGGAGCGAGTACTCCTTCTTGATGTGCTGGATGATCGCGTTGTCCAGCTCGTCGCCGGCGACCCGGATCGACTGTGCCGTGACGATTCCTCCGAGGGAGATGACGGCGACCTCGGTGGTGCCGCCGCCGATGTCGACCACCATGTTGCCGGTGGCCTCGTGGACCGGGAGGCCCGAGCCGATGGCCGCCGCCATGGGCTCCTCGATGATGTGCACCTGGCGGGCGCCGGCCTGGGAGGAGGCCTCGATGACGGCGCGGCGCTCCACCCCGGTGATGCCGGAGGGGACGCACACGACGACGCGCGGGCGGGCCAGGTAGCGACGCTTGTGGATCTTCAGGATGAAGTAGCGGAGCATACGCTCGGTGATCTCGAAGTCGGCGATGACGCCGTCCTTCAGAGGCCGGACGGCGACGATGTTGCCGGGGGTCCGGCCGATCATCTTCTTCGCCTCCGCGCCGACCGCGAGGATTCCGCCGGTGTTGGTGTTGATCGCGACGACGGACGGCTCGTTCAGAACGATGCCTCGACCCCTCACGTACACCAGCGTGTTGGCGGTCCCGAGGTCGACAGCCATGTCACGGCCGATGAACGACATTGAGTTCCCCTTGTTTCCCATGGCTGAGGGTGGTGCGGCGTGGAGTTTTCCATCGTAGTGCCGCCCGCCCGGATACCGCGCGGTGGTCCACCTCTGGACAGGTGACGGCAGGACGCGGCGATCCGTTCCCGCGATCGACGTTCATATGCCTGGGGGCGACCGAAATTCCTTCGGTCGCCCCACAGGGTCCTACGTTCGGCTGACGCCGGGTCAGCGCCGGTCAGGCGAGACCGGGGAAGAAGATCTTGAGCTCGCGGAGCGCGGACTCCTCCGAGTCGGAGGCGTGGATCAGGTTCTCCCGGACGATCGTCCCGAAATCACCCCGAATGGACCCGGGGGCCGCGGCGATCGGGTCGGTCGGACCGGCCAACTGGCGGACACCCTCGATGACCCGCTCGCCCTCGACGACGAGCGCGACGACGGGACCGGAGGACATGAAGCCCATCAGCGGCTCGTAGAAGGGCTTGCCCTTGTGCTCGCCGTAGTGCTGCTCCAGGGTCTCCTGATCCAGCTCACGCAGCTCCAGGGCCGCCAGGCTCCAGCCGGCCTTGCGCTCGATGCGGCCGATGATCTCGCCGACCAGGCCACGGCGGACGGCGTCGGGCTTGAGCAGGACGAGCGTGCGCTGGCTCACGGGGGAACTCCTTCGGAAAAGCGGTGTGCGGGACCTCCGAGGCTACAGGCCCCCCACGTCCCCCGATCACGCAGCGTCAGGCCCTGCCGAGGCCCCGGCGGTCTGCTGCTCTGCCCAGCCCGCCTTGATCGCGTCGATCCGCCGCCCGTAGTGCACCGAGGCCCACCACAGACCGGCGAAGACCGCGCCGAGGAAGAACATGGTCGGCACGACGAAGCCGCTGAGGACCAGGCCGATCTGCAGGGCCCAGCCGAGCTGCACCCCGCCGGGACGGGTGACCATCCCGCACAGCAGCACCGAGACGACCATCGCGACACCGCAGACCCACCACACGGTGGACATCGCGAGGCTGTCGTCCTTCATGGCGACGAGCCCGGCGAAACCGATCACGAAGAACTCGCCGATCAGCGTCGACGAACAGAGCGTACGCATCCGATTCAGCCCCTTCGCAGCAGCAGCCGGGCGTCGCCGACCGTGAAGATCGAACCCGTCACCAGGACACCCGCGCCACCGTACTCGGCCTCTTCCTCCGCGAGGGTGATGGCCGCCTCGATCGCGTCGGGCAGCCGCGGCTCGACGACGACCCGGTCCTCACCGAAGACCTCGACCGCGATCGCGGCGAGCGCGTCCACGTCCGTGGCCCGCGGGTTGGAGTTCGCGGTGATCACGACCTCCGCGAAGATCGGCTCGAAGGCCTCGAGCAGACCCCTGGCGTCCTTGTCGCCGCTCGTCGAGACCACACCGACGAGCCGCGAGAAGCCGAAGGCCTCGCTGACGCCCTCCGCCGTCGCCCGCGCGCCGTGCGGGTTGTGCGCGGCGTCCAGGAGCACCGTCGGGGAGGTGCGCACGATCTCCAGCCGCCCCGGCGAGGCGACCCGGGCGAAGGCCGTGCGGACCGTGTCGGGGTCAAGCGTCCTGGCGTGGTCGGCGCCGATGCCGAAGAAGGCCTCGACCGCCGCGAGGGCCACCACCGCGTTGTGCGCCTGGTACGCGCCGTGCAGCGGCAGGAACACGTCGGTGTACTCGCCGCCGAGGCCGCGCAGGGTGAGGAGCTGGCCGCCGACCGCGACCTCGCGGGAGACGATGCCGAACTCCATGCCCTCGCGGGCGACGGTGGCGTCCGCCTCGACGGCCTTCTTGAGCAGGACCTGCGCCGCGTCCACCGGCTGCTGGGCCATGATCACGGTCGCGCCCGGCTTGACGATCCCGGACTTCTCGCCCGCGATCTCGGCGGTCGTCCCGCCGAGCCGGTCGGTGTGGTCCAGGTCGATGGGGGTGACGACGGCGACGGAGGCGTCGATGACGTTCGTCGCGTCCCACGTGCCGCCCATGCCGACCTCGACGACGGCCACGTCGACCGGGGCGTCCGCGAAGGCCGCGTACGCCATTCCGGTGAGGACCTCGAAGAAGGAGAGCCGGTACTCCTCGCGGGCGTCGACCAGCTCCACGTACGGCTTGACGTCCTGGTACGTCTCGATGAACCGCTCGGCGGAGATCGGGGCGCCGTCCAGGCTGATGCGCTCGGTGATGGTCTGCACGTGCGGCGAGGTGTACCGGCCGGTGCGCAGGTCGAAGGCGCCGAGCAGGGCCTCGATCATGCGGGCCGTGGACGTCTTGCCGTTGGTGCCGGTGATGTGGATCGAGGGGTACGCGCGCTGCGGCTCGCCGAGGATGTCCATCAGGGCCGCGATCCGGGTGACCGAGGGCTCCAGCTTGGTCTCGCCCCAGCGGGTGGACAGCTCGGTCTCGACCTCGCGCAGCGCCTTGTCCAGCTCCGGGTCCTCGGGGCGGCCGGGCACGGGGTCGCCCGGGGGCGTACCTCCCTGCGTGCGCAGGGTGCGGCTGCCGGCCTCGATCACCGCCAGGTCGGGGTCACGGTGGGTCTCGGCGTCGACGATGTCGTCGAACTGGTCACTCGGGTCGCTCGGCTCACTCACGGGTCCAGTCTACGGAGGGGTACCGACAGGACCATGGACCCACCCCTTTCGGGACCTTCGGTCCACCGTCCGCGCGACCGGCCCGGCAAACTTGGCGATCATGGACATAGGGATCGACCTCGGCACGGCCAACACGCTCCTCTACGCACGCGGCCGGGGCATCGTGCTCAACGAACCGTCCGTGGTGGCGGTCCAGGAGGGCTCTCGGCACGCGCTCGCGGTCGGCACGGAGGCCAAGGAGACCATAGGCCGCACGCCCGGTTCGATCACCGCGATCCGGCCCCTGCGGGACGGCGTGATCAGCGACTTCGAGGCGGCGGAGGAGATGATCCGGCACTTCGTCCGCAAGGCCGTCCCGGGCCGGCGCAGGCCCCGCACCCGGATGGTGGTCTGCGTCCCGAGCGGCGTGACCCAGGTGGAGCGGCGGGCGATCGTGCACGCCTCGCTGTCGGCGGGAGCGCGGGCGGTGCATCTCATCGAGGAGCCGATGGCGGCGGCGATCGGCGCCGGGCTCCCGGTCTCCTCCCCGCGCGGGTCGATGGTCGTCGACATCGGCGGCGGCACGACCGAGGTGGCCGTCATCTCGCTGGGCGGGATCGTCACGTCCCGGTCGCTGCGGGTGGGCGGGGACCGCATGGACGCGGCCGTCACCGACTTCGTCCGCAAGCAGCACTCGCTCTTCATCGGCGAGCGGACCGCCGAGGACGTCAAGGTCGCGATCGGCACGGCCTGGCCGGTGCCGGGCGGCGAGGACCTGGAGCGGCGGACCTTCACCGTCCGGGGCCGGGAAAGGGTCAGCGGGCTCCCCCGGACGGTGGAACTGACGGTGCCGGAGGTGCGGGAGGCGCTCGACGAACCGGTGGAGGCGATCATCTCGGCGGTACGGGCCACCCTGGAGGAGTGCCCGCCCGAGCTGTCCGGCGACGTGATGGAACACGGCATCGTGCTGACCGGCGGCGGGGCGCTGCTGCCCGCCCTGGACCTGCGGATGGCGTCGGCGACGGGCATCCCTGTCTTCGTCGCGGAGGACCCGCTGGACTGCGTGGCGCTGGGGTCGGGGCGGTGCGTGGAGGACTTCGACGGGCTCCAGCGGGTGCTGGGGAGGGCGGAGTCGGCCCGCGGCCGGTGAGCGCCGCGTCCGGCGGCGCCCGTCGACCGTCCTCAGTGGTTCGGGCCCATGGGGAGGAGCGCCGTCACCGCGTACCCGCCGTCCTCCCGGCGCGCCGTGAGCGTGCCGCCCATGCTGGTGACCCGCTCCTCCATGGAGAACAGGCCGGTGCCGGTCGAGACGGGGGCCGGATCCGGCGGGGACTTCGGCAGCGGGTTGCGCACCTCGATCCGGAGGCCGGCGCCCTCCACGGTGATCGCGACCGTCACCGGCAGGCCGGGAGCGTGCTTGGCCGCGTTCGTCAGACACTCCTGCACGACCCGGTGGACGGCCGCCTGCCGCAGCGGCGACAGCGCCTTGGCCTCCTGGGCGACCGTCAGTTCCACGCGGCTGCCCATCCGCTCGCTCTCGCCCGCGAGGGCCGCGAGCTGGTCGAGGCCGGGGGTGCCCGCGTCCTCCCGGTCGGCGCGCCGCACGATCGTCTCGTTGAGCATGAGGTGGGCGCGCCGGGCGGTGTCCGCGAGCTCCTCGAAGTCCTTCTGGTGCGCCTCTCCCCTGGCCCGTACGGCGAGGACCTCCGCCCGTACCGCCAGGACGGTGAGCTCGCGGCCGACCAGGTCGTGGACGTCCCGGCCGACGGAGATCCGCTCCTCCTGGACGGCCTGCCGGGCGGCGGCCTCGCGTCGCTGGGCCTCCAGGGCGCGGACGAGGTCCTGGCGGTACGCGGCGATGCCGACGCCGGCCGCGAGGACCCCGATCGGGACGACCAGGCTCAGGAAGTCGCTGAGGGTCTCGCCGTGCCGGGCGGGCCAGCCGGGCGTGTGGAACAGGGCGTAGGCCACGCCGACGTACAGCAGGGTCGCGACGACGGCGGAGCGACGCCCCCGGTAGCGGCCGATGGAGTACAGGGCGAACTGGACCATCGTCAGCTCGTGCAGCCGGCCGAGGAGCCCGAGGGCCACCAGGTACGGGAGCCACGGCAGCCGGCGTCGGAGCACGAGTGTGGCCGCCCCGGCCGCGAGGACCAGGGTCGCGGTGACCCCGGTGAGGGGGTTGTCGGCGCGGGCGAGCCCCGGCACGTCCAGGCACATGAGGCCGAAGGCGCTGAGCGCGGCGACGACGTCGAGGGCGCGGGGCGAGACCGCCCACCGGTCCACGTGACGGCGCAGCGCGGGGACGGTGGGGAGGCGGGGCATGCCTTCCATCATCCAAGGTCCTTCGTCCCGACGCCGAGGACCTGAAGTCCCGTCTGTTGTGACGTCGGGCACTTCGCCCCCAAGGGCCGGAACCCGGACATACGGGAAGGGGCCGGGAACCGATCTTCGGTTCCCGGCCCCTTCCCGTACGGATCAGGCCTGCGGCAGGGTCGCCAGCTGGGCCTCGATGCGGGCGATGTCCTCGTCCGCCTTGGCGAGGCGGGTTCGGATCTTCTCGACCACGTTGTCCGGGGCCTTGGCGAGGAAGGCCTCGTTGCCGAGCTTCCCGTTGGCCTGGGCCTTCTCCTTCTCGGCGGCCGCGAGGTCCTTCGTGAGGCGCTTGCGCTCGGCCTCCACGTCGATCGTGCCCGACAGGTCGAGCGCGACGGTGGCGCCGGCGACCGGCAGGGAGGCGGTGGCGGCGAAGCCGTCGCCCTCCGGCTGGAGGCGCAGGATCTGGCGGATGGCCCCCTCGTGCGCGGCGAGCGGGGTGCCGTCGAGGGCGAGGCGGGCGGGCACCTTCTGGGCGTCCTGGAGGCCCTGGTCCTTGCGGAAGCGGCGGACCTCGGTGATGACCCGCTGGACCAGCGCGATCTCCTGCTCGGCGGCGGTGTCACGGAAGCCGCCCGGGGCGTCAGCCCCAGGAACGAACACAGCCTTCGGCCAGTCGGCGATGACCACGGACTCGCCGCCGGTCAGCGTGGTCCACAGCGTCTCGGTGACGAACGGGACGACCGGGTGGAGCAGGCGCAGCATGACGTCGAGGACCTCGCCGAGGACCCGGCCGGAGACCCGGGCACCCTCGCCGCCGGCGAAGAACGTGGTCTTCGACAGCTCGACGTACCAGTCGAAGACCTCGTCCCACGCGAAGTGGTAGAGGGCGTCCGACAGCTTCGAGAACTGGTAGTCGTCGTAGAAGGCGTCGACTTCGGCGACCGTCTTGTTGAGCCGCGACAGGATCCAGCGGTCGGTCGCCGACATCTCCGAGGCGTCGGGCAGCGGGCCCTCGACCGTGGCGCCGTTCATCAGCGCGAAGCGCGTGGCGTTCCAGATCTTGTTGGCGAACTTGCTGGAGGCCTGGACCCAGTCCTCGCCGATCGGGACGTCGACACCCGGGTTCGCGCCACGGGCCAGGGTGAAGCGGACCGCGTCGGAACCGTAGGTGTCCATCCAGTCCAGCGGGTTGACCACGTTGCCGAAGGACTTCGACATCTTCTTGCCGTTCTGGTCACGGACCATGCCGTGCAGGGCGATGGTGTGGAACGGCGGGGTGCCGTCCATCGCGTACAGACCGAACATCATCATCCGGGCGACCCAGAAGAAGAGGATGTCGTAGCCGGTGACCAGGACGGAGTTCGGATAGAACTTCTCGAGGCTCTCGGTCCGCTCCGGCCAGCCGAGCGTGGAGAACGGCCACAGGCCGGAGGAGAACCAGGTGTCCAGGACGTCCGTGTCCTGGTGCCAGCCCTCGCCCGTCGGCGGCTGCTCGTCCGGTCCGACGCAGACGACCTCGCCGTTCGGGCCGTACCAGACGGGGATGCGGTGGCCCCACCACAGCTGGCGCGAGATGCACCAGTCGTGCAGGTTGTCGACCCAGTCGAAGTACCGCTTCTCCATCTCCTGCGGGTGGATCTTGACCTTGCCGTCACGGACGGCGTCACCCGCGGCCTGCGCGAGCGGGCCGACCTTGACCCACCACTGCATCGACAGACGCGGCTCGATGGTGGTCTTGCACCGCGAGCAGTGGCCGACGGAGTGGGTGTACGGCCGCTTCTCGGCGACGATCCGGCCCTCGGCGCGCAGCGCGGCGACGATGGCGGAGCGGGCCTCCATGCGGTCCAGGCCCTGGAAGGGTCCGTGGACGGTGATGACCGCGCGCTCGTCCATGACGGCGAGGTTCGGCAGGTTGTGGCGCTGGCCGATCTCGAAGTCGTTGGGGTCGTGGGCCGGGGTCACCTTGACGGCGCCGGTGCCGAATTCGGGGTCGACGTGGGTGTCGGCGACGACCGGGATCGTACGGTCCGTCAGCGGCAGCTTGATCTGCTTGCCGATCAGGTGCCGGTACCGCTCGTCGTCGGGGTGGACCGCGACGGCCGTGTCGCCGAGCATCGTCTCGGCCCGGGTGGTGGCGACGACCAGGGAGTCGTCGCCCTCGCCGTACCGGATGGAGACGAGCTCGCCGTCGTCGTCCTGGTACTCGACCTCGATGTCCGAGATGGCCGTCAGACAGCGGGGGCACCAGTTGATGATGCGCTCGGCGCGGTAGATCAGCTCGTCGTCGTAGAGCTTCTTGAAGATGGTCTGGACGGCCTGGGACAGGCCCTCGTCCATGGTGAAGCGCTCACGGGACCAGGCGACGCCGTCACCGAGGCGCTTCATCTGGCCGGAGATCTGACCGCCGGACTCGGCCTTCCACTGCCAGACGCGCTCGACGAACGCCTCGCGGCCCAGATCGTGGCGGGACTTGCCCTCCTTGGCGAGCTCGCGCTCGACGACGTTCTGGGTGGCGATGCCGGCGTGGTCCATGCCCGGCTGCCACAGCGTCTCGAAGCCCTGCATGCGCTTGCGGCGGGTGAGGGCGTCGATCAGGGTGTGCTCGAAGGCGTGGCCCAGGTGGAGCGAACCGGTGACGTTCGGCGGGGGGATGACGATCGTGTACGGCGGCTTGTCGCTCTTCGCGTCGGCCTCGAAGTACCCGCGCTCCACCCAGCGCTCGTACAGCGGCCCCTCTACCTCGGCCGGCGCGTACTGGGTCGGCAGTTCGGTGATGGGCGCTGTCTGCTGCTGAGTGTTCTCGGTCACGGGCCCAGTTTAGGGGTGTCGCCGCCCTGTCCTGAAACGCTTTGGTTCGGTAACGGTGTGGGCCCCGCCGCACTTCCCGGTCAGCGGTTCCGCCAGGATGTTCGGGAGGCATAAACATCCTGTGAGGGGAACCTGTCGATGAGCTACAACCAGCCCGGCCCGTACGGCGGCCAGCCGCCCCAGCAGCCCGGCCCCTACGGCCAGCCGGGTCCGTACGGCCAGCAGCCGCAGCAGCCGGGCCCGTACGGCCAGCCGCCGCAGGCTCCGCAGCCGGGCTACGGCTACCCCCAGCAGGCCCCGCAGGGCGTCCCGCCGCAAGGCCCGGGGGGACAGCCTCCCTACGGTTACCCGCAGCAGCCCGGCCCGTACGGCCAGCAGCCGCAGTACGGCGCACCCCAGGGCCCCGGCGGCTACGTCCCCCACCCGCCGGCTCCGAAGAAGTCCAAGGCGGGCTGGATCATCGGCGCGGTCGCGGTCGTGGCGGCGCTCGGCGTGGGCGCGTACTTCGTGTTCGGCGGTGGCGCCGGCTCCTCCGTCGCGGACGACGGCCCGCACAAGCTGGTCACTCCGGAGACGGTGCTCACCGAGTACAAGAAGGGTGCCGACAACGGCAGGGCGAGCGGCGACGACTCCCTCAAGGAGGCCCAGCAGAAGGGCGTCAAGAACGCCCAGCAGGTCCGCGCCGCCTATGAGGTGAAGGACAAGGCCAATCCCCTCGCGGGCAAGTACATCTCCTTCAACGGTCTCTACGGCGAGATCGACGACCCGGAGCAGGTCGTCGACGACGTGTTCGCCAGTGCCAAGGCGGAGTCCGACAAGGACGCGGGCAAGGCGGACGCGCCGCAGCTGCTCGGCAGCCCGCAGGAGTACAAGCCGGCCGAGCTCGACGGCGCGGTCCTCAAGTGCCAGCAGGCGCAGGGCAAGGCGAACGCCTCCCAGGGCGTGCCCGCCTTCACCGTGACGATGTGCGTGTGGGCCGACCACAGCACGGTCGGCTTCGTGGTCCCGACCGACGCGTCCGCCCTGCTCTCGGGCAAGCCCGGTTCCGCCGAGGACGCCGCAGCCCTCACCGCCAAGCTCCGCAAGGAAGTCCGCGTCAAGCTCTGACGGCCCACCGGACATGACTGAGGGGGTCCCGCCTTCGGGCGGGACCCCCTCGTTTCATGCCGCTTCCGGCGTCACGCCGACTTCTCGTGCCTGCCGTCGTTCTTCACGATCCGGGGCACCAGCGTCGGGTTGACGTTGTTGCGCACGACGTCCGCCGTGATGACGACCCGGGCCACGTCCTTGCGGGACGGGACCTCGTACATCACCGACTGGAGGACCTCCTCCATGATGGCCCGCAGGCCACGCGCGCCGGTGCCGCGGAGGATGGCCTGGTCGGCGATGGCCTCCAGGGCGGGGCGGTCGAAGTCCAGCTCCACGCCGTCGAGTTCGAAGAGGCGCTGGTACTGCTTCACCAGTGCGTTCCGCGGCTCGACCAGGATCTGGAGGAGCGCCTCGCGGTCCAGGTTGTGCACGGAGGTGAGGACGGGGAGACGGCCGATGAACTCGGGGATCATCCCGAACTTCACCAGGTCCTCCGGCATGACCTCCTGGAACTGGTCGCTCGCCTCGATCTCGCGCTTGGAGCGGATGGTCGCCCCGAAGCCGATGCCCTTGGCGCCCGCCCGCGACTCGATGATCTTCTCCAGGCCGGCGAAGGCGCCGCCCACGATGAAGAGCACGTTCGTCGTGTCGATCTGGATGAACTCCTGGTGCGGGTGCTTGCGTCCGCCCTGCGGCGGGACCGAGGCCGTCGTCCCCTCGAGGATCTTCAGCAGGGCCTGCTGCACGCCCTCGCCCGACACATCGCGGGTGATCGACGGGTTTTCGCTCTTCCGGGCGACCTTGTCGATCTCGTCGATGTAGATGATCCCGGTCTCGGCCTTCTTGACGTCGTAGTCGGCGGCCTGGATCAGCTTCAGCAGGATGTTCTCGACGTCCTCGCCGACATAGCCGGCCTCCGTCAGCGCCGTCGCGTCGGCGATGGCGAACGGGACGTTGAGCATGCGGGCCAGGGTCTGCGCGAGCAGCGTCTTCCCGGAGCCCGTGGGGCCGAGGAGCAGAATGTTGGACTTCGCCAGTTCGATGGCGTCGTCCCGGCCCTGCGCGCCGCCGTTCTCACCGGCCTGGACGCGCTTGTAGTGGTTGTACACCGCGACCGACAGGGCTTTCTTCGCGGGCTCCTGCCCGACGACGTACCCCTCGAGGAACTCGTAGATCTCGCGGGGCTTGGGGAGTTCCTCCCAGCGCACCTCGCTCGTCTCCGCGAGTTCTTCCTCGATGATCTCGTTGCAGAGGTCGATGCACTCGTCGCAGATGTACACACCGGGTCCTGCGATGAGCTTCTTCACCTGCTTCTGGCTCTTTCCGCAGAACGAGCACTTGAGCAGGTCGCCGCCATCACCGATGCGTGCCACGAGGTGCTTCCCCTTCGCCTGGGAGCGCCTGGTTCAGCGACTCCTGGTGCCTCATATTCGACGGTACCTTGCCGGGCCCCCCGTTCGGGCCCCCCTTGGCACGGTTCACATGGTCGCGATTCGGCCACATGGTCCGTGCCAGGGGAAGGTCGGGCGTCAGTGTGCCGCGGAGGACGTGCTCTTACGGGTCGAGACGATCTGGTCGACGAGGCCGTACGCGAGGGCGTCCTCGGCCGTCAGGATCTTGTCGCGCTCGATGTCGTCGCGGATCTTCTCGATCGGCGTCGAGGAGTGCTTGGCCAGCATCTCCTCCAGCTGGCTGCGCATGCGCAGGATCTCCCGGGCCGCGATCTCCAGGTCGGAGAGCTGCTCACGGCCGGTGCCGCCGGACGGCTGGTGGATCAGCACACGGGCGTTCGGCAGGGCCATCCGCTTGCCGGGCGTACCGGCGGCGAGCAGCACGGCCGCGGCGGAGGCCGCCTGGCCCATGCAGACCGTCTGGATGTCCGGCTTCACGAACTGCATCGTGTCGTAGATGGCGGTCAGCGCGGTGAAGGAGCCACCGGGGCTGTTGATGTAGATCGAGATGTCGCGGTCCGGGTCCATCGACTCCAGGCACAGCAGCTGCGCCATGACGTCGTTGGCGGAGGCGTCGTCGATCTGCACGCCGAGGAAGATCACGCGCTCCTCGAACAGCTTCGCGTAGGGGTCGTACTCGCGGATGCCCTGCGAGGTGCGCTCCACGAATCGCGGCACGACGTAACGGTTGTCCATCGGCGCGCCGGTGTAGAGGCCGCTCGCGGAGAGGTTGTTCTGCATCTGGGTGTTCACCGTCCTGGTGGCCTTCGGTGGGCTGGGGCTCTTGAGCGGACTGCCGGGGCTCAGGCGCCCGTGCCGCCGCCGCCGGGAACACCCGCGGCGTGCGTGATGATGTCGTCGATGAGGCCGTAGTCCTTGGCCTCTTCCGCGGTGAACCAGCGGTCGCGGTCGCCGTCGCGGATGATCGTCTCGACGGTCTGGCCGGAGTGGTGCGCGGTGATCTCGGCCATGCGCTTCTTCGTACGGAGGAGGTACTCGGCCTGGATCTTGATGTCGGAGGCGGTGCCGCCGATGCCGGCGGAGCCCTGGTGCATCAGGATGTCGGTGTTCGGCAGCGCGAAGCGCTTGCCGCGGGCGCCGCCGGTGAGCAGGAACTGGCCCATCGAGGCGGCCATGCCCATACCGATGGTCACGACGTCGTTGGGGATGTACTGCATGGTGTCGTAGACGGCCATGCCGGCCGTCACCGAGCCACCGGGGCTGTTGATGTACAGGAAGATGTCCTTGTCCGGGTCGGCGGCCAGGAGGAGCATCTGCGCGGTGATCTTGTTGGCGATGTCGTCGTCGACCTGCTGGCCGAGGAAGATGATGCGCTCGCCGAGCAGCCGGTTGTAGACATGGTCGCCGAGGCCGCCACCGATGGACGGCTCACCCGCGGCGTGAGGCTTCAGATTCGTCACGTATCCACCTGCTCGTCTCCGACGGCCGGGGGGCCGTCTCAGCGTCTCGTTCCGAGGGCACTGCCCTCGTATTCATGGACCCTAACGCGCAGGTGGGACAACGCCATCCCGGTTCCCGAACTGTTCGCTGGGAGCGCAAGGTAGTTGGGGGCGCGCAACGGGTCCTCGTACGCCCACGGGCCCGTACGCACAGGGGTGCGTACGGGCCCGTGGAACAGGGTCCGCGCGGGGCGGGGAGCCCTTACTTGTCCTCGGAGACCTCGGCCTCGTCGGCACCGGTCCCGGCGGCGGCCTCGACCTCGTCCTCGTCGTCCGAGAGGTCGACGACCTCACCGTTGCTGTCGACGACCTTCGCGGCCTCGACGACGACCGCGAGGGCCTTGCCGCGGGCGACCTCGCCGACGAGCATCGGCACCTGGCCGCCCTCGGCCACGGCCTGGGCGAACTGGTCGGGGCTCATGCCGGAGGAGGCGGCACGGCGGAACAGGTGCTCGGTGAGCTCCTCGCGGGAGACGTCCAGCTTCTCCCGGTTGACGAGCTCGTCGAGGATGAACTGCGTCTTGATGCCCTTCTCGGCCTGCTCCTTGGTCTCGGCCAGGAACTCCTCCTCGGTCTTGCCCTGGAGCTCCAGGTACTTGCCGAGGTCGAGGCCCATCTGGCCGAGCTGGTGGTGCTCCAGGTTGTGCTTGCGGGTGTTGATCTCGTCCTCGAGAAGCTTCTCGGGCATCGGGACCTCGACCAGCTTGAGGAGCTCGTCGAGGACGCGCTCCTGGGCCTGGGTGGCCTGGTCGAACTGCTTCATGTTCTCGAGGCGCTTGCGGCTGTCGGCCTTGAGCTCGTCGAGGGTGTCGAACTCCGACGCCAGCTGCGCGAAGTCGTCGTCCAGCTCGGGGAGCTCACGGGCGGCGACGGTGGTGACCTTGACGGTGACCTCCGCGTCCTTGCCCTCGGCGGAGCCGCCCTTCAGCTGCGAGGTGAAGGTGGCCTCGCCACCGGCCTCCAGGCCCTTGACAGCCTCGTCGATGCCGTCGAGCAGCTCGCCCGAGCCGATGGTGTACGAGACACCGTCGGCGACACCGTCGGGGAGGACCTCGCCGTCGACCTTGGCCTGCAGGTCGATGGTGACGACGTCGCCGTCCTGGGCGGCGCGCTCGACCGGGGAGGTCGAGGCGAAGCGCTCGCGGAGCTGCTCCACGGACTTCTCGACGTCCTCGTCGGTGACCTCGACCGCGTCGACGGTGACCTCGATGCCGGAGTAGTCCGGGATCTCGATCGTCGGGCGGATGTCGACCTCGGCGGTGAAGGCCAGCAGTTCGCCGTCCTTCAGCTCGGTGATGTCGACCTCGGGCTGGCCCAGCGGGTTGACCTCGGCCTCGTTCACGGCCTCGGTGTAGAACTTCGGGAGCGCGTCGTTGACGGCCTCTTCCAGCACGGCGCCGCGGCCGAACCGCTGGTCGATCACGCGAGCCGGGATCTTGCCCTTACGGAAGCCCTTGACCGTGACCTGCTGGTTGATCTTCTTGTACGCCGCGTCGAGGCTGTCCTTGAGCTCCTCGAAGGGCACCTCGACAGTGAGCCGAACCCGAGTCGGGTTCAGGGTCTCCACGGCGCTCTTCACGGTTCGGTCTCCTTGTGGCTGATTCCTGGAATCCACCGGCGCCGCGTGTGGCGGTTCCGGCGGGTCGGCCCGGTCAGAAAGACACACGGGCACGCAGCTTGCATAGTAACCGCAAGCGGGATGACGCCCACAACGTGATCAAGAGCGCGCGAGGTGAGCGCGTGATCGTCATGGTCGGGGTGGCGGGATTTGAACCCACGGCCTTCCGCTCCCAAAGCGGACGCGCTACCAAGCTGCGCCACACCCCGTCGGTGCGACACGTAGGGTACATGGACGGGGACTGTGCGGCGCCCCCTCTTTTTCCGGGTGTGCGCGAACGGCCCTCGAACCGCTACCATGCTCTTCGTGCCGCGGTCCTGGTGACCTGCGGCGCGATGCTGTGCGGGTGTAGCTCAATGGTAGAGCACTAGTCTTCCAAACTAGCTACGCGGGTTCGATTCCCGTCACCCGCTCCACGAGCTCCGGCCCGGCCCCGGCCCAGGCGGCCGAGAGTGCCGTTGATCTCCTCCACCCGGGTGGGGGTGAGGTCGCCGGGCGTCAGGTCGACGGTGCCGTCGATGTCCGTGGA
>NZ_JBHXSA010000030.1:0-78382 GCF_042716475.1 Streptomyces sp. NPDC058671 | reverse complement strand
GCCTGCGGCCCAGTCACTGGGCCGCAGGCACCCCGGGGCGGGGCCGTTCGGGGGGCGGGGAGGGGCGACGAGGGGCCGGAGTCGCCCGGGGAAGGACCTGGCGGACAAGGGCGGGGAACCACCCTGCCCGGCTGGTGTGTTCGGTTCGCCCCCGCGGCGGCCGATCCCGTCCCCGTCTCGTCGGCGGTGACAGAGGTCCGCACCCTTCCGCGTAGAGGTCGTGCGCCACCACTTCGGCGCCTCTCCCGCGCAGCTCCTCCATGACGGCGTCGAACACCGCGTGGTGGAGAGGGAGACGGACCGCCGACGTCGCCGGATCTCTTTGCCTCGGGGGGCGGAGCATAGGACGGGCGTGAGGGGAAAGCCGCTGGACATGACACGTACACCGAAGTCAGAGCACGGTGACCACCGCGAACCCGTTGCGGGCGGGCCGGAGAGGGTGGGTCCCGATGAGCAGGTCGAGGAACGGGCTCCGGATCAGCCCTCGCAGCTGCCCAAGGGGTCATGGAAGGCGGTGCTCCGCGGCACGCTGAAGGAATTCAAGGACGACGAGCTCACCGACCGGGCCGCGTCGCTGACGTACTACGGCGTGCTGGCTCTCTTCCCCGCCCTGCTGGTGCTCGTGTCGCTGCTCGGTGTCGCGGGCGAGTCGGCGACCAAGCAGGTCCTGGACAACCTCCAGAAGCTCACACCCGGGTCGGCCCGCGACGTGATCAGCAACGCGGTCGAGCAACTCCAGGGGAACGCGGGCATCGGCTCGCTCATGGCCGTCGTGGGCCTGGCGGTCGCGATCTGGTCGGCTTCCGGATACGTCGCCGCGTTCATCCGTACCTCGAACGCCGTCTACGACATGCCCGAGGGCCGCCCGGTGTGGAAGGTCCTGCCGCTGCGGCTGGCACTGACCGTCACCCTGATGATCCTGGCCGTGGTCAGTGCCCTGATCGTCGTCTTCACCGGCGGGCTGGCCCGCCAGGCGGGCGCCGCCCTCGGCATCGGCGACAGTGCGCTGACGGTGTGGTCGATCGCGAAGTGGCCGGTCCTGGTCCTGCTCGTCACGGTCATGATCGCGCTCCTGTACTGGGCGGCTCCCAACGCCAAGGGCCGAGGCTTCAAGTGGGTCACCCCCGGCAGTTTCCTGGCGCTGGGCATCTGGATGATCACCTCGGCGGGCTTCGCGTTCTACGTCGCGAACTTCGGCTCGTACAACAAGACGTACGGCACCCTGGCGGGCGTCATCATCTTTCTGGTGTGGCTGTGGATCACCAACCTGGCCATCCTCCTCGGCCTGGAGTTCGACTCCGAGATGGCCCGCCAGCGCGCGGTCGCGGGCGGGCACCCGGAGGACGAGGAGCCCTATGTCGAGCCCCGGGACACCCGCGCGTGGAGCGACGAGGACCGCCGCCGCGTGGAGTGAGCGGGCGTCGAGCAGCTACGGCCTCAGCCGGAGCCACATCCCGCGTACTCCCTCCGGACGGGACGACCTGCGCTCTCGGGCGGGTGAGTGACCGCGTGCGGGGTAGTCGCGCTGTGACAGCAGCGTGCGCGTATCCGCCGGACACTCCACCGGCAGCGGTTCGGGCCGCTGACCGGCAGGCACCGCAGAGGCGACACGAGAGGGCGGCCACAGTGCCGTCATCGCGGCTGGGGCGGGCCCCACGCGGAAAGGGCGGAGAGTAGATGAGCGCCGTCGGACGGCACCCGGACCACACCGAGGCATCGGTGGGCGACCTCGTTTCCCGAGCGTCGCAGCAGATGTCGGAACTGGTCCGCGAGGAGATGCGGTTGGCCCGGGCGGAGATGACCCAGAAGGGCAAACGCTTCGGCGTGGGCGGCGGCCTGTTCGGCGGGGCCGGCGTGGTCGGCTTCCTGGCCGCACAGGCTCTGGTCGGCGCCGTGATCGCCGCCCTCGCGCTGCTCCTCCCCGTATGGGCCTCGGCCCTGATCATCGCCGCCCTGCTGGCGGCCGTCGCGGCGGTGATGGCCGCCGCCGGGAAGAAGCAGATCGCCAAGGCCGGTACCCCCGTACCGGAGCAGGCCATCGAGAGCGTCAAGGCCGACGTGGCCGAGATCAAGGAGGCAGCACACCGATGAACACCCCCTCCCAGGGCAAGAAGGACGCCGCACCTACCCCCGAGGAACTGCGCGAGCAGGTCGAGCACACCCGCGATGAGCTCGGCCTGACGGTGGAGGCGCTGGCCGCCAAGGCCGACGTCAAGGCACAGGCCAAGGAGAAGGCGGCCGAGTTCACGGCGCAGGCGGCCGAATTCAAGGAACAGACGAAGGAGAAGTCGGCCGAGTTGAAGGAGCAGGCAAAGGAGAAGTCGGCCGAGTTGACGGAGCAGGCCAAGGAGAAGGCGGCGGAACTGAGGGAACAAGCCGCAGAGAAGGCCGCCGTCGTCACCGAACAGCTTCGGGAGAAGACGGCGCACGCCGCTCAGTTGGTCAAGGACAAGACCCCCGACCCGGTCCTGGAGAAGGCGGCCCTCGCCGTGGCGCAGGTCCGCGACACCGCGACCCGCGCCGGACACCTCGCCGCAGAGAAGACCCCGGACCCGGTCCGCGAGCAGGCCGAGTCGGCGGTGACCCTCGCCAAGGGCAAGCGCACCCCCCTGCTCGCCGCGGCCACCGCGCTCGCCGTCCTCCTGCTCGTCCGTCGCAGCCGGAGGAAGCGCTGAGCCGAACCGGCCACGGCGCCGCCGCCGCCCCAGGTGGGTAGGGCCCGGTCCGCCGCCGTCCCAGGTGGGAAGGGCCCGGTCCGCCGCCGTCCCCGAGGGGTGGAGGCCTGGCGCCGGCGCAAAACAGGTCGAGTCCCGGGACCCCGGTGCTCGATCATGTGCGCATGTCTCAGTTGAACACCCTCGCCCGTGTGGACGCCGATCTCGTCGCCGGCCGGGTGCCGATGGCACGGCAGCGCCTGCGGGGGCTCGTCTCGTCGTACCCGCACGACCTGACGCTCCGCCGCCGGCTCGCCCAGGTCTACCGGCTGTACGGGGAGGAGGCGGAGGCGGGGCGCTGGATGTACCTGGAAGAAGACCGGAGCGTCGAGGAGACGACCGCCTTCGAGGCGCGTTACCGGACCCCCGGTGGGCGGATGAAGGCGCTCGCCTAGCGCGGTCCCGAGACGCTGGCCGCCACCGCCTTCGCGCAGGAACAGCTGGCAGCGGTGCGGACCGCCTGCGCCGAGCGGCTGGGACGCCCGGTCGACTGGGACGACCCGGCGTCCTACGAGGGGGACAGGGAACTCGCGAGGGACACCGGAGGGTGGACCCTGAGCGGTGTCGTGATGGGCGGCGGCTGCCTCGTGGGGGTCGTCGGGCACGTGTGGCTCTGGGTGCTCGGAGTGATGTCCCTCTTCGAGTAGAGCCCATGGGCCGGCGACACGAGCGGCGCCGGGAAGCCGCCCCCACGGGGTGAGACGGGTCGCGGTCAGAGGGTTCGGCCGGGTGCTGCGGAGCCCGTCCGCGTCACCAGTGGCCGACCGCCCTGACGGTGACTGTCGCTTTGGACTCCGACGCCATGACCTTGGTCACGCGCGGTGGGCAGAGGAGCCCCGGTGAATTCGGGCATCTCTCGCCTTCTGCTCGAATCGGCGACTCGGGTGTCAGGGAGGCCTTGAGGTCCCTGTGCGTTTCCTTTGACCGTTCGTCGCCGGCGTGGCATGTTGTCCAGGCGCACCCGCGCTGACGCCGCATCCCTTTCGAGAAAAGGGCCGGGAACGTTGACGAATGCGATGACGGAATCGTAGAGGCGAGACTCCGGGCTGTTCCGAAAGCCGGGCCGCGAGTCACGTCGAGACGTGGCGGACCTCGGCTCGGGGCCGGGTGGCCTGCGCCGTAGGGCACAGGAGCCGGCTCCAGGCTCAGCCTCGGCGCGACCAGCGGGTGCATGTGCCTCGCAAGCCAGCGGTCGAACCACCCTCGTTCGCAACAAGTCCTCTGTTCGCATCGGAGCGTTCTCGTCATGACCCCCGCACCCGCACAGGATTCCCGAATATCGGTTTCCGACAGCACGAGCCCTGCGTCGAAGGCCACGGAGCCGACCGCGGTGGCCGGTGCCCTTCGTGACACTCCGTCGGACAGCGCGAGCGGACGGCGCATCCTCGTTCTGGGGGACTCGACCGCCGCGGTGAATCCCAAGCAACAGCCCCTGCAGGGCTGGGGGCAGGCGCTCACCGAGTTGCTCGCCGGGAACACCGGGGTCCGCAACTTCGCCCTGTACAACGCATCAAGCCGCAGCTTCTACACCCATCGCTACATCGAGGTGCTCAACGAAGCGCGCCCCGGGGACATCGCGCTCATCTCGTTCGGGCACAACGACCAGAACATGATGGAGCCCGACAAGTACACGAGCGCCGACGAGTACCGGGCGTACCTGGAGCTGTACGCGGAGACGCTGCGGGAGATCGGGGTGTCGCCGGTGTTCGTGACGTCGCTGGCACGGGGGACCTTCCACGCCGACGGACGGGTCGCCAACGGACTGCGCGAGCGCGCCGACCTCATGGTCAAGACCGCCGCGGACGTGGACGTACCCCTGGTGGACCTCAACCGGTGGTCCGAGGAGCTGTGGCAGGACCTCGGCCCGACGGCGGCCGTGCGGCTGCTGGGCTGGCTCGAACCCGGCGAGCACCCCGGACACCCCCAGGGCAAAAGGGACTGGACCCACCTCAACACCCGCGGCGCGCAGGCCACGGCCTCCTGGCTGCTGGCCCAGCTCGTCGAGCACGGCCTGCTCACCGCGGCCGACCTCCCGCAGCGAGCGGTGGACGCCGTCCTGACCGAGGACGAGCTCGGCGCCCTGAAGAGCGCGGCCGCCGAGCAGGAAGCCCACCTGGTCCGGGTCGAATCGTGGCTGGGGCAGCGGCCCGAGCCGCAGCGCAAGCGGCAGTGGCCGTGGCGTGCCCAGCCCCAGGCCGAGCCCGAGCGCGTCGACTCGCAGCCGGTGACGATCACGGTCCCGCGCGCGCAGGCGATCGTCGGCCCGCTCCACGCCCTGTCCGGCACCTGCCCGCCGGACACGGACACCCTCTACTTCTTCACCGGTACGCGGTGCATAGGCAGTACCCGCCCCGGCCCGAACGGTGCCTGGAGCTGGCGCCGGGAGAGCGGCTGGCCGGCCGGTGAGCAGACCCTGCTCGTCGCCGCGGGACGTGGCCAGGACCTCACCGACACCGCGACCGTCACCTTCGTCGTCGTCACCCACGTCGAACCCCCGGTGATCGAAGCGCCGGCGGACGGTTCGTACACCCACCCCCGGCCCGAGTTCCGGGGCACCGCCCAGAAGGGCGTGCGCGCCGTCCACCTGCTCGACGACGGCATCCGCGTCGGCGAATCCCCCGTGGGCGCGGACGGCAGGTGGAGCTGGAGCCCGCCGCAGACCTGGGCCGCCGGTCCCCGCAGGATCGAAGCCGTCGCCTGGGTCGCCAGCAACCACTCCGAGCCCGCGACCGTACGCTTCCAGGTGCACGGGATACCCGCCGGGCACCCGGCAGAACAGCTGCGCCGACAGGCCGACGCCCCCTTCACCGAAGGGACGCACCGCCCCCCGCTGCTGATCTCGACCCAGCGGACCGCCCCCGCCTGCGACCGGCTGGAGACCTCGATAGACTTCCCCGCCGCCGACTGGGCCCCCGTCACCTTCACCGTGCCGTCGTCCGGTGCCGCCTACGTCACCATCTCCGCGGCCATCCACACCACCGCCGGCCCCACGGCCACCGTGTGGGCGCTGTGGCGGGCCAGCGGCGGGTACACCCCCTCGAGTCCCGCCCGCGGACTCTCCGCCCACGGCCCCAGCCGCGTCTACGCCTCCCGCCGGCACCTGCTCACCGGCATGAAGCCGGGCGAACGCGTCACCATCACACCGCAGTGGAACATCAACACCGGCACCAAGGCCCAGGTCCACTTCAGCGGCGGCCAGCTCCTCGTCGAGCCCGCCTGACCAGCTGCGGGCCGCGCGACCGTCGGCAGGCCGGCTCCCGTGCACGCGGGGGCCGGCCTGCCACGTTCCGGCGCGCCCGACCGCCGCGGACGTCACGCGGCCGAGTACGGAACCGAGCGCCTTTCAGGAGACGCCCCGCGGTTCTCAGGCCCAGCGGCAGGCTGCTGGACCACTGCGAGGCGATCCTCGCCGGCGTCCTCGGGGGACTCGCGGGTGTGAGCCGGGCGGCGGGTGGGCAGTGAATGATCGTTCGAGCGGGGGAGTGTCTGTTCTGTGGGGGAAGACGTGAGCGTGTGCGTGATCGGTGCGGGGCTGTCGGGGCTGGCGGCCGCACACGCTCTGGCGGTCAAGGGGATCGACTTCGTCTGTCTCGAACGGGCGGTCGATGTCGGCGGGATCTGGCGGCAGCCGGGGGCCGGTGAGCCGGGGCCCGGGTACCAGTCGCTGCACCTGAACACCGCGAAGCAGCTCACGGGGTACACCGCGTTCCCGATGCCCGACGCGTACCCCCTCTATCCGCGGCACAGCGAGGTCGCCGCCTATCTGCGGTCCTTCGCCGAGTGGGCGGGGGTGTCGGACCGCGTCGAGTTCGGCGTCGAGGTCGTGTCGGTGCGGCGGGAGGGCGACGACACGGCGTGGACGGTCGTCAGCCGGGGAGCGGACGGGGCGCTGGAGTCGCGGCGGTTCGCCCATCTCGTCGTCGCCTCGGGGCACAACACGGTGCCGACGCTGCCGAAGCCCTCTCCGCCCGGTTCCGACGGGTTCGCCGGCAGGATCCTGCATGCCGTCGACTACCAGGACGGTGCCGACTTCGCCGGGCAGCGCGTCGTCGTCGTGGGCCTCGGCGCCTCGGCGGTGGACATCGCCGCGGACCTCTCCCGGCATGCCGCGCGCACCGTGCTCTCGGTGCGCCGGGGACTGCACATCGTCCCCAAGCAGCTCTACGGCATGTCCGTCGACGAGATGGCCGAGGCGCCGTGGTTCACCGCCATGTCTTTGCCCGAGCAGATCGACTTCGCCGCGGAGTCCCTGCGGGTCGCGCGGGGCAGGATGTCCGACTACGGCCTGCCCGAGCCGGACCATCCGCTCTTCTCCTCCCCGGTCACCATCTCCGACGAGATCCTCAGCCGCATACGCCACGGCGCGGTGACCCCCAGGCCGGGGATCGACCACCTCGACGGGAGAAGGGTGGTCTTCACCGACGGGACCTCGGAGGAGGCCGACGCGATCGTCTACTGCACCGGCTACCGCATGGACTTCCCGTTCCTGCCCGAGGGATGCCCGGTCGGTCCTGACGGGTCGGTCGAGCTGTACCGGCGGATCGTCGCTCCCGGCCGGCCCGGTCTGTACTTCGTCGGCCTGGTCCGCCCGATGGGTGCGATCACACGGCTCGTGGAGGGCCAGACACGCTGGGTCGCCCGCATCATCGACGGCGAGGCGGCCCTGCCGGACGCGGACGCGATGCGGGAGGAGATCACCGCGTACCTGAGGGGTATCGCCGAGCGCTACGGCACGGCGGAGGGCGGCGCCTCCATCCAGGTCGACGTCGGTCCCTACCTCCAGGAGATGCGAGAGCTCCAGGAGTCCTGAAGCCCTGGCCCGGTCTGGCCTTGCCCGGCATGGCCCGACCCGGCCTGGCCCGGTCTGGACGGCCGCGCGCCCGCGCCTCGACCCCGCCACGTCGGGGGCGCCGCGCCCGCCCCCGCCGCGCCCCCGACGGCGTATGTCGCGGTGGATCTTCACCGGCAGCTTCACGAGCGGTCGGCGGGCCGGTGCTAGACCCCCGCCGCCGCGCGGCGCGGCAGCTTCGTCGGCGGTGTGACGGCGTAGGCCTCCGACGAGAGGTACGCGGTCACCCGGGGCGGGTGGCCCTGCTGGTGGGCGAGCGCGAGGTAGGCGATGAGGCCCACTCCGTCCTGGGGTCGCCGCGAGGTGAGGGCGGACAGCGACCTGACCAGCGGGGCGGGGTCCATGCCGTGGCCGCGCAGGACGTCCACCGCCCGGCCGAGGACCTCGCGGTCGTCGCGGGCGTAGTCGCGTACCGGGATGTGGAGGGTGAAGCCGCTGGGGCGGCCGGTCTCCGTCTCGGTGAAGGAGTGGCAGGTCAGGCCCGGCCGCCGGTCGAGGTCGTCGGTGGCGGCGGTTGTCCGCAGGAACTCCTGGATCTCCGCAGGACCCGGACCGGAGCCCGTACGGGACAGGCCGCCCGCCTCGGCGGCCGACAGGTCGGGGTGCCGGGCGTAGACCTTCACCCGCGGGGTCTCCCAGCGGCCGAGGTCCAGGGCGAGGAAGGGGTGGCCGTCGGCCTTCGGCAGCGCCGCGTACGCCCGTGTGTGACCGAGGCGGCGCAGGGCCTTCCGTACGGTCTTGGCGGAACGTTTCGCCCCCGACGCGGCCGGGTTCAGGTACACCTTGACCTTGGGCACGCCGCCGGGCAGCAGCTCCAGCGCGATCCACAGCGCGAGCGGGCCCTTCGGCTTGGCCGGGAAGAAGAGGTCCTCGATCTCGTCGAGCCGATCGGTGGAGAAGTCCCAGCGCCGGGCCATCGCGCGGACGACGTCCAGTCCGATCCGGCCGTTCTCCGCCCGGGTGTCCGCGCCGAAGCCCGGCTCCACCAGCACGCGCAGTGCCGGGGCCCGGCCGGGGCTGAAGGAGAGCGAGTACTCGACGGGAGTGTGGTCGTCGGAGAGGAACGTCCGGGTGGGCGGCGGCAGGGCCAGCGACCGCTCGGCGGCCGGGCCCAGCGCCTCGATCAGGGTGTGCGCGTACGTCTCCGTGTCCGCCGCGGAGAGCCCCGCCACGTCGCAGAGACGTACCAACTGGGCCCGGGTGAAGGCGCCGAGCGTGCCGGACCCGGGAGCCGGAGAGGTGTCGGTCGGCAAGCCGGTCACCGGCCCCCCGCCAGAAATCGGGGTACGCATGAAGATACCCGCCGACGAGGGCGGGTATCCCGGTGCGCACCGACGCGGGGTGGTGGCTCCGACAAAGCGGTGTCGGTGGATATGTGGTCCACGACAGCTCCTTAACCTCTTGCGCAACACTGATGCCGCGTCGATCACTACCCCTGCGATCGAATGGTCATGCAAGGATGTGGAGGTGAGGGAGATTCTGTGGATCAGTTGGTCAGCCAGGACAGGAACTGACTCCAGCGTCCCTTCCGTTCGCCCTTCGCCTCCCCGCCGGACGGGTCGCCCGACCGGCCGCCGGGCGCGGCGGTCCCCGCCCCGGGAAGGGCGTCGCCGCGTCCCGTCGACGGGACGGGGGTGAACGTGGCGGGCAGCGTGGCCAGGGCCCGGTTGAAGGGGCCGGGACGCCAGATCAGGCTGTCCTCCGGTACGGCGAGCTCGACGTCCGGCAGACGGTTGAGCAGGTGCTCGATGGCCGTGACGGTGATGTGCCTGGCCGGCTCCTTGGACGGGCAGCCGTGCGGGCCGGCGCTCCACGCCAGGTGGGACCGGTTGCTGCCGGCCGTGCGGGCGGCCGTCAGCGCGGGCCCCGTGTTGGCGGCGGCGAAGCTCACCAGCATCAGGTCCCCGGCCCGAACCTTCTCGCCCGCGAACTCCATGTCCGCGGCCGGGTAGTGGGGCGCGTAGTTGGACATCGGCGGGTTGTCCCACAGCGTGTCGTCGAGCGCCTCCCCGATGAGACCGCCACCGTCGGCGTAGCGGTCGTCGGTGAGCAGTCGGTGCAGGGTGTTGCCGAGGAGGTTGCGCAGCGGTTCGGCGCCCGCGCCGAGGAGCAGGGAGAGCTGGTCGACCATCTCCTGGTCGGTCAGGTCGGCGTGGTGCTGCATCAGCCAGGACGTGACGTCGTCGCCCGGTCGGCTCCGCTTGAGCGTGACCAGTTCCTGTACGGCCCCGAACAGTACGGCGGTCGCCTTCTCGGCGTTCACCCCGTCGAACATCCCGGTGATGCCGAACAGCACCCGGTCGCCGATGCCGGCCGGGCAGCCGAAGAGTTCGTTGAAGACGAACAGCGGCAGCTGCTTCGCGTAGTCGCCGAGGAGGTCCGCCGAGCCTCGGGACGCGAACTGGGAGATCAGGTAGTCCGAGATCCGCTCGGTGTTCCGGGCGAGCCGGTGCGAGTCGACGCGGGCCATGCTGTCCGTGATCGCCTGCCGCAGCCGCAGGTGCTCGCTGCCGTCGCTGAACATGCAGTTCTGCCGGTACGCGAGGAGGGGCACGACGGGACTGTCCCGCGGGACCCTGCCCTCGGCGAATTCGCGCCACATGCGGGCGTCCTTGCGGAAGGACGCGGAGTTCTGGAGCAGCTGGAGCGCCGCCGCGTAGTCGGTGACGAGGGTGGCCTCGACCCCGGGGGCGAGCTCCACGGGAGCGGTGGGGCCGAAGTGACGCAGGTAGGCGTAGTAGGCCTGGGGGTCCGCGGCGAACTCCGGTCCGTGCAGGGGGACCCGGGCACCCGACGCGTGGGCGGGGCAGCCGGGCGGGGGCGCCGGGGCGGGGGTCTGGGGGTCCATGGCGGGCTATTGCTCCTGTCGGGCGCGGTCCAGCAAGAAGCGGACCAGAGTGGTCAGTGCGGCGGCGGACGACTGCTCGTCGCGCGCGTCGCAGGTGACGACGGGGGTGTCGTCGAGCAGGTCCAGCGCCTCGCGCAGCGCTGCCTCGTCCCGCAGGGGCGAGCCGTCGAAGTGGTTGACGGCGATGGCGTATTCCAGTCCGTACTGCTCGATCAGGTCGATGACCCCGAAGGAGTCCGCGAGCCGCTCGGGGTCGACGAGCACCAGCGCGCCGAGGGCCCCGCGCGCGAGGTCCTCCCACATCTGCACGAACCGTTGCTGACCGGGGGTGCCGAACAGGTACAGCACGATGCGGTCGCTGATGGTCAGGCGGCCGAAGTCCATGGCGACCGTGGTGGTGGTCTTGCCCCGGACGCCCTTGAGGTCGTCGACGTGCTCGGCGGCCTGCGTCATCCGCTCCTCGGTGGTCAGCGGCTCGATCTCGGAGATGGAGCCGATGAACGTGGTCTTGCCCACCGCGAAGTGCCCGACGACGAGGATCTTGACCGGGATCTGCGAGGCCCCGTCGCGTACGTAGTCCTGCTTACCCAAACTTGGCGCGGAGACCATTGAGCACCTCCTCCAGGATCTCCCGGTCGGCGAGGGCGGCCCGTCGTACCGGCGAGCGGGTGATGAGGTAGCCGCCCTCGGTCAGGGCGGCGAGGAGGATCTTCACGACGCCGAGCGGCAGCCGGGTGTGGCCGGCGATCTCGGCGACCGACAGGTAGCCGGCGGAGCAGATGTCGAGCAGCCGCTGCTCCTCGGGGGAGAGCCGGGTGGGCCGCTGGCGCTCCTCGTCCGCCGCCGTCACCAGCGTGATCAGGGAGAGCTGCTCCTCGTCGGGCAGGCCGCGTCCCTTGGTGATGACGTACGGCCGGACCAGCTCGGCGGCCTCCGGCTCCCACTCCTCGCGTCCCCTCATGACCGCGCGCCGAGGTTCTCACGCGGCGGCGTCATGAGCACCTTGCCGAGCTGGCCGACGAGCTGCTGCATCCGGAAGGTGATGTCGGCCATGTCGACGTCCGGGGAGGCGGAGACGCCGAGGTAGGCGCCCTCACCGGCGGAGATCAGGAAGACCCAGCCGCCGTCGAACTCGACCACGGTCTGCCGCCAACGCGCGTTCGGGTCCTCGCAGAAGAAGCCGAGCGAGCGGCTCAGCGACTGCACCCCGCTCATCGCGGCCGCGACGCGGTCGGCGTTGTCCCTGTCGTAGTCGTTCGACCTGGCCATCAACAGGCCGTCGGCCGATATCAGGACCGCGTGCAGCGCCCCCGGAATCTCCAGGGCGCTGTCGAGCATCCATGACAGATCGTCGTTCACGAGACCTCATGTCCTTCGCTGCTTGCACCGGATGTGCTGCTCGTCCGGTCCGGCGCCTCCGGAGCGGACGCCCTGCCGGACTGCGTGCCTCGCTGGAAGGCACTCATGATCGCCGCCGCTTCGGCGTCGGAGCGGCTCGGAGCCTGTGCGGACGTACTGCTGGGCACGATGGCCATCGGCCGCTTGCGGCGCCGCTTGGGCAGGCCGTCGGCGGTCGGGGGCGCCGCGGGCACGACCTCGGGCCCGCCCGGGTGCGGATGCGGGACGCCGGGGTGAGGGTGCGGTACGCCGGGAGTGGTCACGGGCGGCGCGGTGGGCTTCTGCACCGGCACGCTGGTGAGCAGCTCGTGCGGCAGCAGGAGGACCGCGCGGACGCCGCCGTAGGGGGAGGTCGAGTCCACGGACACCTCGAAGCCGAAGCGCTCGCACAGCACGCCGATCACGGCGAAGCCGAACTGCGGCGGGTTGCCGAGGCCGGAGACGCCGGTGACGCGGTTGCTGGAGAGCAGCCGCTCGGCGCCGGTCCGTTCCTCGTCGCTCATGCCGACGCCCGCGTCGTCGACGACGATGCACACGCCCTTGGGCACCGTGCGGGTGTTGATCTCGACGACGGTGTCCGGGCTCGAGTAGCTGGTGGCGTTGTCGAGGAGCTCGGCGAGCGCCAGCGCCACCGGCTCGACGGCGCGGCTGGTGATGCCGAAGTCGACGCGCGAGAGGATCTCCACGCGCCGGTAGTGCCGGATCCGGCCCTGGGCGCTGCGGACCACGTCGTACACGGACGCCACGTCGCGGTGGCGGCCGAGCCAGCCGTCGCAGAGCACGGCGATGGACTGCGCGCGCCGGCCGAACTGCGAGTTGGTGTGGTCGATCTCGAGCAGGTCCTGGAGCATGGCGGACTCGCCGTATTTGCTCTGCAGCCGTGAGACGACCAGCTGCTGTTCGGCGGCGAGACCCTGGAGCGTCCGCATCGCGGACTTCAGGACGGTCTTCGTCGCTTCCTCGGCCTGTTCCTGCGCGGCCTCGACGGACTGTGTGTAGTGGTTCTCCAGGTCGGAGTAATGGCTCCGGAGCCCGTCGATCTGCTGCCTCAAGGCCTTGGCCGCCCTGCGCTGGCGGACGATGACGGCGATGGCGGCAAGAACGAGGACCGACAGAGCCCAGAGCACCGGGTTCTGTATGTATTCCGTCATAAGACTCTCTTCAGGCGACCGACGGCCAGGTGCGGAATTCCCGTCAATGCGGTGGACCGGCGGACCGTCCGCATCGGGACGCCTGCCTGGGACACCCCCGTGCCGGAGGTGTTGTTCTGCGCTTATCCGCCCGCTCCGCTTGCACGGAGATCGTATCACTGTGCGATTACGTGACTATCCGTCAATAGACGGGCTGACCAGGTCAGTCGGACGGTATGAAAAGGGACGTCGGGTGCTGAACGAGCGTCTTCTCGGCGCCCCGTCGGCGTTCCTGGCGAACGACACGGAAGCGGTGTGTGCACGGGGGACCACCGGTACGTGGGCGTCGAGCACCGGCCCGGCCCTGCACACCCTCTTCGTCGACGACCTCGACCCCCCGTCGACGCGATCGCCGACCGAACGGACTGACACCGACCGGCCGCGAGCCGTACGCGGACGGTGTACGCAAGGTGACGTACCACGATCCGGACGGCAGCGAGATCGGGTCAGGCGGCGCTCCGCTCTGATCCGCCGGGGCGCCGCCGACCTTCCGTACACTGGGAGAGTGCCGCGTCGACGGCCCGCCCCGCGCCCGCCCGGCACCGGCCCGGGGTCGGCGCCCGGAGATCACCCCCGTGCCGGCGGAGAGGCCATGCGACAGCGTTCAGGAGGACCGGGGGGCGAGCCGGTTGAGGACGCCGACGGCCTGTTCAGCATGAGCGACCTCATGGCCGCGGCCGAGTCGGCCGACGACGCGGACAACCGCCCGTTCCGCGACGGGCCGCAGGCGCGCAAGCTGCTGCACGTGGCGGAGATCCACGCCGAGCCCGCCGCCGCGGACTCCTGGCGGGGGCGCCAGATCATCGCGCGGTTCCCCGGCGCGCGTCTCGTCGAGACGGACTCCCACTGGCGCATCCCGCACCTGCACGGCAACGAGGGAAACGTGGAGCGGTGGGTCAGGGTCAAGCGCGAGACGCTCGTCCTCGGCGAGCGCAAGTCCTTCGGCGTCCGGCCCAACGGACGCTCCGCCGACTGGATCGCCCCCGGGCTCTCCAACGGATGCGCCATGGCCTGCGCGTACTGCTACGTCCCGCGACGCAAGGGCTTCGCCAACCCCATCACCGTCTTCACGAACGTCGACCGGGTCCTGGGCAGCATCAGCCGGCACATCGCCGCCACCGGCCCCAAGACCGAACCCAACCAGTGCGACCCGCAGGCCTGGGTGTACGACATCGGGGAGAACGGCGACTGCGCGGTCGACGACCTGATCAGCGACAACACCGCCGACCTCGTCCACGCCTTCCGCCGGTGGCCCACGGCCAAGGCGTCCTTCGCCACCAAGTTCGTCAACCCCGATCTGCTACGGCTCGACCCGCGGGGACGGACCCGGATCCGGTTCTCCCTGATGCCGCCGGACGACTCCAAGCTCCTGGACATCCGGACCAGCCCGGTCGCGGACCGGCTCGCGGCGGCCGCGGACTTCCTGGACGCCGGTTACGAAGTGCATTTCAACCTCTCCCCGGTGGTCATCCGGCCGGGCTGGGAGCAGGCCTGGGACGAGCTGCTCCGCGCCATGGGCGACGTCCTGCCGAAACGGGTGCGGGACCAGGCGGCGGCGGAGATCATCATGCTCACCCACAACCAGGACCTGCACGAGGTCAACCTCGGCTGGCACCCCCGAGCCGAGGAGATGCTCTGGCGCCAGGACCTCCAGCAGCCCAAGCGCTCCGAGAACGGCAGCTGGAACGTCCGCTACCGGAACGCGGTCAAGGCCTCCGCCGTGGAGACGATGCGCGGCCTGATCGAGGCCCGCGCCCCCTGGCTGCGCGTGCGCTACGCCTTCTGATCCCGACGCGTGTGTCCTTTCCCGGGCCCTCCGCGGCGGACGGCCGGTGAGTGGCGGACGGGCGGGCGGGACGTGGCGGTCACGGCCGGCTGCCGGCAGCAGCGCGTCCGAAGCCCCCCGCGTGCCGTGAAGGCCCGCCGCGTCGGGCGGTCGTACGGTCGAACCCGGCACCGAGGAGGACTTCCATGCGCAGCGTCACCTATTCGATGGGCGTCTCGCTCGACGGCTACATCGTCGGGCCGGACGGCGACTTCGACTGGACGGCCCCCGACGACGGAGTCTTCCGCTTCTGGATCGACGAGATCCGCAAGGTCGACGTGCACCTGTTGGGGCGGCGGCTGTACGAGACGATGCTGTACTGGGAGACCGCCGACCAGGATCCGTCGGTCGACGACTCCACGCTCGAGTGGGCCGCGCTGTGGAACCCCCTGCCGAAGGTCGTCTTCTCCACCACGCTGTCGGCGGTCGAAGGCCATGCCCGCCTGGCTTCCGGCAGCGTCGCGGAGGAGATCGAACGGCTGCGAGCCGAGCCGGGGGAGGGCGACATCGCGATCGGCGGCGCGACCCTCGCCGCCGAGGCCGCCGCGTCGGGTCTCATCGACGAGTACCAGCTCATGGTCCATCCGGTGCTGGTCGGCGGCGGCATCCCGTTCTTTCCCCCGCACCAGCGCCGGGTGGATCTCGAACTCGTCGAGACCCGCACCTACGGCTCACGGGTCGTGTACCTCCGCTACCGGGTAGCGCGTTAGCCGGCTCGCGCGCCTGGTCTCCGCCCGGAACAGCGTCACCGGACGAGCGCGCGAGAAAACTTCGGGCGACGATGTCGAGAACCCGTGGTCGGCTCCGTCCCAGCCCTGGAAGCGACCAGAAGGGGTCGCACCGGACCGAGGAGAAGCACGATGGCCAAGTACCTGCTGCTCAAGCACTACCGTGGCGCCCCGGCCGCGGTCAACGACGTGCCGATGGACCAGTGGACCCCGGAGGAGATCTCGGCCCACATGCGGTACATGCACGACTTCGCGGCCAGGCTGGAGGGAACCGGCGAGTTCGTCGACGGCCAGGCGCTCGCCCCCGAGGGAACCTTCGTCCGGTACGACGGCGAGGGACGCCCGCCCGTCACCGACGGTCCCTTCGCCGAGACCAAGGACCTCATCGCCGGCTGGATGGTGATCGACGTCGACAGCTACGAGCGCGCCGTCGAACTCGCCGGAGAACTGTCCGCCGCCCCCGGAGCGGGCGGCAAGCCGATCCACGAGTGGCTCGAACTCCGCCCCTTCCTGACCGCGCCGCCCACCGTCACCGAGTGACCTTCCCGATGAACGAGGCCCTGCTCCGGAGCCTCACACCGAGCGTCCTCGGAATCCTCGTCCGCCGCGGAGCCGACTTCGCGGCGGCCGAGGACGCCGTGCAGGACGCGCTGGTCGAGGCGGTCCGCGTCTGGCCGGCCGACCAGCCGCGGGACCCCAAGGGCTGGCTGGTCACCGTGGCGTGGCGCAGGTTCCTCGACGCGACCCGCGCCGACACCGCCCGCCGCCGGCGCGAGGACGCCGTCGACGCGGAGCCGGTGCCGGGACCCGGGGCCACCGCGGACGACACCCTCCAGCTCTACTTCCTCTGCGCCCATCCCTCCCTGACCCCGTCGTCGGCGGTCGCGCTCACCCTGCGCGCCGTCGGCGGACTGACCACCCGCCAGATCGCCCAGGCCTACCTGGTGCCGGAGGCGACCATGGCGCAGCGCATCAGCCGGGCCAAGCGCACCGTCTCCGGCGTACGGCTCGACAGGACGGGGGACGTCGCCACCGTGCTGCGCGTCCTCTACCTCGTCTTCAACGAGGGCTACTCCGGCGACGTCGACCTCGCCGCGGAGGCCATCCGCCTCACCCGGCAGCTCGCGGCCGCCATCGACCACCCCGAGGTCGCGGGACTGCTCGCCCTCATGCTGCTCCACCATGCCCGGCGGGCCGCCCGGACGGCGCCCGACGGCAGCCTGGTGCCGCTCGCCGAGCAGGACCGCGGCAGGTGGGACACCGGGGCGATCACGGAGGGCGTCACGATCCTGCAGGGGGCCCTCGCCCGTGACCGGCCGGGCGAGTTCCAGGCCCAGGCCGCCATCGCGGCGCTCCACGCCGACGCACGCACCGCCGAGGAGACCGACTGGGTGCAGATCGTCGAGTGGTTCGACGAGCTGGCGCGCCTGACCGACAGCCCGGTGGTGCGGCTCAACCGCGCCGTGGCCGTCGGTGAGGCCGACGGACCACGCGCGGGCCTGGCGGCGCTCGCGGCCGTGGACGACACCGTGCCCCGCCACACCGCGGTGGCGGCGTACCTCCACGAGCGCGACGGGGACCCGGCGACGGCGGCTCGCCTCTACGCGGAGGCGGCCCGGAAGGCACCGAACCTCGCCGAGCGCGACCACCTGACGCGGCAGGCCGCCCGGCTCAACGCCTCCCGGAGCCACTGACGCGCCGCGATGGCCGCGTCGGGGCCGGCGGTGGACGGTCCCGCCCGTACCAGAAGATCACCTGTCGGGAAGCCGGGTGTCGTGGTGCCGAGGGGCGCGAGGCGCCGTCGACACGGACGGGCCCCGGCGTCACACTTTCCGTGGAGGTGACGCAGATGGCGGAAGCGGTGGACATGCGGCCCGCGGTCCGGGAGACGTACGGGCCGGCCGACCTCAGTTCGGTTCCGGTGTTCGCCGGAGGGTTCATCAACTTCGGTTACTGGCGCTCGATCGATCTCGGCGGACCGCTCTCGGTGGACGATCGCGTCCGCAGCCAGGAGGACCTGTACCGGCATGTGCTCGACGCCGCCGGCCCGCTCGAAGGGCGGGATCTGCTCGAGGTCGGCTGCGGGCTCGGTGTCGGATGCGCGCTGGCCGTACGCGAGTACCGGCCGGCGCGGGTGACCGGTATGGACATCCACCCGCAGCAGCTGGAGCGCGCCCGCCGCACCAACGCCGTGCTGCTGGACGCCTCCCCGTCGTCGCTCCGGTTCGTCCGGGGCGCGGCGGAGGACATGCCGTTCGACGACGGTGCGTTCGACCGCGTCCACAGCGTCGAGGCCGCCCAGCACTTCGAGGACCTGACGGCCTTCGCCCGCGAGACGGCACGGGTGCTGCGGCCAGGAGGGCGGGTGGCCGTCGCGAGCTTCTTCACCCCGGACGACGATCCGGGCCACGGCGGTCGGCTCGCGGCCCTCCTGAACTCGTTCGCCGACGGACTGGACATCGCGCGCCCTGTCGGGTGTCTGACCGAGGCGTTCGGTCGCGCAGGTCTGACGGAGGTGCGGGCCGCCTCCGTCGGCCCTGAGGTGTGGGAGGGCTGGGACCGCTGGCTGTCGGACCAGTGGGAGCCGGGCACATGGCCGCGCAACTTCCTGAAGGCGTACCGGGAGGGCAGCCTCGACTACTACGTCGTCACCGCCACCCGCACGCCGTCCTGACCCCCTGGACCGTCCGTACCCGTCGTGCCGACGGTGTGGGCGCCGACCTCGCGGCAGCCGGAAACGTTTCGCCGACGCCGTGGTCCCCGCACCGTCGGCGGCGGCCGCCCCCCGTCCGGGCGTCCGGTGGCGCTCAGGGGCTGCGACCGGGAACCGGGGCAGGGAGGATCGGTGGAGAGGAAGGGAGCGGTATGCCTAAGCCGACGGGATCGCATCCGGAGCACACGGCCGACGGGCGTTACATCGTCGTCGGGGGCCGGCGGTGGCGTGCCACCGATCCCGACATTCCCGAGGAGCCCGCGGCCCGGCTGCGCTCGCATCTGATGGCGGCCCGCCGAGGCGTGGCGGCGGCGCTGAGGGAGCAGGACACGGTGGCCGAGCGGGCCGCGCGGGCGCGCGTACACCGGGCGAAGGTCGCCCTCGGGGAACGCGGGGAGCCGTGGTGGGAACAGAGCGCGACGGATCGGACGGCCCGCTGGCGCGACGGGCTCGAGGCCCTCGACGCGGACTCGGAGTCCGGCTCCGGCTCCGTCTCGGACTCCGGCCCCGGCTCCGGCTCCGGACGTGGCTCCGGTTCCGGCCCCGGCTTCGGCCGTGGCTCCGGTTCCGGCTCCGACGCCGGTGACGCCTGACCGGTGACCGGTGCGGGGGTGCGTGCGGCGGTGAGGGTTTGCGGAGGCGTACACCGGTGAGCAGCCGAGGGACGGGGTCGTGCGCGTCCCCGGTCTCCACCAGCGAAAGACCGCCGCCAGAGGAAGGTGAGCAGTATGAGCACTCCGGACGAGCCGCTTCCCCGCGACCCGCAGAACCAGCAGGCGGAAGAGGGGGAGGACCCCCTGGCGATACCCGTACCGGACTGGCCCGGCCGAGAGGCGCCCGAGACCGACGTGGCGGGCACCGGGCGCCGGGACGGCGGCGACGACGGGGAGGCGGACCAGGAGAAGCAGCCGGACTCCGCCGTGGACGAACCGGTGGACTGATGCCGCGGCCGTGGGCCCCGGCCGGAGCCACCATGCGCACCCGGCCGGGGCGCCCCGGGCCCGGCGGCGTCGTAGCCGCCCTACCCCGCGCGGCGTCTCAGGCCGGGTCGGTCACCGGGCAGGGAGCCCCCGGATCGGTGACGAGCGCGTCCCACGGGGCCGGCGCGAGCTGGTCCGTCCACGCGGCCAGGGCTTCCCCGTCCACGCAGATGATCCCGCAGGTGGCGGCGTACTCGGCGGCGGGCGCGGTGAAGGAGCTGGTGGTCACCATGACGGCCACGTCCGCCTCGTGGATGGTGAAGCAGGTGCCTCCGAACCTCTGCAGGTCCTGGGAGCCGACGCGGTTGTCCTCCGCGTAGTGCTTGCACTGGAGGACGACACGGCGGCCGTCCGTGGTGACCGCGACGACGTCGGCGCCCAGGTCGCCCGCGCCACCGACCACTTCCACGGCGGTGCAGCCGTCCCGCGCACAGAGCGCGGCGACCGCGTGTTCGAAACCGTCGGCGTCGACCGCCGCGTGGTCCAGGGCATCGGACCCGACGTCGGGCACGTCCGGGGCGGGAGCCAGGGCCTCCGGCGGGGCGGCGTGGCGGCGCAGGCTCCGGCGGCGGTACTCGACCGGCGGCGTACCGCGGCGGGCCACCGCGTGACCGACGGCGAGCACTCCCAGGGCGGCGAGCGCCACGAGGACGACGACCGGGACCCCGGAGCTGGGGCCTCCCGCCACCTCCGCCGTCCTCAGGAAGAGAGCCAGGCCGCCGGCGCATATCCCTATGAGCCCCACAGCCAGCACCAGATCGCGCCAGACGCGCGCTCGGGGGCGTGGAGCCGTACCGTTGTCATTCCCGGTCGTGTTCATCCGGGCCCCTCCCTCGCTGGTCGACGGCTCGCGGCGTCCCCTCCGCTGTGTCGATGTTCCTGACGGACGCCGTCTATCCGTGAACAGGCTCGCGAAACGGTCTGAGCAGGGAGGGGCGGGGAGAGGACGACCGGCGCCGAACGGGTGGCGGCGCACCCTCGGGCATCTCCGCGTCGCATCCGGAACCCGGGCGGACGGGAAGAGGCTGTGACGCCAGGCCGCAGCGACACGGAGGCGACATGTCACGCTCATGGGAACTGCAAGGACGTACCGCCGTCGTCACGGGCGCGGCACGCGGTCTGGGCGCCGGACTGGCCCGTCGGCTCGCGGCCCGCGGGATGCGCGTGGCCCTGCTGGGCCGCGAGGCCGCCACCCTGGCGGCGGTGGCCGCGACGCTGGGCACCGAGAGTCACGTCGTGGAGGTCGACGTCACCGACGACGACGCCATGAACCGGGCCGCGGACGAGGTCGGACGGCACCTCGGCGCTCCCTCGGTCGTCATCGCCAACGCCGGTGTCGCCGCGGGAGGCCCCTTCGAGAGTTCCGCCCCGGACACCTGGCGGCGCGTCATCGAGGTCAACCTCGTCGGCAGCGCCGTCACGGCCCGGTCCTTCCTGCCCGGCCTCCGGGCCACCCACGGCTACTTCCTGCAGATCTGCTCCACCGCGGCCTTCGGCGCCGCTCCCATGATGAGCGCCTACTGCGCCTCCAAGGCGGGCGCCGAGTCCTTCGCCCGTTCCCTCCGCCCCGAGGTGGCCGGCTTCGGCGTCGGGGTCGGCGTCGCCTACCTGCACTGGACCGACACGGACATGATCCGCGACGTCGACCGGCACGTGGTGCTCAGGGAGCTGCGCGCGCACATGCCCGCCCCCGCCCGGCGCGTCTACCCGGTGGACCAGGTGGCCGCCTGGATCGAACACGGACTGGTACGGCGCCGGGCGACCGTCTACGCGCCGCCGTGGCTCCGCCTCGCCCAGGCCGGGCGTCCCGTCTTCCCCCTCCTGGTCGACCTGATGTCGCGACGGGAGCTGCCCCGGCTCATGCGGGAGTACTCGCTCGACCAGACCGGCCTGCTGGGACACGGAGGTCGCCTGGAGGAGCGCTCGCTCGGCGTCCCCGGGGCCGGGACCGGCGCCGGAGACGGTGGTGACGGGCGGGACGACCGGGGGACAGGCGGCTGAGGGGGCCGAGCGCGGGCCGGTACGCCGTGGCGCGCCGCGGGCCGTACGCCGTTCACGGCGGCCCCGCGCCCCTGTCCCGCTCCTGGGCGAGGAGTGCCGGCAGGTCCTTCAGCCGGTCGAGGCCGTTCACCGCCCGGGAGATCCGGGCGTTGTGCTGGAGCGTGCCGCGGTGGCGGTGCAGGAAGTTCCAGTAGCCGGCCGTGTACGGGCAGGCGTCCGCGCCGACCCGCCGGTCCGGGCGGTAGGGGCAGGGCGCGCACAGGTCGCTCATGCGATCGATGTAGGCGCCGCCCGAGGTGTACGGCTTGGTGGTCATCCGGCCGCCGTCCGCGTACTGCGACATGCCCACCACGTTGGGCAGCATCACCCAGTCGTAGCCGTCGACGAAGCTGCGGTGGAACCAGTCGGTGACGGCCGCCGGATCCCAGCCGTGCTGGAGCGCGTAGCTCCCGAGGACCATGAGGCGCGGGATGTGATGGGTCCAGCCCGTGTCCCTGACCTGGCGGAGCACCGTCGACAGACAGCGGGCGGACACGGCGTCCGCGTCGAGCTCGTCCCACCAGTCGGGCAGGGGAGTGGTGTGACGGAGGCTGTTCGACGTCCGGTAGTCCTCGCCGAAGTACCAGTAGAGCTGCCAGACGTACTCGCGCCATCCCGCGATCTGCCGGACGAACCCCTCGACCGAGTTCAGGGGCGCCTCGCCCGCCCGCCAGGCGGCCTCCGCCAGCTCCACGCACTCGGCCGGGTCGAGCAGCCCCAGATTGAGCGACGAGGACAGCAGACTGTGGCTCATGGTGCCGTCGGCGGCGAGCATCGCGTCCTCGTGCGCGCCGAATCCGGCCAGCCGGTGGCGGAGGAAGCGGCGCAGCGCGGCGAGGGCTTCGCGCCGGTCGGCGGGGAACAGGCGGGGGCCGTCACGGCCGACGAAGGAGACGTCTCCGTCGCGTTCCCACCGGTCCAGGTCGCGGCGGACCTCCTCGTCGACGGCGTCCTCCCGGGGCCGGTAGGGCGCCGGAGCGCCCAGGATGCGGGCCCCGCGAGGAGGCGGCTCCCTGTTCTCGTGGTCGAGGTTCCAGGTGCCGCCCGCCGGACTCCCGCCGTCCATCAGGAGATCGTGGTCACGCCGCACGCCCCGGTAGAAGCCCTCCATCCGGAGCCCCCGCTGCCCCCGCGCCCACGCGGCGAAGTCCTCGTGCCGGACCAGGAACCCGCGCGGCGGCAGGACGGTGACGTTCTCCAGGGACCGTACGAGTGCCAGCGCCGCCCGGGACGTGGGGTGGTGCACCGTCACCGGTCCGTCGCCCACGGCCCGCGCGAGCCCCTCACGGTAGGTGTCGGCCTTCACGTACGTCACCCGGTCGCCGAGTTCCGCCGCGCGGTGCCGCATCGCGGAGAGCACCAGATGGGCCTTCGCCCGGTGGAAGCGCCGACGGCGGAAGACGGCCCGCGATTCGATCATCACCACGGGGGCGTCGCGGGGGACGCCGTCGCCCGCCGCGAGGAAGGCCGGGCCCAGCTGGTCGCCGAAGAGCCAGTGCGTGCCTGTCATACCGGTCTCGATCCGTTCCGTTCCTGCGGGGCCTGGGGTCTCGCCCTCTCGACTTCCGGGGCCGGGCGCCGGGCGGATGCGGCTCCCCGCGTATCCCCGGGTCGTGAAGAAATGTGCCGCGGATCCCATCCGCGGACCCGTCCGGCGCCGAATGACTCCATGAGAGGACAACCGAACCACGGCCGCAGCCGCTCGACGTCGGGCGTCGGGCATCCGGCCGATGCAAGGAGCACGTCATGAACACCACGCTGACCCCACGTCGTGTCTCGGCCGCCCTGGCCGCGGCGGCCCTCGCGGTCTCGCTCGGAGCGCTCGCCCCGCAGGCGTCGGCCGACGAGGGCGGCAGCCCGTTCGGCCCCGGCTGCGCCTCGGTGCCGAAGGAGGGCGAGGGCTCGGTCGCCGGCATGGCGGACGACCCGGTCGCCACGGCCGCCTCGAACAACCCGGCGCTGTCCACCCTGGTCGCCGCCGTCGAGAAGGCCGGTCTGGTCGACACCCTGAACAACGCGAAGGACATCACCGTCTTCGCGCCGACGAACGAGGCCTTCGCGAAGATCCCGAAGGCGGACCTGGACAAGGTCCTCGCCGACAAGGAGATGCTCACCAAGATCCTCACCTACCACGTGGTCGACCAGCCGGTGGACAAGGCGGACCTCGCGGACGGGTCCTTCAAGACCCTGCAGGGCGGGACGCTGACGACCGCCGGGTCCGGGGACGCGTACAAGGTGAACGACTCCGCCGCCATCGTCTGCGGCGACGTGCACACCTCCAACGCGACCGTGCACGTCATCGACACGGTGCTCATGCCGAAGTGAGCACACGCGGGACGCGCAGGGCACGCGGAACCCACCCGGCCCGGGACCCGGCTCCGGCCCCGTCCCGGGCCTCAGGGCGGTGAGGGCGAGGAGCGGCGCAGCCGGTCCAGTCGTCGGATGATCGGCGTCGCGGCGGCGCCGTGGACGACCACGGACAGCAGGACGGTGAAGGCGACCACCGACCAGAGCTGCCGCGCGTGCGCCTCGAAGGCCTCGGTGTGCCCGAGGGCGTACGCGAGGTAGAACAGCGAGCCGATGCCACGGATGCCGAAGAAGGCGGTGACCGTCTTCTCCCTGGGTCCCGCCGCGAAGCCGATCAGGCCGAGCCACCCCGCGGCCGGCCTGACGACGAGGACGAGCAGGACGCCCACGAGCGCTCCCTGCCAGGTGAGGTCCCGCAGACCGGAGGCGACGAGGTAGCCACCGAGGAGGAAGAGCAGGCACACGGTCAGGAGCCGCTCGATCTGTTCGGTGAACTCGTGCAGCACCTGGTGGTAGCCGTGGCTCCGTTCGGCCGCGCGGATGGTGCAGGCCGTCACGAACACGGCGAGGAAACCGTAGCCGTGGAGCAGCTCGGCCGCGCCGTACGCCACGAACGTCGCGCCCAGGGCGACGAACCCCTCCATGTGTTCCGAAAGACGCAGCGCGTTCGACTGCGCGCGGAAGAACATCAGGCCCAGCAGACGTCCGGCCACGAGCCCCACCGCCACTCCGACCGCGATCTTGCCCAGGACGTCGACGAGCAGCCATCGTCCGATCCAGTCCGCGGACCAACCGTCGCCGGCCGCCGTCGCGAGCGCGAGGGCGGCCAGGACGAACGGGAAGGCCAGTCCGTCGTTCAGCCCGGCCTCCGAGGTGAGGGTGAAGCGGACCTCGTCCTCGTCGTTCTCCGCGTCCGTGGGCTCTCCCACGCGCACCTCCGCCGCCAGCACGGGGTCGGTCGGCGCGAGCACCGCGGCGATGAGCAGGGCGAGCGCGGGCGGCCAGTCCAGCAGCAGAGCGGCGAGGAGCGCCGTCCCGGCGATGGTCAGCGGCAGGCTGATGCCGAGCAGGCGCCAGGGTCCGCCCCACGCGCGCAGCCCGAAGGGCCGGTTGAGGGCCAGGCCGGCTCCCATCAGCGACACGATGACGCACAGTTCGGTCACGTGCTCGACCCACAGCCGGTCGCGCACCGGGTCCACTGTGGGCACGGGCAGGGGCAGCGCCGCCACGAGGACGCCGGCCGCGAGGAAGACCATCGGCGTGGAGAAGGGCCGCTTGAACACGAGCCTCGGCACGACGGCCGCGCCGAGCGCTCCCAGGCCCACAGCGAGGTAGACGGTGTCGGAGAGGATCACCCGGCCCATCCTGTCCCAGAAGGTCGCTTCCATGCGTGCGACGGTCGTCGCCGCGCCCGGCGGGTGGAGCCGATCGGCCGCACCCGCCGGCCCACCGGTCGTCCGGCCGCCGGCCCGCCGGGCTCACCCCGGGAACCGGCCCGCCGAACGCAGCTGCCAGCGCCGTTCGGCATACGCCAGGTCGTCCCGCCACAGCCGGGCCGCCGCCGTGCGCATCACCGGGCGCAGGAGCGGGGCGGCCCGGCGTACGAAGCCGAAGCCGGGTCGGTCGGACGCGGCCACCACGGCCTCGGTCACCGCCGTGCGCGGACGGCCCCGGTCGTCAGGTCCGAGGGGGGTCGCATGGGTCTCCACGACCGAGCCCACGCCCTCCCCCTCGGTGATGCGCATGACGACCGTGCGCGGCTCGGGGGCGGTGAACTCGGCCCGAACGGGCACCACGAGCCGCCCCGCCACCTTGAAGGAGACATCGACGGTGAAGCGGTCGTCGGTGTCGTGGTCGTCGGGCGAGCCGACCACCGTCAGGTCCACGAACGAGTACGGGTGGAACCACGCCCCGTGCCACGGATCCAGACGGTTGGCCACGACGTCCTCGGGCTCGCAGACGCCGGTGCCCTCGTACACGGCCGTCACTCCGCGCGCGGGTGTCGGGCGGACCGGTACGACGGGGGCGTCCAGGGGCTCCTCCCCGCCGACCTCGTCGAGCCGCACCCAGACGAGGACACCGTCGTCGTGGGCGGGCAGGGGGTCCCAGCCCGCGAACGAGGCTCCGTCGAGGGCGAGTCCGTGCCAGTGGCACACCAGCGTCCCGCAGCGGACCGGGCTGTCCGCCAGCGGCGCCCCGAGGTGGGGGCAGACCCCCGGCCCGGCGAGCAGCCGTCCGTCGGCGCCGCGCCAGACCACCACCTCGCGGCCCGCGACCGTCCGGGCCAGGGGTCGGTCGCCGCGCAGGGCGGCCGTCGCCCCCACGACGTACCAGTTCCCGGACGGCCTGGCCTGCGCACGCTTCAGCGCCTCCGCGATGAGACCCGGCTTGGCGTCCCGCCAGGTGGGCCGCTGCCGGTCCCACGGGACGGGCCCGCGGCGCAGCGACAGGGGAAGGCGGGGGCGTCGTGCGGACGGTTCGCGCTTCACACGACCTCCTCGGAGACCGGCCGGGCCGGGGTGGCGGGCGACGCGGGGCGGGCCGAGGGCCGAACCGGCGCGGGTTCGGGCGGTGTGGGCCGCGTGGGCGTACGTACCGCCGTGGGTTCAGAAGGCGTCGGGCGTGTGGGCGTACGTACCGCCGTGGGTTCAGGAGGCGTCGGGCGCGTGGGCGTACCTGCCGTCGCCGGTTCGGGGGGCGTCGGGCGTGTGGGCGTACGAGGCGGGGTTGGCCGGGTCCGGTGGCGCAGCCTGGCGGTGAGCACCCGGACGAGGCCGTCCACCGCGACCGTCGCGCGCTCCCTGCGGGGCACCACGGCGCGGCGGTGCAGCACGGCGTAGCCGTCCCTCGCGACGGCGTCGAGGATGCGCCCGTACAGGATGAACGCGGTGCGGATGCAGGGGCGGGACACGGGATCGAGCATGGCGAGTCCGGGTTCCGCCTCGCGGTAGACACGGCGGGTCAGTGCCTCGAACTCCCGCAGCGCGGCCAGGACGCGCCGGTCCTCACGGCCGGTGTCACGGCACCGGCGCAACAGCTCCCTGTCGACACCGTGCCCCGCCAGCAGGTCGGCGGGCAGGTAGATCCGCCCGCGGTCGAGGTCCTCGCCGACGTCCCGCAGGAAGTTGGTCAGCTGGAACGCCACACCGAGGGCCGCCGCGTGCGGCTCGGCCTCCTCGCGCGGCACCACCGTGCCGAGCACCGGCAGCATCTGCAGACCGATCACGGCGGCCGAGCCGTGCATGTAGGCGCGCAGGTCCGCGTAGGTGGGGTAGTCCGTGACGTCCAGATCGGACCTCATCGCCGTCATGAAGTCCTGGAAGTGGGCGTGCTCGATGGCGTAACGGCGCGCGGTGTCGGCCAGGGCCAGCACCACCGGTTCGTCGCCGCTCTCCTGCCGCAGCCCGTCGTCGAGGCGCCGCTGGAGCGCCGCGAGCCGCGCACCGCGCAGGCCGTCGTCCGGCCCCGGCGCCGGCGTGTCGACGATGTCGTCGGCCCACCGGGCGAACCCGTACAGGGCGTGCACGGCGGGCCTGCGGTCGGCCGGCAGCAGACGGGTGGCCAGGAAGTACGTCTTCCCGTGCGCCGCGTTCAGCTCACGGCACCGGCGGTACGCCGCCCGCAGCACCGGGTCGGTGATACCCGCGGCGTCGAGTTCGCGTGCGGTCATCGTGCCGCCCCCTCGGTGCGGGCGGAGAGCCGCCGGGCGCCGCCGGTGATCCGGGCCGCCGCCAGCTTCCCCGACACCAGCGCCGTCGGGACGCCCACGCCGGGGGTGGTGCCGCAGCCGGCCAGGACGGCGTTCTCCGTGCCCCGTACCAGGTTGCGGGGCCGGAACGGACCCGTCTGCGGAAACGTGTGGGCCACCGAGAAGGGGGTGCCCGCCGCGTGCCCCTGGCCCAGCCAGTCGGACGGGGTGACGAGGGACTCGTCCTCGATCGCCGCCTCGATGCCGTCGAGACCGCGCCGCTCCAACTCGCGCAGCAGCTCCGCCCGGTAGCGCGGGCCGAGCTCGCCCCAGGCGGTGACGCCCGGTCCGATGTCGGTGTTGGGACAGGGAGCGAGGATGTAGTGCAGATGGCGGCCCGGCGGGGCGAGGCCGGGGTCGGTCGCCGTGGGCCGGGTGATGAGCAGGGACGGGTCGCTCATCAGCCGCCCCTGACGGGTGAGTTCGTCGAACGTGGTCCGCCAGGCGGCGCCGAACGAGATCGTGTGATGAGCCAGCTGCGGCCAGGTGCGGTCCGTGCCGGCGTGCAGCACGACGGCGGAGGGGGAGTGCCGCAGCCGCACCGGCCGGCGGGGGGTGCGGCCGAGGAGCCGGTAGGCGACGGGCAGGTCCGGTGTGAGGACGACCGCGTCGCAGGGGATGCGGTCCCGCGCGGTGACGACGGCGGTGACGCGCCCGCCCGACCGTTCCAGCCGCGTCACCCGCTCGCCGAACCGCAGCTCCGCGCCCGCCTCCCCGGCGGCGTCGGCCATGGCCTGCGGCAGGGCGTGCATGCCGCCGCGCGGGAAGTACACCCCGGCGACCGTGTCCATGTACGCGATGACCGCGTAGGCGGCGAGCGCGCGGGCCGGCGGCACGCCCGCGTACAGGGCCTGGAAGGAGAAGACCCGTTGCAGGCGCTCGTCCTTGAGGAAGGCGCCGATGCGGCGGTCGAGGCGTCCGAAGCCCCCGAGCGCCGCGAGGCGGGCCAGGTCCCCGGTCAGCAGGTCGAGGGGGGAGTCGAAGTTCGCGTCGATGAAGCGGTTCATCTGGGCCCGGTAGAGCTGCTCCAGCCAGGCCCGGAGCCGCCGGTAGCCGGCCGCCTCACGGGCCCCGGCGAACCGCTCCACCTCCGCGGCCATCGCCTCGCCCTCGGTGTGCACGTCCAGCGTGCTGCCGTCCGCGAACGACGCCCGGTAGGCCGGGTGCAGCGGGATCAGGTCGACCCGCTTGTACAGACTGTCGCCGACGGCCGCGAAGGCCTCGTCGGCGATGTCGGGCATCGTCAGCACGGTCGGGCCGGTGTCGATCCGGTACCCGCCCAGTTGCAGCCGTCCCGCCCGGCCGCCGGGCAGGGCGTCCCGCTCGACGACGGTGACCCGGCGCCCCGATCCCCGCAGATGGAGGGCCGCCGACAGACCGGCGAGACCCGCTCCGACGACCACCACGTGGTCCGTACGGCCGGACAGCGTGCGCGTCATCGACGGGCCTCCGTCGCTCGGGCGGCCAGGGAGACGGACGCGCCGGACCCGACGGTCGCTTCGAGCGGGCCGTCCGTGGTGCGGGAGGTGGTCGCATCAGCGGGCCCGTCCGGGGCTCGGGAGGCGGTCGCTTCGGTTGGGCCGTCCAAGGTGCGGGGGGCGGTTGTCGTCGGCGGGTCGTCCGCGGTGCGGGAGGCGGTCGCCTCGGGCGGGTCGTCCGCGGTGCGGGACGCCGTCGCCTCGGTCAGCAGTCCGCGCAGGTGGCCCCCGGCCTCCGGGTCGAGGGCGGCGCCGTCGAAGTGTCGCAGGCCCTGCGCCGACAGGCGGTCGATCTTCGACTCGACCGCCGCCCTGGCACCCGTACGCACCAGGACGTCCCGTACCTCGTCGAGCCCGGCCGGGGTCAGGCCCTCGTCGCGGAGCGCCCGTTTGAGCACCGTCAGGGCGGGCCGGTCGCCGGTGGCCTCGGCGCGTGCCACCGCGAGGGCGACCAGATACGTGGGTTTTCCCTCGCGGATGTCCCCGCCGCACGTCTTGCCGGTGCGCCGGGGGTCGCCGAAGACGTCGTCGAGGTCGTCGCGCAGCTGGAAGGCCATGCCCACCCGGCGTCCCGCCGCGCACAGTGCCCGTATGGTGCGGCCGTCCGCGCCCGCCACCGCCGCGCCGAGCGCGAGGGGGCGCTCGACCGAGTACATCGCGCTCTTGAGGCACGCGGCGCGCAGGGCGCGCGGCTGGGAGCGCGACCCGGTCAGCTGGCCGTGGAGGTCGAGGAACTGACCCGCCACCATCTCCGTGCGCATGTCGCTCCACAGCCGGCGCACCACGGTGGCCGTCCACCGGTCGAGCGGCGTCTCGGCCACCACGTCGTCCGCCCACACGAGCGCCAGATCCCCGGCCAGGATCGCGGCCGCGTCCCCGAAGCGGGCGACGCGGGTGGGCGACGCGGCACCGTCGTAGCGGTCGCGCACGTCCGTGTGCAGCGCCGGACGTCCGCGACGCAGCGTCGAGCCGTCCATCACGTCGTCGTGGACGAGGGCGCAGGTCTGGAGCAGTTCGAGCGCCGCCCCGACGCGCAGGGCCGCCGTGGTCCTCGGCCCGTCGCCTCCGCCGCAGGCGCGCATCGACCACCAGACGAGCCGCGACCGGGTGCGCTTGCCGCCGTCCTGGGTGAAGCGGGTGACCCGCTCGGCCAGGTCCCGCGCGAAGAGGGCGTCCAGGGCGCCGGCCCGGGTGAGCCGGTCGGCGAGCACCTGATCGAGGACGTGCCCGACCGCCGCGGGCACGTCCTCGTCGACGGCGGCGGGTTCGACCTCCTGGACCGCGACGCCGTGTGGGGGATCCGCGCTGTGTGCCCCGCCGGCGACCGCGCGGCCCGGACGCCTCCGCCGCGGCGAGGACCCCGACGGGGCCACCAGGCGGGGGAGGGGCGACGGCGTGCCCGCGGGGTGGTCCTTCGCCTGGGTCGGGCGCATCCCGGTTCCTCTCGTCGTGGCATCGATCGTTCTTTGCGCGTCTTCCGTCCCTTCCCGTGATACGGATGCGGTGCGGATTGGGTACCCGAAATGCACGGTAATGCCATCATGTGGGCGCACCTGTCCGAGTGGCGGCCTTCCCCGACCGCATCCGGATCCACACCGACGGGGGAACCCCTACGGGTGGTGGACAGCAGATCCGGGAGGGAGGAGGCCGCGTGCTGAAGGCGGATGTGGCGGATGTGGCGGTCATCGGGGCGGGAGCCGCCGGGTTGTCCCTGGCCCACCGGCTGAACGGACACCTGCCCGGGGCCAGGACTCCGTCCGTGGTCCTCGTCGACGCCCCGCCCGGCCCGCTGCGGCCGCCCCCGCGCACCTGGTGTTTCTGGGAGACGGGACAGGGCCGCTTCGACGCCGCGGTGCGAGCGGAATGGCACCGGCTGCGGGTGCGGCCGCCGGTCGGCCGGCCGATCGAGGGGGACATCGCGCCCCTGCGGTACAAGATGATCCGCTCCGACGACTTCGAGTCCCTGGTCGCCCGGGACCTCGCGCGCGGCCCCAACGTCCGTCGCCTGGAGGCGACCGTGGACACCGTGGAGGAGTTCCCCTCCGGTGCCCGTGTCCTGATGACCCGGCCCGACGGCCGTCCCCACGCCCTGGAGGCCCGCTGGGTGTTCGACTCGCGGCCCCTCGGCAGCCTCCCGGCCGCCCGCACCACCCTGCTCCAGCACTTCCACGGCTGGTTCGTGCGCACCGAGCGACCCGTCTTCGACGCCGGGACCGCGGACCTGATGGACTTCCGCACCCCCCAGCCCGCCGACGGGCTCTCCTTCGGCTACGTCCTGCCCACCGGCCCGCGCGAAGCCCTCGTGGAGTACACGGAGTTCTCCCCGCGCCTCCTGACGGCGAGCGGCTACGAGGCGGCGGTACGGCACTACGCCGACGACGTGCTGGGCCTCGGGAACCTGGAGACCGTCGCGACCGAGACCGGAGTGATCCCCATGACGGACGCCCCGATGCCACGACGGATCGGCGCCTCGGTGTTCAGGATCGGAGCCGCCGGCGGTGCGACCCGCCCGTCCACCGGATACGCCTTCGCCGGACTCCAGCGCCAGACGCGGGCGGTCGCCACCGCGCTGCGCCAGGGGCGCGTACCGGTGCCGTCGGCCGCCCACTCCCCGCGGTCCCGCGCCATGGACGCGGTACTCCTGCGCGCCCTCGACAGCGGCCGCGTCGACGGCCCCGCCCTGTTCTCCCGGCTGTTCGCCCGCGTCCCGACGGGCCGGCTGCTGCGCTTCCTCGACGGGCGCACGAACCTCTTCGAGGATCTCTCCGTCGGCCGGCACACCCCGGTCGGCCCCATGCTGCGCACCGTCGTCGAGCTGCCCGGACTGCCACGACGCCCCTTCGGCTGACCCGCCGATCCCGCCGATCCCGTTGTTCCCCCGGCCACCCCGCCCGTTCCCACCCGCCTGGAGACCGTATGACCCTGCTGCGCGACGAGGACCTCGCCGCCGCCTTCGACCACGCGTCCCGCAGTTACGACACGCTGGTCGCCGCGAATCCCGGCTACCACGCGCACCTGCGACGCTCGGTGCGCCGCCTCGGCCTGCCCGGAAGGGGAGAGGGCCTGCGCGTGCTGGACCTCGGCTGCGGCACCGGAGCGTCGACGGCCGCGATCCGGTCCGTCCTCCCGGCCGCCGCCGTCACCGCCGTCGACGCCTCGGAGGGCATGCTGGGGCGGGCCGCCGCCAAGCCGTGGGCGGACGGCGTGCGGTTCGTCCACGCGCCGGCCGAGCGCCTGGCGGACGTGGGGGTCGACGGGCCGTTCGACGCGGTGTTCGCCGCCTACCTGTTCCGTAACGTCTCCGATCCCGACGCCGTCCTCGGCACGGTCCGCGCCGTCCTGCGACCGGGCGGACGCCTCGGCGTGCACGAGTACAGCCTCGGCGGGCGCCGTGCCGACCGGGCCGTGTGGACGATGGTCTGCCGAGGTGTCGTCCAGCCCGCCGCCACCCTTCTGGGCGACGGGCCGCTCTACCGCCACCTGTGGCGCAGCGTCGTCGACTTCGACACGGCCGACCGGTTCGCGGGCCGGCTCCGCCAGGCGGGCTTCGACCGGGTCAGGACCCTGCCCCTGCCGGGCTGGCAGACGGGCATCACCCACACCTTCGTGGCCGCGCGCGGGGAGGACGACCGATGACCGTCCCCGCGCACCCCGTGCCCGCCGCGCGCCGCGGCCGGGACCGCAGGGCCCGCGTCCTGCCCGCCAGGCCGGGCGCGGTCCGCGCCGACGGCCGGCCCTCGGCAGCCGTGGTCGGCGCCGGGATCGCCGGACTCGCCGCCGCCACCGCGCTGGCCGAGCGGGGCGTGAGGGTGACGGTGTACGAGCGGGAGCCCTACGTCGGCGGCCGGGTGGGCGGCTGGGGGACCCGGCTGCGTGACGGCAGCGCCGTGACGATGAGCCGTGGCTTCCACGCGTTCTTCCGGCAGTACTACAACCTGCGGGGGCTGCTGCGCCGGACCGACCCCGCCCTGGCCCGTCTCGGAGGACTGCCCGACTACCCGCTGCTGCACGCGGACGGGCTGCGCGACAGCTTCCGGCACGTGCCGCGCACCCCGCCGTGGAGCGCGCTGGGCTTCGTCGCGCTCAGCCCCTCCTTCGGGGTACGGGACCTACGCGCCATGGACCCGGTCGCGGCTCTGCCGCTGCTCGACGTCCGCGTGCCCGAGGTGTACCACCGCCTCGACTCCCTCAGCGCCTACGACTTCCTGGAAGCCGTCCGCTTCCCGGAACGCGCCCGCCACCTGGCCTTCGAGGTGTTCTCCCGGAGCTTCTTCGCCGACCCGAGGCGGCTCTCGGCGGCCGAGATGGCGCTGATGTTCCACATCTACTTCCTCGGCTCCGCCGAGGGCCTGCTGTTCGACGTGCCCCGCTCCCCCTTCCCGACGGCCCTGTGGGGCCCCCTCGTCGGATACCTGCGGGAGCACTCCGCCGAGGTGCGCACCGAGAGCCCCGTCGAGCACGTCGCCCCCGCACGGGGCGGTGGGTTCGAGATCGCCGGGGACCACGACGAGCGCCGGTACGACGCCGTGGTCCTCGCCCTGGACGCGGCCGGCCTGCGGTCCCTCGTCGCCCGCTCGGAGCGGCTGGGAGACCCGCCCTGGCGGGAGCGCGTCGCGCGCCTGCGCACGGCCCCGCCCTTCCTGGTCACCCGCCTGTGGCTGGACCGGCCTGTCGCCCCCGACCGCCCCGGCTTCCTCGGCACCAGCGGTTTCGGCGGCCTCGACAACATCAGCGTCCTGGACCGCTGGGAGGACGAGGCGGCCCGCTGGGCGGCGCGTACCGGAGGATCCGTCGTCGAACTCCACGCCTACGCCGTCGACCCGCGCGCCGACCGCGCCGCCGAGGAGCGGCGCCTGGTCGAACAGCTCCACCGCGTCTACCCGGAGACCCGTACGGCCACGGTCGTCGACGTCCGCCACGAGTGGCGGGAGGACTGCCCGCTGTTCCCCGTGGGCGGGTACGCCGACCGGCCCACCGTGCGCACCCCGGACCCCGGCCTGGTGGTGGCCGGCGACGTCGTGCGCACCGACCTGCCGGTCGCGCTGATGGAACGGGCGGCCACGACCGGTTTCCTGGCCGCGAACGCGCTCCTCGAACGGTGGGGCGTACGCGGACAGACGCTGTGGACGGTGCCGGACCGGGGCCGTGCCGCCGTCCTGCGGAAGGCGGCCGCGTGGGCGGGACGCTGAGGCCGGACGCCGCACGCGGTGCCCGGCGGGACGGGCCGCGCTCCCCGGGGCGGGCGATGCCGCATCCGGGGCCGGGCGACGCGGAGAACACGGGAACGAGCGGCGAGCCGTACCGACGGACGGGAGAGGTGGTCACGTGTCCGCAGCCCAGGACGTGACGGACGTGCTGGTGGTCGGGGCCGGTGTCGCGGGACTCGCCTGCGCCCGGGACCTGCTGGCCGCCGGTCTCGACGTACGCGTGGTGGAAGCCGGTGACGAGGTCGGCGGCCGCATGCGCTCGGACCGGGTCGAGGGCTTCGTGGTGGACCGGGGGTTCCAGGTCTTCAACACGTCCTACCCCCAGGTGAGGCGCCGACTGGCCCTCAGGCACCTGCGGCTGCGGCCCTTCACCCCCGGTGTCCTCATCCACGGCCCGGCGGGCCGACTCCGCTTCACCGACCCGACCCGCCGCCCGCGTACCCCGCCCGACCTGCTGCCGGGCCGCCTCGCCGGGACCCGCGACCTGGCCGCCCTCGCCGTGCTGTCCGCCCGGGACATGCTGGCGCCCCCCGGTCGCCGCAAGCGGCGCGCGGACACCACCACCCGCACCGCGCTCGCGGACGCGGGGATCTCCGACGCGTTCGTCGAGAGGTTCTTCCGCCCCTTCCTGTCGGGGGTCTTCCTCGAAGAGGACCTGGAGACCTCCGCCCGCGTGTTCCACCTGGTGTGGCGGAGCATGCTGCGCGGCACCCTGTGCCTGCCCACCGCAGGTGTCGGAGCGGTCCCTCGGGCGCTCGCCGCCGCCCTGCCCCACGGTGCCGTGTCCCTGGAGAGCCCCGTGGCGGGGCTCACGGACGAGGGCGCGCTGACGGCCGCGGGCCGGGACATCCCCGCACGCGCCGTCGTCGTCGCCACCGGCCCCGGGGCCGTCACGACCCTGCTTCCCGGCGTCGACCTGCCCGGACACCGGATCGTGACGACGTACTACCACGTCGCCCCGCGCTCCCCCCTCGGCGAGCCGACGCTGCTCGTGGACACCCGGCGCCGCTTCCTCAACACCTGCGTCCTCAGCGACGTCGTGCCCTCCTACGCCCCGCCCGGCCACGCCCTCGTCGCGACCTCGGTCCTCGGCCGGGACACGCAGGGCCGTGAGCGGGAGGTGCGGGCCGCGCTCGGCGAGGCGTACGGAACCGGTACCGACGGCTGGGACCTGCTGACCGTCCGCACCATCGAGGACGCGCTCCCCGCCATGCCGCCGCCGCAGCCGCTCACCCGCACCACGCGAGTGGCGCCCGGCCGGTACGTGTGCGGCGACCACCGCGCCACCGGCTCCGTCCAGGGCGCGCTCGCCTCCGGCGCGCGGGCGGCCCGCGAGGTGCTGCGCGACCTGCGGCGCGGCGCCGGGATCCCGCGCGAGGGGACGGGAGGCGCGTCATGGACGTGAACGGCGCGCGTGTCCTCGTGCCCGGCGGCACCGGTGCCATCGGGTCCGCCCTGGCCGTGCGGCTGCACGGACTCGGGGCCCGGGTCGCCGTCGCGGGCCGCGACCCCGGCTCCCTGGCCCGGGTCTCCGCCGCCTGCGGCGACGCGCCGGCCCGCCGTCTCGACGCCTACGACCTGGACGGATGCGCCTCGACGGTCCCCTGGGCCGTCGGCGAACTCGGGGGTCTGGACGCGGTCGTGGTCTGCGTCGGCGTCGCGGGATTCGGTCCGGTCGAGGCGGTCGGCGACGCGACCGCCGAGCACCTCCTGACGGTCAACGCGCTGGCTCCCATGGCCGTCCTCCGCGCGGCCCTCGGCGCCGTCCCGGCGGGCGGTGTGCTCGCCGCGGTGACCGGCGTCGTCGTGGACGCCGCGCCGGCCGGCATGGCGGACTACGCCGCTTCGAAGGCCGCCCTCGCGACGTGGCTGACCTCGGTCCGCCGTGAACGACGGCGCGCGGGCCCGGCCGTCCTGGACATCCGGTTGCCCCATGTGGAGTCGGGCTTCGCGGAACGCGCCGTCTGCGGAACCCCGCCGACGCTGCCGCGTGGACGGACCGTCGACGAGGCGGTGGACCTGATCCTTGACGCGGTGACGCGGTGACGCGGTGACGCGGTGACGCGGTGACGCGGTGACGCGGTGACGTTCCGTCGCCCTGACGGTCGGCGGCGCCGGGTCGCCGGGCCCCGGGCTGTGGTCGGACCAAAGTTAGGATGGCCCGATCGCGGCGCGGTCCCTCCGTGCCGTGCGCGTTCATCGACAGGGGAGGCACCCGTGACGGCCCAGTGGCGACCCGTGCGGCAGTCGCGGACGCACGAACTCGTGCTGGAGAGCATCGAGCGGCAGGTGCTCGCGGGTGAACTCAAGGCGGGCGACCGCCTGCCGCCCGAGCGGGAACTGGCCCTGGAGCTGGGGGTGAGCCGGTCAGCGCTGCGAGAGGCGCTGCGGGTCCTGGAGACCATCGGCGCGCTGGTCGCGAACGTGGGACGCGGGCCCGACGCGGGCGCGCGGATCGTACGCAACCCGGACGACGCGCTCGGCCGGGTGCTGCGACTCCACCTCGCCCTCGGCAGCTACGGCGTCGACGACGTGCTCGAAGCGCGTGTCGTGCTGGAGCGGTCCAGTTTCGAGGCGGCCTCCCGGTCGGCGTCCGAGGAGGACCTGGCGGAGGCGGAGGCGTTGCTCGCCCGGATGCGGGACGCCGGTGCGGACGTCGTCACGTACAACGACCTGGACACCGCCTTCCACGTGCTGATCGCCCGCAGTTCGGGCAACCCTCTCGTCTCGACCCTGACCTCCGCCGTACGGGAGTCCGTGCGCGCGCTGATCCTGGAGGCGGAGGAGGCGGCCGAGGACTGGCCCGCGACCGCGGACCGGCTCCATGACGAGCACGTCGAGCTGCTCCGCCTCCTCCGGGCCGGCGAGGGCGCCGCGGCGGCCGACCTGGTCGAGCGGCACATCCGCGGTTTCCACGGCGCGGTCGTCGGCAGGCGGCAGCCCGTGACGCCCGGCGAATGACCGACGGACCCCCGCGCGTCCGCGGCACCTTCTAAGGTCTGACCATATGGTGGTCACGGCTTGAGGGCGAGTGATGCCCCGAGTAAGGTCGGACCATACTTCGACCGTGGAGGTCCCCCATGCGCATCGGACTCTTCGCCACCTGTCTGGGCGACACGCTCTTCCCCGACGCGGTGCGGGCGACAGCCCTGTTGCTCACCCGGCTCGGCCACGAGCTGGTGTTCCCGCCGGGCCAGACCTGCTGCGGCCAGATGCACATCAACACCGGCTACCAGCGCGAACCGGTACGCCTGGTCCGCGCCTACGCCGAGCAGTTCGGCGACCCTGACGTCGAAGCCGTCGTCATGCCCTCCGGTTCGTGCGCCGGAAGCGTGCGCCACCAGCACGCGACCGTCGCCGACCGGTACGGCGACCCCGCCCTGCGCGCCGGTGTCGCAGCGGTGAAGGACAAGACGTACGAACTGTCCGAGTTCCTGGTCGACGTCGCCGGCACCGTGGACGTCGGCGCCTACTTCCCGCACCGCGTCACCTACCACCCGACCTGCCACTCCCTGCGGATGCTCCGCGTGGAGGACAAACCGCTGCGCCTCCTGCGGGCCGTCGAGGACATCGACCTGGTCGAACTGCCCGAGGCGGACGCCTGCTGCGGCTTCGGCGGGACCTTCGCCGTCAAGAACGCCGCCACCTCCTCCGCCATGCTCGCCGACAAGCTCGGCAACGTGGCGTCGACCGGCGCCGCCGTCTGCACCGCCGGGGACTCCTCGTGCCTGATGCACATCGGCGGCGGTCTGTCCCGCGTCCGGTCCGGTACCCGCACGCTCCATCTCGCCCAGATCCTGGCCGCCACCCGCACCTCGCCGCTCCCCCTGACGGAGGCCGCACGATGAGCAGCACGTTCCTCGGCATGCCCGCCACCCCGCCCCGATCCCCGTACGGCGAAGGCAATCTGAGGGGCGACCGGGCGTTCCCGAAGGCTGCCGCCGCCGAACTGGGCAACGCCCAGCTGCGTTCCAACCTCCACAAGGCGACGCACACCATTCGAGCCAAGCGCCTGGCCGTCACCGCGGAGGTGCCCGACTGGGAGGAACTGCGCTCCGCCGGCGCGGAGATCAAGACCGACACCATGAACCGGCTGCCCGAACTGCTCGAACAGCTGGAGACGAAGGTCACCGAGGCCGGCGGCACGGTGCACTGGGCCCGGGACGCGGCGGAGGCGAACACGATCGTCACCCGGCTCGTCGCCGCCACCGGAAGCCGCGAGGTCATCAAGGTCAAGTCGATGGCGACGCAGGAGATCGGCCTCAACGAGCACCTGGAGAGCCACGGCGTCACCGCCCACGAGACCGACCTCGCCGAGTTGATCGTGCAGCTCGCCGACGACCGGCCCTCGCACATCCTGGTGCCCGCGATCCACCGCAACCGCGAGGAGATCCGCCGGATCTTCCTCGCGAGGATCCCGGGCGTCGATCCGGGTCTGAGCTCCGTGCCCGCGGAACTGGCCGCCGCCGCCCGTGCCTACCTCGGCGAGAAGTTCCTGACCGTCCCCGTCGCCGTCTCCGGCGCCAACTTCGGGATCGCGGACACGGGCACGCTCTGCGTCGTCGAGTCCGAGGGCAACGGCCGGATGTGTCTGACGCTGCCGCGCACCCTGATCACCGTCATGGGCATCGAGAAGGTCCTGCCGCGCTACGCCGACCTGGAGGTCTTCCTCCAACTGCTGCCGCGGTCCTCCACCGGTGAACGCATGAACCCCTACACCTCGCTGTGGACGGGCGTCGCACCGGGCGACGGCCCGCAGGAGTTCCACCTGGTCCTGCTCGACAACGGACGCACCGCCGCGCTCGCCGACGCCGTCGGCCGACAGGCCCTGAACTGCATCCGCTGCTCCGCCTGCCTGAACGTCTGTCCGGTGTACGAGCGGGTCGGCGGTCACGCCTACGGGTCGACCTACCCCGGCCCGATCGGCGCCGTGCTCACTCCGCAGCTCGCCGGCATGCACGCCGCGAAGAACGACCCCAACTCCTCGCTGCCCTACGCCTCCACGCTCTGCGGCGCCTGCTACGACGCCTGCCCCGTGAAGATCGACATCCCGTCGCTGCTCGTGGAGCTGCGCCACCAGGACACCGAGCAGACCGGCCGGAGCGCCGAGCGGCTCGCCATGCGGGCCGCGGCCGCCGTCATGGGCCGCCCGAAGCTGTACACGGCCGCGCAGAAGGCCGCGCGGCTCGGCCGCGTCGCCGCCGGGCGGGACGGCACGATCTCCCACCTGCCGCCACCCCTGCGGGGCTGGAGCGACAGCCGCGACACCCCGGCCCCGCCCCGGCAGACCTTCCGCGAGTGGTACGCCTCCGAAGAAGGCCGACGCGCTCTCGCCGACGCGGCCCCGAGTACCGGCGCGGACCCGAGTAGGCGTACGGAAGCGGGTGTACGTACGAACCTGGGTACGCGTACGGACCCGGGTGCACGCACGGACGCACCCCCCGGCGCCGACTCCGCCCCCAGTAACGGCCCCGCCCCGACACCACGACGGCAACTCCCGGGAGGACCGATGACCGCACGCGAGACCGTGCTCGGCCGGGTGCGTGACGCGCTGGCGCTCGCCCCGCAGCCGGCGGCCGCGGTGGATCGTGCCTATCGGCGGGGCCGTGACCTCCCGGACGCCGAGCGGCTCGCGCTGTTCACGGACCGGCTCGTCGACTACGGGGCGCAGGTGAGGACATGTACGGCGGCGGAGACCGCGACGGCCCTCGCGGACGTCCTCGACGGTCTCGGCGCCCGGCGCGTCGGGGTGCCCGCCGGCCTCGACCGGTCCTGGCTCGCGGACTGGGACGGCGTCGTGGAGGAGGACGGCGCCGACGTGCCGCCGCCGGACCTGGCCACGTTCGACGCGGTGGTGACGTCCACGGCGGTGAGCTGTGCCGAGACCGGGACGATCTTCCTCGACGGCTCGGCCGACCAAGGGCGCCGGGCGCTGTCCCTCGTCCCCGACGTCCACGTGTGCGTGGTCGACCTCTCCTCCCTCGCCGTCGGGGTCCCCGAGGCCCTGGCACGGCTGGTCCCCGAACGGCCGACGACCTTGATCAGCGGGCCGTCCGCGACGTCGGACATCGAACTGGAGCGGGTGGAGGGCGTTCACGGCCCGCGCACGCTCGTGGTGATCGTCCGCACCGAGGTATGACGGGGGCGGTGCCGGGGGTTCAGAGGGCGGGGAGAGGCGGGAGCGACGGGGGAAGGGCCTGCTCCGTCCAGATCGTCTTGCCGCGCGCCCCGTAGCGGCAGCCCCAGCGGGTCGACAGCTGGGCGACGAGGAAGAGGCCGCGGCCGCCCTCCTCGGTGTTCAGCGCGCGGCGCAGCCGGGGCTGGGTGTTGCTGGGGTCGGACACCTCGCAGACCAGGACGCGGTCGCGGATCAGGCGCAGGACGATGGGGCCGCCCGCGTGGCGCAGGGCGTTGGTGACGAGCTCGCTGACGATCAGCTCCGTGGCGAACGCCGGCTCGTCCAGGCCCCAGGCCTGCAGGCGGGCGTTGACGTCGGCACGGGCCTCGTGCACGGCGGCCGGGTCGGCGGGGTACTCCCAGGTCGCCAGGGACTCCTCGGCCACCGCCCGGGTGCGGGCGAGCAGCAGGGTGACGTCGTCGTCGGGACACTCGTGGGCGGGGTGAGCTGCGATCAGCCTGGGTCCGATCCGGTCGAGGGGCGCCCCGTCCCGTACCAGCCTGGCGAGCGAGGCGAGCAGGCCGGCCTCGCCGTCACCGGTGTCGTGGCCCCGGCGGACGAGACCGTCGGTGTAGAGCGCGAGGACGCTGCCGGGCGGCAGCGTGGTGGTGAACACCTCGAAGGGGTTGTCACCGACGCCCAGTGTCGGTCCGGGGACCACGGGGAGGTACGTGGCGCTGCCGTCCGGCAGCACCACGGCGGGCGGCGGGTGGCCGGCGCTGGCCATCTGGCACACGCGCGTCACCGGATCGTAGAGGGCGAACAGACAGGAGGCCCCGAGGGCGTCGGCCTCCTCCGCCTCGGCCGTCATACGCTGCACCAGGTCGTCGAGGCGCATGAGGAGCTCGTCCGGCGGGAGGTCCAGATCGGCGAGGGTCTGCACGGCGGTCCGCAACCGGGCCATGGTCGCGGTGGCCCGCAGGCCGTGGCCGATGACGTCACCTACCACGAGCGCGACCCGCAGCGACGACAACGGGAACGCGTCGAACCAGTCGCCGCCCACGCTGACGCTGCCGGCCGCCGGCAGATAGGTGCCCGAGGTCTCGGCCGCGGCGCTCTCGGTGGCCGACGGGGGCAGCAGGCTCTGCTGCAACACGACGGCCGTGTGATGCTCCCGCGTGAACCGGAAGGCGTGGTCGATCGCCAGTGCCGCCCGATGGCACAGGTCCCGCATGAGGGTGACGTCGGCCTCGTCGAACGGGGCGGGGCTGTGCGTGCGGTAGACGGTGGCGTACCCGAAGAACCGGCCCCGGTGGTAGAGGGGGCAGCCGAGAGCGCCGCTCATGCCCTCGGGCAGGTAGCGGGCGATGAGTTCCGGGTCGTGGCCCAGGATCTCCCGGAGCAGGGCGGGGTCCACGACGATCACCTCGCCGACGACCAGCGCGGAGACCTCAGGACTCTCCGACGCGACCGCGGTCGGCTCGCCCACCTGCACCAGCTCACGGGGCCACACGCCGTCGGCCGACCGGACGGCGACCCGCCGGGGCGCGGACGCCTCCGCCCCGGGGTAGCCGAGGGGCGGATCGCGCCCCTGGAGGACGTCGTCGGGGAAGTCGACGCAGGCGAGGTCCCCGAGGGCGGGCACCAGGACGGCCACCAGGTCGCGGGCGCTGTGCACCACGTCGAGCGAGCCGCCGATCTCGAACGCGTTCCGGTACGCCGTGGAGAGGCGCTGCTGCGCGCGGTACCGCTCGGTGACCTCGATCGCGGCGATCGCGATGCCGACGGGCGCTCCGAGCGGGCCGTCGACCCGGATGCAGGTGAGGGACAGCACCCGGTCGCCCTCGAACGGGTATTCGGCCGCGATGACGGGCGACCCTGTCTGCGCGACCAGCGCCATGAACTCCCGCACCGTCCCGCGGAGACCCGGACCCGGCAGGTCGCGCAACCAGTCCTCGCCGCAGCCTTCGGGGCGCAGGGCGTCGTAAGCGGCGTTGGCGCGGACGACCCGCAGGTCCATGTCGAGTTCGGCGACGGCGATGCCGTCCTGGCTCAGGACGGCACGGGCGAAGGCGGTGTCCTGGTCCCAGCCCGCCGGGCCGTCGGGGCGGACGGTCACGACGAGGGTTCCGCCCCGGGCGGCGTCGCCACGCGCAGGGAGCACGTCCACCCGGGCCGAGCCGACAGGCGGAGACGCATGGGACACCTCCCGCCGGTGGCGATGGGGCATGGGCACGGGCATCGGTCCTGGGGGCCGCTGCTGCTCTCCAGGATGCTCCCGTCCGCGCCGCACGGCACGTCGGAGGAGCGCCGGCGCGGGACGACCCCGCTCCGGTCGTCGACGGCGTACGGACGGCCGTGCGGCGCCACCACCCCACGTGGTGGCGCCGCGTCGGACGTGAGCGGTCAGCGAAGCACCGTCACCTGCCGTACCACGCGTTGTGGATCGTCAGCGTCGACGTGTTGCCCTGCTTGTCCGCGACCTCGGCGGAGAGCGCGATGCCCCGGTCCTTCGCCGGGCTCTTCACGGAGATCCTGCCGTTCGTCACCTTCACGGGCCGCCAGGTCCTCCCGTCGTCGTAGCTCACGGACACGGCCAGCGACCCCAGGTTCCGCCCGGCCGCCGCGCCCTGCACCGTCACCGGGACCAGGACGGACAGACTCGCCGGGGCGCGCGAGGCCAGGTCGACGGGGGGCGCGAAGCGGACCGTGGACACCGGCAGCGCCGTGGTGGCCGCGACCTGCTTCGAACGGAACGTGAAGCCCGCGTCGACACGGGTGGAGGCGGCGGCGACGTCCGCCGAGCGCTCGACGGACGTCGTCAGCCGGTACTCGGCGTCGGCGGCGTCGACCGGGAAGGGCCGCGCACCGGTCAGCGGGTCGTCGTTCTCGGCGACCTCGACGCCGTCGCGGTACAGCGTCGTGGTGGCCGAGGTGTGCGGTGTGAGACCCGCGTGCCCCGCCCCGTCGGCGAACAGCGGCAGGGAGCCGACGAGTTGCTGCTCCCCGGTGACCGGGTCGGGCGCGGTGCGGAAGACGCCCATGTCCTCGCCGAGCAGCGGGCCGAAGACGCCCGTGGTGAACGTCTCCCGGTACGTCCGGCCGGCCTCGTAGCGCTTCGGCCGGACCATCGCGTAGGCGCCCTCGAAGACCGGGCCCCACTCGTCGGGCTCGCCGAACTGGTTGGCCCTGGTCAGCCAGCTGACACCGTCGGCGGTGGAGACGTGGAAGGTGCGGATGCCCGGCGTCCCCTGGTACGCGGAGAACCCGGTGCCCTCCGGTGCGCCCGGCAGGTGGGGGTAGGGGGAGGCGAGCGCGGTCTTCCCGGGTGTCGACGCGCCGAGACCGACCTTGAGCGTGGCCAGCTCGTTCGCCTTCACGTGCCGGGTGTAGCCGGTCGCGACCCTGCCGGTCGTGCCGCCGAAGGCCACCGAGTACTGGGTGGTGGCGTCCTTGACGAAGTGCGCGTCCCAGGTCTGCAGCAGCGTGCCGTCACTGACGGCCGGACCCAGATGGGCGGTGCGGAAGCCGGTGAAGCCGCCGAGCACCCAGCCGTTGCCGACCTTGCCGGTGGTGGTGGGGACCTCGTAGACGGTGCCGCCGAAGTCCGCCCTGTCCAGGCCGGGCACGGTGAGGTTCACCGGCTTCGTCGTCCGCGCGTCGGGCGTGAGCGTGGTGTCACCGGAGATCTCCAGCTTCGGCTGGGCGATCCAGTCGGTGCCCTTGCTGTAGTCCGACGGGTCCTCGTAGACGGCCGTGTTGAAGGTGTACGAGCCCTTGGGCACACGGATCGTGTGCGTGCCCGGCTCGTCGTCGACGCGGGCCTCGAATCCCTGGGCGCCGCCGCCGACGCCGTACAGCGTGCTGGAGAAGTTCAGGGCGTCCGTCCCGTCGCGGCCGACGGTCCGGAGCGTCACGTCGTAGGACTCCGCCTCGCGGACGGCGACCGCGGCCGTGCGGACGGACTGGCCCGCGCCGGTGGCGGTGACATAGCCCGAGTAGGTGCCGTCGGCGTCGCCGATCCGGGTGTCGGCGATCAGGTCGACCTCGACCCTGCCTCCGGCGGGCACGGTCACCCGCGAGGCGCCGAGCGTGAAGAACCCGGCCGGAGCCGGCTTGCCCGCCGGGTCCAGCGTGGACACCGACAGGTCGAGGGTGACGTCGCCGGTCCCGAGGTTGCGGTAACCGAGCTTCTTGGTGACGAGCGGGTCGTCGGAGTGCGGCCACCGCGCCGTACCGAAGGTCAGCGAGACCGGATCGGCGATCACGCTCTGGGCCAGTGCCCTGTCGACCTGGACACGGCCCGAGCCCTGCTGGTAGGCGGAGTAGGCGCCTCCCGCGGTGGACGCGATGAGCGCGCCCTTGAGCTCGGTGGACTTCCAGTGCGGATGCCGCTGCTTCAGGATCGCCGCCGCGCCCGCCACGTGCGGGGTCGCCATGGAGGTGCCGTCGAGTGTCAGGTAGCCGGGGGCCGGGTGCGGTGTGCCGGGGCGGGTGTCGAGGGCGCTGCCGGGGGCGGCGGCCGCGGTGACGGCGACGCCGGGCGCGGTGACATCCGGTTTGACGGCACCGTCGTCGGCGCGCGGGCCGATGCTGGAGAACGCCGCCGGCTTGTCGTCCTTGTCGACCGCGCCGACGGTCAGCGCGGCGTCCGCGCTGCCCGGCGAGCCCAGTGACGAGTCGCCGTACTCGCCGTCGTTGCCCGCCGCGACGGCGAAGAGGATGCCCTTCTCTGCCGTCAGTGTGTTCACCGCCGCTTCCAGCGGGTCGACGCCGGGGCCGTCTCCGCCGCCGAGGCTGAGGTTGACCACGTCCGCGCCTTCGGCGGCGGCCCACTCCATGCCCGCGATGACGGCGGAGTCGTCCCCGAAGCCCTGGTCGTCGAGGACCTTTCCGCTGATCACCGCGGCGCCGGGGGCGACGCCCTTGTACCGGCCCCCGGAGGCGGCTCCGGTGCCGGCGGCGATCGACGCCACATGGGTGCCGTGTCCGACGCGGTCCACGGCGTCGGGGGAGGCGGAGAAGTTCTTCTCGCCGACGACCTGGGTGCTGAGGTCGTCGTGGGTCCTGTCGACTCCGGTGTCGAGGACGGCGATCGTGACGCCCTTGCCGTCGAACCCGGACGCCCACGCCTTGTCAGCGCCGATCTGCCGGACCCCACGGTCCAGGTTCGCTCTGCGCACCCCGTCGAGCCACACCGTGCCGATGCCGGGCGCCGTGGCGCGCGCACCGGTCCGCTGCCGGTCGGTCAGCGCCTCCCACACCCGGGTCAGGTCCTCGGGGGACGTACGGATGGCGTCGGCGCCGAGGGTCGGGAACGTACGCCGCAGCTGGGTGTCGCCCGCCGCGCGCACCTCGGCCCTGGCGGCGCCGGCACCGTCCTCGTACCGCACGATCAGCTTGAGCCCGGCGCGGTGGCTCTCGCGCAGCCGCGGGTCGGTGAGCACGGCGAGGTCGAAGAGCCGCTGGTCGAGCCGGCCCGCGGCGATCAGGGGCCGGGCGTCGCTCGGCACCACCAGGGTGTGGTCCTCGGTGCGCTGCACCTGTACGGGTATGTGCTCACGGCCCTCTGCGGGTTCGAAGCGCACCATCCGGCCCGTGGCGTCCACCACCACGCGGTCACCGGTGACGAGCGGGATCCGCTGGTGGCCGTCGACGCGGGTGATGTCCGGTGCGGCCGTCGCGTACACGGCGTTCGCCGTCGCGGGACCGGTCATGCCTGCTATCAGGGCCACCGATGTGGCCGCGGCGATGGTGAAGGCGCCTGCTCTCTTCACGTGTGCGCGCAAGTCTCCCCCAGGAGCTTGGAATGAGGTCGAGTCGTCAGATCCGGACCGGGGCGCGAGGGCGCCCGCCGCCGGTCAGCGCAGTATGGCGAGGTGATCGACGCCGGTACGGGGGAGAGGGGTCGGGCCTTGTGCTTTCCGGCCATCACGGGGTCCGTGAGTTCGATGGGACGGCGATGGGCGTGTGACGGGGGTGTGACACGGCGGCGATGCTTGTGCGACACGGGCGCGCGTCGGCCGCGTCGGATCGCCGTCCTGGCCGGGCCCCTGGGCGCTTTTCGGGGACGGCAGGCCGCGCGGTCGGAGCGCGTCCCTCCCCTTGGCCGTATCCGCTCGTCCCGTCGAGGAGGGAGCCGCCCGGTTCAGCGGGCGCGCAGCACCGCGCAGCCGCCCGGCGGAAGCAGGTGCGCGGGGCCGCCCGTCAGCAGGTCGTGGGCGGGATCCGGCAGCGGCACGGTGTCGGCACGGTGGTTGACGAGGACGTGCCAGCGACGGCCGTCCGCCGCGTGACGCGTGACGGCCTCGACACCGGACGGCAGGCCCGGCAGCTCCGCGACCACACCGGCTTCGTCGAGCAGCCGGGAGACCAGGGCCGCGTAGCCGGTGTCGTCGAGACGGGTGGAGAGGTACCAGCCGGCACCGGCCCCGAACCCGTGGCGGGTGAGGGCCGGGCCGCCGGCGAGCATGCCCCCGGTGTACGCGGCGATGGCCTCGGCGCCCTCCGTACGCAGGGACTCGCTCCACGCGGTGCCGTGCGAGCCGTCGGAGAGGACGAACTCCTCGCCCCGCCGCAGCGGGCGGTACTCCTCGACCCGGATGCCCAGCGCCTCCCGGAGCGGCGCGGCCGGGTAACCGCCGAGACGGGCGTGGAGGCGCCCGTCGACGGCGCCGCCGTAATGCTGGACGAGCAGCGTCCCGCCGTCGGCGACGTAACGGCGCAGGTTCGCGCCGCCCGTGTCCCCGAGCAGGAACAGGGCCGGGGCGAGGACGAGCCGGTAGCGGCTCAGGTCGTGCTCGGGGTGGGCGAAGTCGACCGTGACCCCGGCGTCCCACAGGGCGCGGTGGGCGCGGCGCAGCGTGCCGTGGTAGTCGAGTTCGGCCGACGGCAGCCCGTCGACGTCGAGGGCCCACCACGCGTCGGAGTCGTGCAGGACGGCGACCTCGGCGCGGATTGTGGAACCGGCGATTTCACCGAGGCGCCCCACCTCCTCGCCGACGGCCGCGACCTCGCGGAAGAGGCGGCTGTCCGGCCCCGCGTGCGGGACCATCGCGGAGTGCCACTGCTCGGAGCCCGCCCGGGACTGGCGCCACTGGAAGAACATCGCGCCCTCCGAGCCGCGGGCGATGTGGCCGAGGGTGTGCCGCCGGATGTCGCCCGGCTCCTTCCCGAGGACGCGGTCGCCCCCGTACACGGTGTTCGTGCCCTGCTCCATCAGCAGCCAGGGCGCGCCGCCGCCGAACGAGCGGGCCCGGTCGGCGCCGAAGGCGGTGTCGGCGGCTGCGTCGATCCCGGGCGCCGCCGGGTAGTGGTCGACGGCCACCAGATCGACCTCGCGGCCGAAGGCCCACAGGTCCAGGTTCTGGTAGGCGGGCAGCATGAGGTTGGTCGTCACCGGCCGGTCGCTGTGGGCCCGGATCGCGTCACGCTGCTCGCGGTAGGCGGTGAGGGCCTCGTCCGACCAGAAGCGGCGGAAGTCCAGGGCCTGGCCGGGGTTCTTGTGCCACTGGGTGGCGCGGGGCGGCAGGACCTGTTCCCACGCGGTGTACCGCTGGCTCCAGAACGCCGTCCCCCAGGCCTCGTTGAGGACGTCGAGGGAGCCGTGCCGGGCCCGCAGCCAGACCCGGAACGCCGCCGCGGTGTGCCCGCACCAGCAGAGCGTCGCGTACTCGTTGTGGACGTGCCACAGGGCGAGCGCGGGATGGTCGCCGTAGCGCCCGGCGAGCGCGCCCGCGACGCGGAGCGCGGCCCGGCGGTAGGCGGGCGCGGCGAGGCAGTACGTGTCCCGGCTGCCGTGGGTGAGCCGGGTGCCGTCGGGGGAGACCGGCAGGGCGTCGGGGTGGGCGAGGGTGAACCAGGGCGGCGGGGAGGCGGTCGGGGTGGCGAGGTCGACGGCGACACCGGCCGCGTGCAGCCGGTCGAGGTGGGAGTCGAGCCAGCCGAAGTCGTAGCGGCCCTCCTCCGGTTCGAGCAGGGCCCAGGAGAAGACGCCCACGGTGGTCAGGTTGACCCGGGCCCGGCGCATCAGCTGGTCGTCCTCCTTCCACACCTCCGCGTCCCACTGCTCCGGGTTGTAGTCCCCGCCGAAGGCGAGACCGTCGAGCCGGTCGGTCAGGCGGCGCGTCGTCATAGGAGCCCACATCCCTCGGGAGTCGTCGACATCGATGCGTCGAAGCGCTTGGACGCCGGGGCGAGGCTAGTGATGCCATTCCCGTTCGACAAGAGCTCCAGCGCATCCAAGAAGCCCTGGAGCAGGAGTGGTTGACAGAGCCACCGGATCCTGTCAGCGTCGAAGCGCTTCGACGAAGAGCCGTTCCGCCCAGCCTGCCGAGGGGTTGCCCACGTGAGTTCCCTGTCCGCGTCCGCGGCCGATCCGCCGCCCTTCCGCGATCCCGCGCTGCCGCTGCGCCGACGCGTCGACGACCTGCTCGCACGGCTCACCCCCGAGGAACGGCTCGCGATGCTCCACCAGTACGCGCCGGCCGTCCCGCGCCTCGGCGTCGCCTCCTTCCGCACCGGCAGCGAGGCGCTCCACGGCGTCGCCTGGCTGGGGGAGGCGACGGTCTTCCCGCAGGCCGTCGGCCTCGGCGCCGGCTGGGACGAGGACCTGGTGCACCGGGTCGCCGAGGCGGTCTCGGTCGAGCTGCGCGCCTTCCACCGCCACCGCCCTCCGGTGACCGCCGCCGACCGCGCCCCCACCAGCCTCCAGGCCTGGGCCCCCGTCCTCAACCTGCTGCGCGACCCGCGCTGGGGGCGCAACGAGGAGGGCTACTCCGAGGACCCGACGCACACCGCCCGCCTCGGCGAGGCCTACTGCCGGGGCCTGTCCGGCGACCACCCGGCCTATCTCCGCGCGGCCCCGGTGCTCAAGCACTTCCTCGCCTACAACAACGAGGACGAACGCTGCACCACCTCCTCGGGGCTGCGTCCGCGGGTGCTGCACGAGTACGACCTCGCCGCCTTCCGCCCCGTCGTCGCCGCCGGTGTCGCGACCGGCGCCATGGCCGCGTACAACCTGGTCAACGGCCGCCCCTGCCACGTGAGTCCGCTCATCGAGGACGAACTCCGCCGCTGGGCGCTGCCGACCGGCCACGAGCTGTTCGTGGTCAGCGACGCCGAGGCCCCGTCGAACCTCGTCGACCCCGAGCACTACTACGACGACCACGTCGAGTCCCACGCGGCGGCGCTCAAGGCCGGCATCGACAGCTTCACCGACCACGGCGAGGACAGCGCCACACCGGTGGGCAGGCTGCGCGAGGCGCTGGAACGCGGCCTGATCGACGAGACGGACGTCGACCGCGCGGTCCGGCGACAGCTCGAACTCCGCTTCCGACTCGGCGAGTTCGACCCGGACCTCGACCCCTACACGGACATCGGACCCGAGGTGATCGACTGCTCCGAGCACCGCGCCCTGGCGCGGCACGCCGCCACCGAGACGGTCGTCCTGCTCAAGAACGACGGGCTGCTGCCGCTCGAACCGGCACGGACACCGCGGATCGCCGTCGTCGGCCCGCTCGCCGACACGCTGTACGAGGACTGGTACAGCGGCACCATGCCGTACCAGGTGGGCATCGCCACCGGACTCGCCGCGGCACTCGACGCCCACGGCGGGGAGGTCATCCGCGCGGACGGCTCCGACCGGATCGCGCTGCGCTCCCGCACCACCGGCGAACTCCTGTGCAAGACCCCGTTCGACGTCGACGACTGGGGCCAGGGCGTACTGACGCTGCGCGCCGCCGACACCGGCCGGCACCTGAGCCTCAAGGACGACGCCTCCCTCGTGGCCGACCAGGAACGGCTCAAGAGCTGGGAGATCCACGAGACCTTCCGTCTGGAACCGGCGGGCGACGGCGACCTCCGGCTGCGCTCCGTCCTCACCGGCCGCTACGCCACCGTGGACCCGGCGGACGGCCGGGTGACCGTCACCGCCGAGACCCCGGACGCCGCCGAACCCTGGCGACGGGAACTGCTCCGCGACGGCGCCGCCGAGGCGCGGACGGCCGCCGAAGCCGCCGACGCGGCCATCGTCGTCCTCGGCAACCACCCGCTGATCAACGGGCGGGAGACCGAGGACCGGGCGGGCATCGACCTGCCGGAGACACAACAGGAACTGCTGCGCACGGTCGCGGCCGCCCGCCCCGAGACGGCCCTGCTCGTGATGAGCGGCTACCCGTACGCCGTCGACTGGGCCGACCGGCACCTGCCCGCGGTGGTGTGGACGTCCCACGGCGGGCAGGAGACCGGCCACGCCCTGGCGGCGGTGCTGCTCGGCCGGGCCGAGCCCGGGGGCCGCCTGCCGCAGACCTGGTACCGGGGGGACGACCCGCTGCCGGACCCGCTCGACTACGACGTCATCAAGAGCGGCTGGACCTACCAGTACCACCGGGCCGCCCCCCTCTACCCCTTCGGCCACGGGCTGTCCTACACCGACTTCTCCTACTCCGACCTGCGTCTCTCGCGTTCCTCGATCACCCAGGACGGCACGGTCGACGTCACGGTGACCGTCACCGACACCGGCCCGCGGCCCGGAAGCGAGGTCGTCCAGCTCTACGTCCGGGCCCTGGACGCCCGCTACGACGCCCCCCGGCTGCGCCTCGTCGACTTCCGCAAGGTCCGCCTGGAACCCGGGGAGAGCCGGGAGGTGACGTACCGGCTGCCCGCCGAACGGCTCGCCCACTGGGACGTCGCCACCGGGACCTTCACCGTCGACCCCGGCGGATACGAGATCGTCGTCGCCCGCTCCGCCGAGCACCCCGTCCTCACCGCACCGCTCACCGTGACCGGGCCGCCTCCCGCGCCCCGCGCGGCCGTCGGACGCCGCATCCGGGCCGTCGACTTCGACGACCACGCGCACACCGTCCTCGTCGACGCCACCCGCACCGGCGGCGACGCCGTCGCACCGGCCGACCCGGCGCGGCCCGCGACGCTTCTCTTCCGCGACGTCGACCTCACCGGAGCCCTACACGTGGAGGTCGAGACGGCCCGCGAGGACGAGGGACCGGGGGAGGCGCGCATCGAACTCCACGCCGGTGAACAGCTCCTGGCGGAGATCGGGGTGCCGGTCACGGGCGACCGCCACACCTGGACGGCCGGCACGGCGCCCCTCACCGCTCCGCCGGACGGTGTCCACGACCTGCGACTGACCCTGCACGGCGCCTTCCGCGTCGCCGCCTTCCGCTTCGACGCCCCGGCAGGCACCCGATGAAGTTCACCGACGGGTACTGGCTGACGCGCCCCGGCCACACCGCCCGCTATGCCGCCGAGGTCGCGGACGTCACGGTCGACGAGCACCGGTTGACGCTCTACGCGCCGGTGAAGCGGGTGCGCGGCCGCGGCGACACCCTCAACAGTCCGCTGCTCACCGTCGAGTGCTGGTCGCCGGCGGAGGGCGTGATCGGGGTGCGCACCACCCACCACGCGGGTTCACCGCGGCGCGGGCCGGAGTTCGCGCTGCCCGGAACCGAGCAGGGCACCGGCACGGTCCGCAGGGACGGAGGGGTCGTCGAACTCCGCTCCGGTGACCTGGCGTTGCGGGTGGACACCGCTGAACCGTGGCGCCTCGACTTCACCGCCGACGGGCGGGTGCTGACGTCCGCGGGGGCGCGCGGCACCGGCTTCGTCACCGACGGCGACGGCCGGCACTTCATGCTCGGGCAGCTCTCCCTCGGCGTGGGCGAGTCGGTCTACGGGCTGGGGGAGCGGTTCACCCCGTTCGTCCGGAACGGGCAGACGGTGGACATCTGGCAGGCCGACGGCGGCACCAGCAGCGAGCAGGCGTACAAGAACGTCCCCTTCCACCTGACCAACCGGGGCTACGGCGTCTTCGTCAACCACCCCGGCCGGGTCAGCTACGAAGTCGGCTCCGAAGCGGTCGGCCAGGTGCAGTTCAGCGTCGAGGACCAGTCCCTCGAGTACTTCGTCGTCCACGGTCCGACCCCGAAACGCGTCCTGGAGCGGTACACCGCCCTCACCGGCCGCCCCGCCCTGCCCCCCGCCTGGGCGCTCGGACTCTGGCTGACCACCTCCTTCACCACCGACTACGACGAGGCCACCGTCAACCGCTTCGTCGGCGGCATGGCCGAGCGCGGCATCCCCCTGAGCGTCTTCCACCTCGACTGCTTCTGGATGCGCGCCCACCAGTGGTGCGACTTCACCTGGGACGCCGACACGTTCCCCGACCCGGCCGGCATGCTGGCCCGGCTCAAGGAACGGGGACTGCGGATCAGCGCCTGGATCAACCCGTACATCGCGCAGAAGTCGGCCCTGTTCGAGGAGGGCATGCGGGAAGGACACCTCGTGCGCCGCCCGGACGGCAGCGTATGGCAGTGGGACCGGTGGCAGCCCGGCATGGCCCTGGTGGACTTCACCGACCCCGCCGCCCGCGACTGGTACACCGGCAAACTGCGCACCCTGCTCGACCAGGGCGTGGACTGCTTCAAGACCGACTTCGGCGAGCGGATCCCCACCGACGTCGTCTGGCACGACGGCTCCGACCCGGAACGGATGCACAACTACTACACCCAGCTGTACAACCGGACCGTCTTCGAGCTGCTCCGCGAGGTACGAGGGGAGGGCGAGGCCCTCCTCTTCGCCCGCTCCGCCACCGCCGGCGGCCAGCAGTACCCGGTGCACTGGGGCGGCGACTGCGAGTCGCACTTCAACGCCATGGCGGAATCACTGCGCGGCGGACTCTCCCTCGGCCTGTCCGGCTTCGGCTTCTGGAGCCATGACATCGGCGGCTTCGAGGGCACCCCGACCCCCACCGTCTTCAAGCGCTGGGTGCAGTTCGGCCTCCTCTCCTCGCACAGCCGCCTGCACGGCAGCACGTCCTACCGCGTCCCGTGGGACTACGGGGAGGAGGCCGTCGAGGTCACCCGCGCGTTCACCCTGCTCAAACACCGCCTCGCCCCCTATCTCCAGCGCGCAGCCCGACAGGCCCACACCACCGGCACCCCCGTCATGCGGGCCATGGTCCTGGAGTTCCCCGACGACCCGGCCGCCGCCACGCTCGACCGGCAGTACATGCTCGGCGACGACCTGCTCGTCGCCCCGGTCTTCACCGACGACGGCACGGTCGAGTACTACGTGCCCGAAGGACCGTGGACGAACGTCCTCACCGGCGCCCTGACCACCGGCCCCCGCTGGGTCCGCGAGCGGCACGACTTCCACACCCTGCCGCTCCTGGCCCGCCCCGACTCCGTCATCCCGCTCGGCGCCGACGACCAGCACCCCGTCTCGAACTGGCCGGACGGAGTCGAACTGCGCGTGCACGCCTTCGCCGACGGCGCCGAGCGGACCCTCGTGATCCCGGACACCGACGGCCCCGGCGAGGCGGCCCGGTTCCGTCTGCGCCGTCGGGGAGACCGCCTCCGGGTGAGCACCGACAGCCGGCACCCCTGGCACCTCCGGGTCGGCGGCCCCGACGGCGTCCTCCACTCCCGGCCCGCCGACACCCTGGAGGCGGACCTCCCCTACCCGGGCTGAGGCGGGGGGCGGCGTCGGCGACACGCACGTCAGCGGCCCACACGACCCGGATCGGCGAAGACCTCCTCCACGATGACGCCCGCGGCGCCCCGGACCGCGGCGGCGAAACCGAACGCGGACCCGGTGACGCGGCAGAGCGCCGCGTCACCGGCCACCACCCGCGCCCGCAGCTCCCTCATGGCCGCGGGCAGGAGATAGGGAGCGACCGCGGCGAAGTAGCCGCCGAGGACGATCACTTCGGGGTTGAGGAGGTTGACCGGGACCGAAAGACCCGTGCCGAGCCAGCGGCCGATCTCGTCCAGGCCCGCCAGCGTCCGCGGGTCGCCCGAAGCGGCCCGCCGCATCAGCTCCGCCGCCTGCTCCTGGGGATCCCACGCCGCCCCGCCCTCCGCGCCTGCCGCGAGGGCCAGATCGGGCGCGGCGGTACGGAGCGCCGCGGGAAGCGCCACCTTCGTCTCGAGACAGCCGGTACGCCCGCAGGCGCACCGCGCCCCCGCCGGGTCGATCTGCACGTGCCCGAGTTCGCCGCTGAAGCCGGAGGCACCGCGCAGCAGCCGTCCGCCGGAGACGATGCCCGCGCCCATGCCCGCCTCGCCCGTGACGTACACGAGGTCCGTGACACCCGCGTGGGAGTGGTCCCACTCGGCGAGCGCGGCCAGGTTGGCCTCGTTGTCGACGACGACGCCCAGGTCGTCGGGCAGCGCCGCCATGGACCGCAGCAGCTCGGCGACGGGGACGTCGTGCCAGTGGAGGTTGGGCGCCGAGCGGACCCGGCCGGTGGCCACGGCCACGGGCCCCGGCACGGCCACCCCCACGCCCGCCATCCGGACGCCCGCTCGTCCGGCGTGCTCGACCAGTTCCCCGGCGAGTGAGGCGAGGGCGCGGATCGTCTCCTCGGCGCCCCGTGTCGTCGCGTCGTGCACCAGGCGACGCTCCTGGAGGGTCCGCCCGGCCAGATCCACCGAGCAAGCGGCGAGGTAGCGAGAGTTGATCTCCAGGCCCAGGGCTCCCACCGTACGTCCGTCGACCTCCAGGTGCCGCCCCGGGCGGCCGACCGAGCCGTCCTGCTGGAAGTCCGCCTCGCGTACGAGGCCGTGCTCGATCAGCTCACCCACCAGGCTGGAGACGGTGGCGCGGGTGAGGCCGGTGCCCCTGGCCACGGTCGCCCGGGACGCCGGACCGGAGGAGCGGACCTCGGCCAGGACCAGGGCGAGGTTGGCACGCCGCACCGACACCTGGTCCATCGGACTCCCCTGGGCGCGGGTCGGCCTGTCGGCACTTGAGGACACGTGGAGACTCCCTGGCTGCGGAAACGGACTCGTCACTGCGGCCGATCATGCCCTGTCGCCCGGACGACCCCGACCGGTCAGCGCACCCCGAGCAGGTGCTCCAGAGCCAGCTGGTCGAGGTGCTCGAAGGCCATGGACCGCGCAGCCGCGGCGTCCGGGTCGAAGGTCTCGTACGCCGTCGGGTCGGCGAGCAGCCCGGCGAGGCCGTCCGCGGCCGTGGGGACGGCCAGCTCGGGGAGCCGGGAGGCGGCGAGCGCCGCGACGACGTCGGGGTCCGCGCGGAACGCCGCCGCGCGCTCCTTGAGGATCAGGTAGTTGCGCATGCAGTTCTTGGCCGACTCCCAGACGCCGTCGGCCCCGTCCGTCCGCACCGGCTTGAAGTCGAAGTGGCGCGGGCCGTCGTACCCCGCCGTCTCCAGCAGGTCGACCAGCCAGAAGGCCTGGCGCAGATCGCCCGCGCCGAAGCGGAAGTCCTGGTCGTACTTGATGCCCGACTGGCCGTTGAGGTCGATGTGGAACAGCTTGCCCGCCCACAGCGCCTGGGCGATGCCGTGCGGGAAGTTGAGACCCGCCATCTGCTCGTGGCCCGTCTCCGGGTTCACGCCGACCAGCTCCGGGCGCTCCAGACGCTCGATGAAGGCCAGGGCGTGCCCGACGGTGGGCAGCAGGATGTCGCCGCGCGGCTCGTTCGGCTTGGGCTCGATCGCGAACCGGAGGTCGTAGCCCTGCTCGGTGACGTACTGGCCGAGCAGGTCGAAGGCCTCCTTCATGCGGTCGAGCGCGACCCGCACGTCCTTAGCCGCACCGGACTCGGCGCCCTCCCGACCGCCCCAGGCGACGTACACGGTGGCGCCGAGTTCGACGGCGAGGTCGATGTTGCGGAGGGTCTTGCGGAGGGCGAAGCGGCGGACGTCCCGGTCGTTGGCGGTGAAGCCGCCGTCCTTGAAGACCGGGTGGGTGAAGAGGTTCGTGGTCGCCATCGGCACCGTGAGGCCCGAGCGGTCGAGGGCGGTCCTGAACCGCTTCACGGCCGCGTCGCGCTCGGCCTCGGCGGCGCCGAAGGGGATGAGGTCGTCGTCGTGGAACGTGACGCCGTACGCGCCCAGCGCCGCGAGCCGCTCGACCGCCTCCACCGGGTCGAGAGCGGGGCGGGTGGCATCCCCGAAGGGGTCGCGGCCCTGCCAGCCGACGGTCCACAGGCCGAAGGTGAAGCGGTCGCCGGGAGTGGGGGAGAAACGCTCGGACATGGGGTCGCTCCTCTGGGCTGCAACAGGGATCAATTTGTTTGGCCTCAAAACTAATAGCCCAGGCGGAGTCCCGGAGCAAGCCCTCCGGCCCTCTCGCCTCTTCGACCCTGTCCCGTTCTGCTGCTTGACGGGCCGGTACGGGGGCACCTCTAATTTGTTCATCGCTCTTCCAAAAATCGTCTCCCGTACGAGGTGCGCCGTGCTGACAGCCCCCGTCGTCATCGGCGTGGACAGCTCCACGCAGTCCACGAAGACCGTCGTCATCGACGCCGGGAGCGGCGGGATCCTGGGCGTCGGCCGCGCCCCCCACACCGTCACGGGGGAATCGGGGGCCCGCGAGACGGACCCGGAGATCTGGTGGACGGCGCTCCGCTCCTCCCTGGCCGCGGCCCTCGACACCTCGGGCACCTCCCCGGCGGCCGTGGCCGGCCTCGCGGTCGCCGGGCAGCAGCACGGCCTGGTCGTGCTCGACGCCGCGGGCCGCCCGCTGCGCCCCGCGCTCCTCTGGAACGACACGCGGTCGGCGCCCCAGGCCGCGGCCCTGACGCGGGCCCTGGGCGGCCCCGACGCCTGGCTGGCCCGCACCGGCTCCGTACCCGTCGCCTCCATGACCGCCACCACCTGGCAGTGGCTGCGCGAGCACGAGCCGGCCGTCGCCGAGAAGACCGCCGGGGTGCGCCTGCCGCACGACTTCCTCACGGAGCGCCTCTGCGGGGTGGCCGTCACCGATCCCGGCGACGCCTCGGGCACCTGCTGGTACGACACCCGCACGGGCTCCTACGACCCGGCGCTGACGGACCTCGTCGGGCTCGACCCCGCGCTGCTGCCGGTGGTCGCCACGGGCGGCGGCGAACGCGCGGGTTCCCTGACGAAGGCCGCCGCGGCCTTCCTGGGTCTGCGCCCCGGCATCCCCGTAGCCGCCGGGACCGGCGACAACATGGCGGCCGCGGTCGGACTCGGCCTCGGAGGAGCGGGGCTGCTCGACCACCCCGTGGTCAGCCTGGGGACGTCCGGCACCGTCTTCACCGCGACCCGTACCCGGCCGGCCGCCGCCGGGCTCGCCGGATTCGCGTCCACGGACGGGGTGTACCTGCCGCTCGGATGCACCCTCAACTGCACCCAGGCGATCGACAAGGTCGCGCACCTCCTGGGCCTGGGACGGGAGGACGCCGAGCCCGGAGGGGACGTGGTCGTGCTCCCGTATCTCGACGGAGAGCGTTCCCCCGATCTGCCGCACGCCTCCGGCCTGCTCACGGGCCTCCGGCACGCGACCGGCTCCCGACAGATCCTCGGAGCGGCGTACGAAGGCGCGGTGTTCACGCTGCTGCGGGTCCTGGACGACCTGTTCGCGGCCACGGGGCACGACCCCCACGCGCCCGACGTGCGCGAACGGCCTCTCCGGCTGATCGGGGGCGGCGCGAAGGGGGCCGCGTGGATCGAGACCGTCCGCCGACTCTCCGGACGTCCCGTCGTGATCCCGGACGGCGAGGAACTGGTCGCCGTGGGAGCCGCCGCACTCGCGGCGGGCGCCGCCTGGGGTGACGACCCCGTCGTGGTGGCGGACCGGTGGGGCGCCGGGCGCGGCAGGGAACTGCCGGCGGTGCGAAGGGACGACACCGCCTGGGAGCGGATCGAGTCCGCCCTCGGGGAGGCCACGGGGCTGCTCGCGGCCGGGGGTGGGTGAGACCGCAGCGGGCCACCCCTTCTGCCTGGCCCTTCAGCCCTGCCTCTCACCCCCTGGAGGACCGCGTCCCGCTCGTGGGCGCGGAAGCCCCCGTCGTCCTCCCGCACCGCGATGCCGTGACGCCGTCCGGGACCCATGCGCGGATCCGGCCTCGCGGATGCGGCACACGATGCGCTGGTGCCGTGGGTGGAGGGGGCGCGGTGCCGGGGTGCGTCGTCGGGGGCCGTGTCGTCGGGGCGGGCGAGAAAGGGCGCCCACGGACGGGAACGCCCTCAGGAGGCGCTGACGGCCTCGGTCAGACGCTGATGACCTCGATGCCCGCGTCGGTGAGCCGCGCCGCCATCTCGGGAGCGAGGCCGGAGTCGGTGACGAGCACGTCGATCCGGTCGAGACCGCAGATCCTCGCGAAGGCGCGCTTGCCCATCTTGGACGAGTCCGTCGCGAGGATCACCTGGCGGGCACGCTGCGCCAGGAGCCTGCTGATGCCGGCCTCGTCCTCGTGGTGCGTCATCACGCCGAGCTGCGGGTCCACCCCGTCGACGCCGAGGACGGCGACGTCGAGCACCACCTGGTTCAGGACTCCCTGCGTGAGGGGGCCCACCAGCTCGTAGGTCTGGGGCCGTGCCACGCCGCCGGTCACCACGATCTTGAACTGCGGTCGGACCGCCAGTTCGCTCGCGATGTTCAGCGCGTTCGTGACGACCGTGAACATCGGCGGGGCGGAGTGCTCCCCGCGCTCCGTCGGGCCGCCCGCCCGGAGCGTCAGGACCCGCGCCACCTCCGTGGTGGTGGTGCCGCCGTTGAGCCCCACGACGTCCCCGGGGGTCAGCAGATCCGCCACGGCGCTCGCGATGCGCTGCTTCTCCGAGACCTGCCGTGAGGACTTGTACCGCAGCGGGAGCTCGTACGAGACGCCGTGCGCGATGGCCCCGCCGCGCGTACGGACGAGCAGCTGCTGCTCGGCCAGTTCGTCGAGGTCGCGCCGGATCGTCGCCGGTGACACCGTCATCGTGGCGGCCGCGGCCTCGACCTCGAGCCTGCCGTCGACCGCGAGCAGTTCCAGCAGCCTGCTCCAACGCTCCTGCTTGGACATGTGCCGCATCCCCTCCGTGCCCTGGAACTCCGGTGCCGCGGGCCGAAGGGGTGAGGACCGCCCGGTGACCGGCCGACCGGTCCCTCGAGAGACCTGCGCGGAGCTGATCGTAACGCCGGGGATCGCGCACGGCGCAGCTGGGGCGCCTCGCGAACGGCGCCGACCGAAGCCCCGACTTCTGGGCGCGAGGGTCTCCGTCCGTACGTACTGCGCTCGCATCATTCGACGGGAACGACTGCTGGGGACCGACGCTCCGGAGTGCGACCACCTACCTCGTCCGTCCTTCGCGGCAGGGGCGCCCGGGTCGTCCCGGACGACCCCCTAGGATGTCGGCCGCGCGCCGTCACCTGGGGTTGACGCTTCGCGCGCTCACTGCTTCTACGGGGGAGAACTTCGGTGTTCGGAATCATCAGGCCATGCCGCCACCGCCTGGGCGGGACCATGCGTACCGAGTGGATGGCGCATCTGTGCGGGCTGTGCCTGGCGTTGCGCGGCGAGTACGGGCAGTTCGCGCGGGTGGCCACCAACTACGACGGGCTCGTCGTCTCGGTGCTGACCGAGGCGCAGTCGGAGCGCACCGGTGACTGGCGGCGAGGCGCCGGCCCGTGCCCGCTGCGCGGGATGCGGTCGGCGGACGTGGCGCGGGGAGAGGGCGCGCGGCTGGCGGCGACGGTGTCGCTGGTGCTCGCCGCGGCGAAGATACGTGACCATGTGGCCGACGGCGACGGCCTGTGGGGACGCCGCCCGGTGACCCTCGCGGCCCGCCGGGTCGCCCAGAGCTGGGACCGTGCGGGAGCCGCGGGCGGAGACCGGCTGGGCTTCGACACCGCGGTGCTGATCGACGCGGTGGAACGCCAGCAGGACATCGAGCGGGCGACCGGCCCCCGCGGCTCGCTGCTCTCGGTGACGGAGCCCACGGAGACCGCGACCGCCGCCGCCTTCGCGCACACCGCCGTGCTCGCCGGCCGCCCGGGCAACGCCGGACCGCTGGCGGAGGCGGGCCGTCTGTTCGGCCGGCTGGCGCATCTGCTGGACGCGGTGGAGGACCTGGACGCGGACGCGGCGTCCGGCGCGTGGAACCCGATCGCGGTGACCGGCGCGGACCGCGCCGAGGTGCGCCGGCTCTGCGACGACGCGGTCCACGGGATACGACTCGCCCTGGACGAGGCCGAGTTCGTCGACGGCCGACTGGTGAGGGCGCTTCTCGGTGGGGAGTTGGAGCACGCCGTCGACCGGGTCTTCGTCCCCCGCCCGGGTCACCACCGGCACCGCCCCCGGACTCCCGGCCCGCGCGTGCTGCCCTGGCTGGGTCGCCGTACGGCGAAGGACACGACCCTGGAGGAGGGCACGGAGACGGGCCCGGCGTGCGGCGTCGGAGCGCTCGCGGCCCCCGGCGCCGCCTCGATGGCTTCGGGCCGGCCGTCCGAGGGGCGGTGCGGACGGTGTGACCAGTACCGTCCGCTGTGCCGCGGCTGCCGGTGGTGCTACAGCTGCTGCACCTGTGACACCGGCATGGACGGTGAGCCGTTGCCGTCCGGCGGCGGCTCGAACCAGGGGGGTTCCGGCGGTGACGGCTGGTTCGGCGGTCAGGGCGGCGGCAGCGGGGGCGGTCAGGGCGGCGGCAACCCGGGCGGTCACTCGGGTGGTTCGGGCGGAGGTGGCCGCGGCTCAAGCGGCTCCGGTGGATCGGGTGGTTCCGGTGGTGGCTCGGGGGACGGCTGCTGCAATCCCTGCAACTGCTGCTGCGACTGACGCCGTGGCCCTGATCGGCTGAAGGGACGCCTTGTGGGAAGGGAGTCCGGCGAAGGTGGCGTACAACAAGCTGTCGTCGCCACCTGGAGCGCGATCCGGGACACCTCCGACACCGGTCACGAGGGGGGCGTGAGCGACGCGGAATGTTCGCGGGAGCAGGGGAGTTGGCGTCGGTATGACTCAAGGACCCGCGCCGCGCCCCCTGTCCGAGGAAGCCCTCTCCGACCTGCTCGGCACGCAGCAGTTCGGCACGCTCGCCACCGTCAAGCGGAGCGGCCACCCCCATCTGACCACGATGCTGTACAGCTGGGACCCCGAGGCCCGCGTCGCACGGTTCTCGACGACCGCGGACCGCGTCAAGGTCACGCACCTGCGGCGCGACCCGCATGCGGCGCTGCATGTGCGCGGCGACGACGTCTGGTCGTTCGCCGTCGCCGAGGGGGAGGCGGAGGTGTCGGGGCCGACGACGTCACCCGGCGACGCGGTCGGCCGGGAACTCCTCGGGATGATCCCCGAGGCGGCGAGGCCCGAGGACGAGGAGAGCTGGCTGGCAGGGCAGACGGCCGAGCGGCGCGTCGTCATCCGCCTGAAGGTGGACCGCCTGTACGGCACGGCCCTCGACATCGCCGGCTGAGGGGATCGGTCGATCGACCGACTGCCGGTGCGCGAGGCGTTGGCGTGCGGTCCGGGCGATGCCGATGGGGGAGACTTGCGGCCGTTTCCGCGGGTCGGCTCGGCAGCCGGCGTGGTGACCGAGCTGACGGGAACGTCTCCGCGGGCTCCACCGTCGTCCGCGCGCATCAGTAGTGTCCTGATCGGCCGACGCGGAGACAGCGTCGCCAACCGCGACTGGGGACGCGGCCGTTGCGCTGAGGTGAGGGGTTCATATGAGGCGAGCGATCGTCATGGGTGGGAGCTACGCGGGGCTGTTCGCCGCCCGGGTGCTGAGCGACTACGCCGAGGACGTCGTGGTGGTGGAGCCCGACGTCATGGGGGCCGACGGGTTCGGTCGGCGTACTCCCCAGCGGCACCAGCTCCACGCTCTGCTCTCCATGGGGCACACGCAGCTGGAGCGCTGGTTTCCCGGGATCACCGAGGACCTGGTGGCGGGCGGCGCTCGCCTCGGCGAGGGCGATGACGTGCGGTTCTACCTGGACGGACGCCTCAAGGCCCCGGTGGCGGGGGCGCGCGTGCTCGGGGCCACCCGGCCGTTCCTGGAGAGCCACCTGCGGCGCCGGGTCGCAGACCTCGAGAACGTGCGGTTCAGTCAGGCGCAGGTCACCGACCTCGTGCTCAGGGACGGCCGCGCGGTCGGCGTGACCACTGCGGCCGCCGAAAGCGGCGGCGGCGCCGGCGAGACGTTCGACGCCGACCTCGTGGTCGACGCGATGGGGCGCAACAGCCCCCTGGAGGCCTGGCTCGTCCGGCACGGCTGGGACAAGGCACCCGTCGACAGCATGCGGGTCGACCTCGGATACGCCACCGCCACGTTCCACCGAGGCGATGAGCTGGGCAGCACCGTCATCGCCCACTCCAGCCCGGGGCCCGCGAGCGAATACCAGCCCACGCTGACGGAGCCCGGTGCCCTTGCCGCCGTGGAGGGCGACCGCTGGTCGGTCGTCCTGGCCGGCTACGCCGACCACCGCCCGGGACCCGACCGGAAGGAGTTCCTCCGGCGGATGCGCCGCTGCGTCGCCCCGATCAGGACGGTGGCGGACACGTCCGAGATGATCGGCGACGTCAGGACGTACCGCTTCGTCGAAAGCCGCCGCCGGGTGCACTCCCGCCTGCGCCGTTTCCCCGGCGGCCTTGTCGTCGTCGGAGACGCTCTGGCAAGCGTCAACCCGGTCTACGGCCAGGGCCTGACGCTTTCGGCGCTGACGGCCAACGCCCTCGGGGCCCACCTCCGCTCCGCTCCTTCCCCGCAGGCCCCGGCGTGGGACTACTTCCGCCTCGCCGAAGCCGTCGTGGACGGAGCCTGGCGGCTCTCCACGGCAGCCGACCTCGCGCAGCCAAATGTCACCGGTCCGTACCCACGCGGCTACCGGGTGCAGAGGTGGGTCGCCGACAAGCTCACCGAGGCCTCCGTGCTCGATCCCGTCGTGAACGAGCGGTACATGGGCGTCGTGAACATGCAGTTGCCGCCGAAGGCCCTGACCGACGTCCGGTTCCTCGCTCGGGCCGCGCGCGTGCTCATCGCCGGCTGAGGGGATCGGCCAGAACGTGGGCGTCCGCGGCACCCCTGTTCGCGCGCGCCTCGTCGCTCACCTGGGGTCACCCCAGATCGGCGGCTTCGGGGGCACGGCGGCGTACCCCGATGACGGCGAGCAGGGCGCCGAGTGCGCACAGGGTGCCCGCGACGAGTACCGAGGTGTGCACGCCGTTCATGAAGGCCTGGTGGCTGCCCTCGGTGACGGCGGCCCTGAGGGCGTCGGGCATGCCGGCGGTCACGGGGGCGACGCCCATGGCGACGGCGTCCTTGGCCTCGTGCAGGCCCGCGGCCACCGGCGCGGGGACCCCGGCGGAGCCGAGTTCGCCGGACAGCGTCGTGCCGACGCGGCTGCCGATCAGGGAGACGAGCACGGAGGTGCCGAGCGCTCCGCCGATCTGGAGGGCGGTGGCCTGGAGGCCGCCGGCGACGCCGCCGTCCTTGACGGGCGCGTTGCCCACGATGGCGTCGGAGGAGGACGACATCACCATGCCGACGCCGAGACCGAGCGCGACGAACGGCGGCCACATCACGGCGGGGGAGGACTCCGGGCTCCAGCCGAGCATCGCGAAGCAGGCGGCCGCCTGCAGGACCATGCCGAGCGGCATGGTGAGCCGGGGGCCGAAGCGTTCGGTGAGCACCGCGCCCAGCGGTGACGCGACGACGGACGCCAGGCTCAGCGGCAGCGTCCGCACGCCCGCCTCCACGGGGGAGAGGCCGCGGACGTTCTGCAGGTAGATCATGACGAAGAAGATCACGCCGAGCAGGACGAAGAAGTTGAGGGCGGTGACGACCGTGCCGATGGCGAGCGCGCGGTTGTGGAACAGTCGCATCGGCAGCAGCGGCGAGGCGACCCGCGTCTCGTGCCGGGCGAAGACCGCCAGGACCGCCGCCCCGGCGATGATGGAGCCCAGCGTGCCGGTCGAAGTCCAGCCCCAGGTCTCGCCCTTGACGACGCCGAACACGACGGCGAGCAGACCCGCGGCGAGGAGGAAGACACCGGCCAGGTCGAACTTCTCCCGCGTGGCGGAGGCGTTCCGGCTCTGCGGCAGGACGGCCATGCTGAAGAGGAGCGCGATCACGCCGATGGGGGCGTTGATGAAGAAGACGGACTCCCAGTTCACGTGCTCGACGAGCAGACCGCCGACGATCGGCCCGAGCGCGGTGGACACGGAGGAGACCATGGCCCAGATCCCGACGGCCATGCCGAACTTCCTCGGAGGGAAGACGGCCCGGAGCAATCCGAGGGTGTTCGGCATGAGCAGCGCACCGAAGAAGCCCTGGACGGCACGGAAGGCGATGACGCCCTCGATGGATCCGGCCAGGCCGATGGCGACGGAGGCGAGGGTGAACCCGGCGACGCCGATGAGGTAGAAGGTGCGGCGGCCGAACCGGTCTCCCAGCTTGCCGCCGAGGATCAGCGCGGCGGCGAGGGCCAGCAGGTAGGAGTTGGTGACCCACTGCAGGTCGGCCGTCGAAGCGCCGAGGTCACGGCCGATCTCCGGGTTGGCGATGGCGACGACGGAGCCGTCGAGACCGACCATGAACAGGCCGAACGCGACGGCGAGCAGGGTGAACCACGGGTTGGAGCGAGGGCCGCCGGCCGGGGTCGCGGCCCGGGTCGGGGCGTGCGTCGGCGGAGCGGCTGAGGGTGCGGAGGGCATGGCGGAGCCATTCCTTACGTAGGTGAGGGGTGGGTCAGGGATGTCCCGGGGACCGAAGCAGCGGCGGCAGCGGTCGGCGGTGCGACGCCGTCGCAGCGGTGCCCAGGAGAGCGCGAGGATGCCGGGACGTCAGGGCCCGGCGTATCCGATCAGCGCGCCGGGCGGTGAAGCCGGCGGTTGAGTGAGCCGAGGGCGCCGAGCGCGGAGCCGAGGGCGTCCAGCTCACCGTCGCTCAGGGCGCGCAGCGCGCGGGCCACATGGGTGCCCATGACGTGCTCGACCTGGGCGATCTCGCGCCGGGCCGTCGCGGTCAGGTGCAGGTGCGCGACGCGCTTGTCGGCCGGATCCTGCCGCCGTTCGAGCAGTCCCCGCTCGGTCAGCTGCCTGACCAGCGCGCTGACGTTGTTCGGCTTCATGAGGAGGGCCTCGGCGGCATCACGGACGGTGATGCCGTCGCACGTCCCGACGTGCCGCAGCAGCGCGAGTTGCGCCTCGGACGGCTTGGCGGGCATGGGGTACGAGTCGTCCAGGTCCACGCGCCGCTCGACGGCCCGGGAGAGCGCCGGGAGGCATGCCACGAGCCCGGAGGCCACGCGGCGGATCTCCTCGTCGGACGCACTGTTCTCGGGCACGCCGGTACCTTACGTATGCGTGATAGCTATGTCAACATACCTAATACGGCCTCCCTGCGCCGGGGGGGGGAACCCGTTCAGCGGCTTACGCGTGCTCACCCACCACGACCACGATGGGGCGAGTCGACCGAGCGGGAGCCCCCATGGCGGTGGAAGTGAAGCAGTGGCCCCGGCGGGTGCGGTGGTGGGTGGCGCCCGCGCTGGTCCTCCTGGCGATCCTCTTCACCGCCGCGGGACGGGTGGACGCCGCTCTCGGCCGGATCGAAGCCCCCGGATCCCCGTCGAACACCTGGGGTGGGCTCGTCACCGTCACCCCCCTCTCGCAGGAGGCCCGCACCGAAGCCCGCACGGCCTGGTGCGTCTGGTTCAACACGCTGCCCGACCGGCGGCAGCCCCTGATCACCCAGGACACGTACAAGGGCTCCGACCCGGGGCCACGGGTGGAGGCGTGTCTCGACGCGTTCACCGGCACGGCGCGCGACCAGGTCTTCGAGCCACCGACCGGGGGAGCCGAGGCACGCCTCCTCATCGACTGGTACGTGGGACTCGACGTGCTTCTCGTCCTGCTGTACGTCCTCCTGCTCCACCAGGCATGGACCGCCCTCCGTGCCCGGATCCCCCCGGCCACCCGGGACGCCGAGACACCGGCGGAGGCGACGAGCGCGTCCCTGGGCCGCGCCACCGCGTCTTCCCGGCAGTGGCTCCTGATCGGCGGCCTCGTGCTGGTCGAGGCGGTCGAGAACGCGTGCCAGGCGCGGCTGGGCGAAGGCGACCTGACACCGGCGCGGATCGACACGCTCTACCGGGTCGTCGCCTGCGCCGCCGTGGCCAAGTGGGCCCTCGTGGGCCTGGCCGTCCTGATCCTGACCGTGCTCGTCGTGCACACCAGGGTGCTCGCCACGCTGCCCTGGCGGGAGAACCTGGCGGTCGTGCGCGTGCAGCTCTTCGTGTCGGCCGTGCTGCTGCTGCTCGTCGCCGGATTCGGCGTCGAGCAGGTGCCGGACGCCCTGCTGGGTCTCCTCGACCACTGGTCCACCGCGATCGCCACACCCGTCGCCGTCCTCGTCCTCTCGCTCCTGCTCTGGCGCAGTGTGCACCGGACCGCCCTCACCCAGGACCGGGCACTGGCCCCCGTCCGGCAGCGCTGGCTCCTGCTCGCCGCTCTCGTCTGTCTCGCCCTCGGCATCCGCCTCGCCCCCGGCCTGCGGGGCCTCGCGTTCGTCCTCGGCCTCGTCCTCGTCCTGTCCTGGATCGGCGGTGCGACGGTCCGGAAGCGGACGCGCAGCGACCCCGGGGCGGCCGTCGCCCGGACGAGGGCCCAGCAGCGCGCCGACATGATCACGGGCAGGCCACGCACGAGCCTGGAGACCACCGCGCGACTGCTCGCCGCGCTGCCCCTCCTCGCCCTCGGGGTGTTCGCCGTGCGCGCCGCCGTGGCGCCCGCCGTCGTGGGCCCGCGACGCTGGTCCGCGGTCCTCCTGATCCTCCTGGGGCTGCTCGCCGCCGCGGCGGGTGTCGTCCTGCCGTACCTGCTGAAGTGGGCGCAGAGACACTGCGGCTGGGCGATGGCGCCGTCGCCGCGGCACCGCAGGTACGGGCTGTATCTCGCACTGTCCGGCCTCTGCGGACTGTTCGTGGCCGTCTCGATCGTCACGCTCGTGTGGGACCGGACCTGGAACCTGCCCGTCCGGGCGGGACCCATCGCCGTACTGACCGTGTTCCTCTGCCTGGCCCTCGTGATCCTGAACGAACTGCAGCGCTGGTCCGAACGCGCCACGGCGGTCACGGGCTTCCGCGTGCTGAAGCTGGAGCGCACCCCGGTGTTCGTCCTGCTGATCGCCTGGTTCCTGCTGGCCTCGACGTTCGACGAGCAGGGCCATCACCAGGTGCGCGTCCACGCGGCGGAGGTTGACTCGCCGGTCCCGGACGACGACGGCCTGGGCCTGGGAGAGGCGTTCCGGAGCTGGGCCGCCGCCAACTGCGCGACCCTGCCCGCGACCACGAACGTGCCGGCCGAGGCGAGGACCGGCCCGCCCCTGCCCCTGGTGATCGTGGCCGCGTCGGGCGGCGGGGTCCGCGCGGCCTACTGGACCCGTTCCGTCCTCGACCAGCTGTTTCCCCCGGGGCCGGTGACTGCGGCTCCCGGCTCGGCGTGCACCCCGCCGGACGGCCGCGCCCCGGTCTTCGCCGTCAGCGGCGTCTCGGGCGGCAGCCTCGGTGCGATGTCCTGGATCGCCCGGACCACCCCCGACGCGCCGACGGAGACCGCGGGCCACCAGGAGGTCTTCGGGCAGGACCACCTCTCCGGCGCGCTGGCGTGGCTGACGTACGTCGACCTCCCGCGGGCGTTCGTCGGGTTCGGCGGAAAGGACCGGGCGGCCGTGCTCGAACAGTCCTGGGAACGCCGACAGGAGGAACTGAAGCGGCCGTTCTACGGGACCTGGAACGCGACCGGGGACTCCGACGTTGCCGCCTGGACGCCCCTCGCCCTGTTCAACGGCACCGCGGTGGAGAGCGGATGCCGGGTGCTGACCTCCCCGATCCAGCTCGGCGCCTTCGACCGCCCCGTCGGCCCGACCTCCTGCACCCAGCGCCCCGAACGACCCCGTGAGCCGGGCACGGGTCAGGAGGCACGCCCACCCGGCGGGCCCACTCTCATCGACCTGCGCGGCGGATTCCTGTGCGGCCGGGAGGACGTCAACCGGTCCACGGCCGTGCTGCTCTCCGCGCGCTTCCCCTGGATCACGCCCTCCGGGAGGCTCTCCGGTGACGCGTGCGGACACCCGGAGGCCCGGTTGTCCGTCGTCGACGGAGGTTATGTCGAAGCCACCGGCAGCATGACCGCCGTCGACCTGCGCGACCGGCTCGCCCGGGTGATCGACTGTCACAACCAGCGGGTGACGGGCGGCCCGGTGCCGAAGGGCTGCGAGGCCGACGACGCCGTCGCGACCCGCCCGGTGGAGGCGGTGCTGGTCCAGATCGACAACGGGTACAGCAGCGTGGCGGCGGTCCCCCCGCCCGGCCGGCCCAGGGAACTCCTCGTCCCCCTCAAGGGCAAGGCCGCCGCGGTGAGCACGACGGAGGCGAACGTACGCCAGCGAGCCTTCGAGGCCTTCGGCTGCGCCCGCTACCTGCCGCTGGCCAACGTACGAGGCCCCGGCACCCAGGCACCGCTGGGGTGGGTGCTGTCGAAGAGCGCCCAACAGGACCTGGACGACCAGTTGAACAGACTGCGGGACGAGGAAGGCGGAAAGCGGCTGACGTTGAGCGGTCAACTCGCCCAGACCCTGGAGCGGTGCCTGCCCCGCGCATGACGCGCCGCCCCGGCGGCCCGGGTGGCGGACCAAGATCATGGCGTGGCATCCGTACGCCTGGGCAGGCGCAGTCCGGTAAGCCCCGTACGAAGGCCCGTTGGCGGAGCACGGTGTGCCGGGGCCCGGCGGCGGGGGGAGGGGTGGCACGCTCGGGTGGAGCGGGACACCGTGAGCGAAGCGAGGTAGCACGTGACGCAACGCAGCAAGCGGAGCGCCCGGTACGCCCTGCTCGGGCGACGACTGAGGCGGGACCCGTTCGTCGTGCAGACGGTACGGTCCACGGCGGCGGCGACCCTGTCGTACGTCGTCGCGCTCTGGCTCAGCAGCGAGGCGGCACCCCTGACCGCACCGCTCACCGCGCTCCTCGTCGTCCAGGTCACGCTCTACTCGACCCTCACCACGAGTCTGCGCCGGGTCAACTCCGTCGTCGTCGGCGTCCTCATCGCCATCGGGTTCAGCGTCCTCGTCGGACTCACCTGGTGGAGCCTCGCCCTGATCATCCTCGCCTCGCTCCTCGTGGGGCGGCTCGTGAAGGTGGAGGAGTTCGTCCCCGAGGTCGCCATCAGCGCCATGCTGGTGCTCGGCGTCACCCAGGTCGCCCACACGGCGTGGGACCGCGTCCTCGAAACCTTGATCGGCGCCGTCGTCGGCATGCTCTTCAACCTGGTGCTCGCCCCGCCCGTATGGGTGGACACGGCGGGGGAGTCGATCGAGGACCTGGCCCGGCGGATGCGGAGGCTGCTGCTCGACGTGGCCGAGGAGTTCGCGGGGGCGCCCCCCGTCGAGCGGGCGGCGGCCCGGCTGCACGAGGCTCGACGGCTCGACAACGACGTGGCGGACGTGGACGGCGCACTGCGCACGGCCGAGGACAGCCTGCGCCTCAACCCGCGCGTCAAGGAAGGCCTGCTGCACCGCATCGTGCTGCGGACGGGGCTCGACACCCTGGAGATCTGCGCCGTCGTCCTGCGCGTCCTCACCCGTACCCTTACCGACCTGGCGAAGGAACGGGACGGAGAAGCGCTGCTGCCCCGGCCGACCGCTCTCGCCCTCCAGGAGACGGCGCAGCACACAGCCGACGCCTTCGTCAGCTTCGCCGTGCTCGTCACGGCTCCCGGCAGCGAGGCGGCCGAAGCCGCCGAGACCCGGCTCGCGGGCGAACTGCGAGCGGCCCGCGCCTGCCGCGGCGGGGCCGCGGACCTGCTGCTCGCCCTGGCCCTGAAGGAGCCCGAACGCTGGCAGCTCTACGGCGCCCTGCTCACCGAGATCGACCGCGTCCTCGACGAACTGGACCCGGAGCACCGGGGCCGTCGGCTCATGGAGGAACTCGACCGTCACACCCGCGAGCGCCGGGAGCGCCGACTGAGGCCCCGCTACCGGCGCGCCCCCGTGGACGCCTGAGCGCGGGGCGCGGGCCGCTCGGTCCACGTGTCCGAGTCCGCGGGAGTGGAGCCGCCTGACGAGGACGAAGCGCCTGACGAGGACGAAGAGCCTGACGAGGAGGAAGATGTGGAGGAGGAGGAAGAGCCCGAGGAGGACGGGCCTTACGAGGACTAGCCCGACGAGGACGAGCCCTACGAGGACGAGCCCGATGAGGACACGCCCCACGTCGACAAGCCCTCGCCTCCTCGCCGACGCAGGCGGCAGGCCGCCTGAGCCCGCTTCCGGCATCAGGAGGTGCCCGTGATGTCCGCCTTCAGGCGCAGCCGGTCCCTCGTCCGCTGGACGCCCCCCGTCCTCGTCCGCCGCGTGCTCCTGGGGGTGGCGATGTGGGGCGCGCGACGGGCCGTCCGACGGATGGTGCGTGCGAAGCCCCACGCCCCGTGACCCCGTCCCGTCCGGTGAGCCGCGGAGTGTGGGGAGGCGATCCCGGGCAAGGCTGCGTAGCCTGAATGCCATCCCCCGAGGGACGCCGGGCCGCGCAGCCGTCGCGTCGCGCGACGCCTTCGAGGAGAGCCGCGGAGGTCGTGTGACGACGTACGAGGATGTCCTGGCCGGGCTGCTGGCCCGCTCCCATCTGCTGTCGGGGCGGGACCTCGCGGGCCTCGTCCAGGACGCGGGCCGACGCATGGGGCTGCGGGGGACGGCCCTGTACGTGGCGGACCTCCAGCAGATCCGGCTGGTGGCCCTGCCCCAGCTCGACGCCGTGGCACAGCCGGTGCTCGACGCCGACTCGTCGCCGGCGGGCCTGGCCTACCGCACGCAGGAGGTGCAGCGGTCGAGGGACGGCAGTACCGCCTGGCTGCCGATGATCGACGGAGTCGAGCGCCTCGGGGTGCTGATGGTGACGGCGCCGGCCCTCGACGTTGCCGTGCTCGGGCGGGCCGTGGGGCTCGCCGACGCGGCCGCCCTCCTCGTCGTGTCCAAGTCCTCCCACAGCGACCTGCTCGTCGAGGCAGAGCGCTCGCGGGCGATGACGGTGCAGGCCGAGCTGCTGTGGGCCTTCCTGCCGCCACGGACCATCGGCACGGCGGACGTCACCTCGTCGGCGGTGCTGGAGCCGGCGTACGACATCGGCGGTGACACCTTCGACCACACCCTGGACGACAGCGGCCTGCACCTCACCGTCATCGACTCCATGGGCCACGACCTCGCCTCGGGCGGTGCAAGCGCCGCGGGGCTCGCCGCCTGCCGCGCCACACGCCGTTCCGGCGGTTCCCTGACCGACATCGTCACCTCGATCGACCGGATCCTCGACGCCTGGTTCACCGACCGGCTCATGACCGCCGTCGTGGCCCATCTCGACACCTCGGACGGACGCTTGACCTGGATCAACTGCGGGCATCCGCCGCCCCTGCTGATCCGCGGCGGCAGGGTCCTCCCGCAGGTGCTCGCCCGGGAGCCCGACCTGCCGCTCGGGTGGGGCTTCCTCGCCGACACACCGCCGACCGAGCATTCCGAGCGGCTCCAGCCGGGTGACCGGATCCTCCTCTACAGCGACGGCGTCACCGAGGCCCGCTCACCGGGGGGAGACCTGTACGGCGAGGAGCGGCTTGCCGACAACGTCATCCGTGCCATCGCCGCGGGCGACCCCGCGCCCGAGGCCCTGCGGCGCCTGGTCCAGGGCCTGCGTCAGCACCAGGACCACAGGCTTCGCGACGACGCCACCATCCTGCTCACCGAGTGGCACCCGGGCGGCCTCGGCGCGCAGACCCACGGGCGGATCACGGAGGCGAGTGCCCGTGACGTACGCGGGTAGGCGTCGCTGCGACAGCGAGACCGCGGAGACCCGTCAGGAGGATCCATGAGCACGCCCCCGAACGATCCCGTGCCGCCGAGCCCCACGCCTCCGCCAGAACCGGGACCCGGCCCCGCTCCGGGGCCGCTCCCGGGGCCGGTTCCCGGGCCGGGCGGCCCGGACCCCGTTCCGCCCGCGCCGCCCCGGCCCGAGCCGGATCCGCCCTCGCCCGGCCCGCCGCCGGAGCCGTTCCCGCAGCCCGGCCCGCTGCCCCCGCCGGGACCCGGACCGGAGCCGGTGACCTGAGCGACCCGACTGATCCGGGGCGGCGTAGGGCCGCCCCGGTCCGGGTGAGTGTCGGCGCCCTCATGTACGGCGGCGGCGGACCTGAGCGTCCGCCGCCGCCGTACACGCGTCTTCGTGCACGTCCCGTCCGTGCGCCGTGAGCCGGGCGCGCGTGACCGGGTTCGCCCCGGGAACGGCCGCGGGGGGTGCTCACCGGTCGCGCACCGACCGGACGTCCTTCTCGCTCCACGAACGGGTGTCGCGGGGCTCCACGTACGGTTCCGTGTCCGGCGGCATGCCACCGGCGACCGCCCGCTGGCGCAGCGCCTCGGCGTCGAACTCGAGGCCCAGGAGCACGGCCAGGTTGCTGATCCACAGCCAGATCAGGAAGACGATGACACCGGCCATGGTGCCGTAGGTCTTGTTGTACGACGCGAACTCCGCCACGTACAGGGCGAATCCGGCGGACGCGGCCATCCAGATCAGCAGGGCGAGGGCGCTGCCCGGGGTGATCCACCGCCAGCCCCTGCCCCTGGCGTTCGGCGCCGCCCAGTACAGGAGCGCGATCATCAGCGTCACGAGGAAGACGAGCACCGGCCACTTCGCGATCGACCACACGGCCAGCGCGGTGTCGCCGAGTCCGAGCACGTCCCCCGCCCGGCGCGCCACGTCGCCGGTGAAGACGACGATCAGGGCGCTCGCCGCTGCCATCACCATGAGCGCCATGGTCATGCCGAGCCGGATCGGCAGGACCTTCCAGACCGGACGGCCCTCGGGCATCTCGTAGATCCGGTTGGCGGCGCGCATGAACGCCCCGACGTACCCGGAGGCCGACCACAGGGCGAGCGCCAGGCCGACCACCGCCATGGCGGCGCCCGTGCCCGTGCCGCCCTGCACGTTCTCCACGGCACGGCCGAGCACGTCACGAGCCGGGCCGGGCGTGAGGTCGCGCAGGGTGTCGAGGACCTTGTCCGTCGTGGACGGTCCGCTGACGCCGAGCATCGAGACGAGAACGAGCAGCCCGGGGAAGAGGGCGAGCACGCCGTAGTACGTGAGGGCGGCGGCACGATCGGTCAGCTCGTCGGCGACGAACTCGCGCATCGAGCCCTTGAGGACCAGGAGCCAGGAGCGTCGGGGCAACTCGGTCGGCGAGTCGGGGGCGCGCTCCTCGACCTCGGGGCCGGGCCCGACGTCCCGCGGATCCGGCACCGCCGGAGGCCCGTCATGGGCGGCGGCGTCCGTACGGCGGGTGGCGTCGGGCTCCGAACGGTGCTGCGCGGCGGTCTCCGAACGGTGCTCCGCGTCGGCTTCCGTACGGTGCTCCGCGTCGGGGTGCGCAGGGTGTTGCGCGTCGGGCTCCGTACGGCGGTCATGGGGGGCGCTCCGATCGGCCATGTCGTCGCGGTTACCCGCCTGGGCCGGTCCTACGCGCGGACGGCCTCCGCCGGCCCCGCCGGGGCGCCCGTGCCGAAGGCGCGCCGGTAGGCGGCGGGCGAGACGCCGAACGCCGTCCGCATGTGGGCGCGCAGCGAGTTCCCCGAGCCCAGCCCGGCGCGGTGCGCGACCAGGTCGATCGACAGATCGGTGGTCTCGAGGAGCTGCTTGGCGAGTTCGAGCCGCTGCGCCGTGAGCCACTGCACGGGCGTCATGCCGACCTCGTCGCGGAACCGGCGGGTGAAGGACCGCAGGCTCATCCGGGCGTGTTCGGCGAGGCGGGCGAGGGTGAGGGGTTCCGCGAGGTGTTCGAGGGCCCAGGCGCGGGTGGCGGTGGTACTCGCCAGGGTGGGCTCGGGGACCGGGCGGTCGATGAACTGGGCCTGACCGCCGTCCCGCCACGGGGGGACGACGCAGACGCGGGCGGCACGGTTCGCGGCCGCGGCACCGTGGTCGCGGCGGATGATGTGCAGACACAGGTCGACACCCGCGGCCACGCCCGCGGAGGTCAGGACGTCGCCGTCGTCGACGAAGAGCACCTCCTCGTCGACCTTCACCCGGGGGTAGGCCCGGCGGAACTCGGGCGCCAGGTTCCAGTGGGTGGTGGCGGGCCTGCCGTCGAGCAGCCCGGCGGCAGCCAGCACGTACGACCCGGAGCAGATCGACACCAGCCGGGTGCCGGGCCGGATACCGGCGATGGCGGCGCCGACCTCCGGCGGCAGGGGGCCGCCCCGGCCGAGCTCGGGCATGGCGTGCGTCGGCGGCAGAACCACCGTGTCGGCCTCGGTGAGCGCCTCCGGTCCGGCGACGGGCTGCACGGTGAATCCGGCGTCGCTGAGGACGGGGCCGCCGTCGGCGGTGCAGACGGTGATCTCGTACAGGCGCGGCCCTCGGCGTCCGTGACGCTGCCGAAGACACGGGAGGGGATGCCGAGCTCGAAGGGGGGCACGCCGGGGAGGGCGAGCACAGCGATGCGGTGGGGCCTCTCCGGTCGTCCCGCGCGCTCGTCCCGTACGGCCGTCCCACAGGAAGTACTCATGGCCAGATCCTGTCACATAGTGGCCTGGCGGCCAATGCCGGAACGGGACGGCATGCCCGATCGTGAAGTGGTCGCCGTCGGCAGGGATCCGGCGGCACCCGACTGAGAGACGAAAGAGGCTGACGGTATGCGTGCGATGGTCGTGGAGCAGTGGGGCGGACCCGGGAACATGGTCGAGCGCGAGATGGAGCGCCCCGAGCCCGGCCTGAACGAGGTCCTGGTGCGGGTCCACGCGGCCGGCGTGAACCCCGTGGACTGGAAGACCCGCGCGAGCGGTGCCCTCATCGGCTGGGACGCCGTCCCGGTGGTCGGCTGGGACGTGTCCGGCACGGTGGAGGCCGTGGGCCCCGGCGTGGGGAACCTCAGGCCCGGTGACGAGGTCTTCGGCATGCCGCTGTTCCCGCGCCAGGCGGGCGCCTACGCCGAGTACGTGGTGGCACCGGCCCGCCACCTCGCCCCGAAGCCGGCGTCCCTGACGCACGTCGAGGCGGCGGCGCTGCCGCTCGCCGCCCTCACCGCCTGGCAGGCCCTCGTCGACACGGCGGACGTCCGACCCGGGGAGCGCGTCCTCGTGCACGCGGCCGCCGGAGGAGTGGGGCACCTCGCCGTGCAGATCGCCAAGGCCAGGGGCGCGTACGTCATCGGCACGGCCAGCGCACCCAAGCACGACCTGGTGCGCGAACTCGGCGCGGACGAGGTGATCGACTACCGTACGGCCCGCTTCGAGGACGTCGTCTCCGGCGTCGACGTCGTGCTCGACGGCCTCGGCGGGGAGACCGCCGAGCGCTCCATGAAGCTGCTCGGCGCCGGGGGCCGACTGGTCACCCTGCCGGGCCCGGACCAGGTCCCGGCCGCCAAGGACGGTGTGCGGGCGGTCTGGGTCCTGGTCGAGCCCGACCACCTCGGCCTGCGCGAGATCGCGGCCCTGGTGGAGCGCGGGGAGCTGAGGCCGGTGGTCGACACGGTGCTGCCGCTCGCCGACGCGGCGAAGGCGCACGAGATCGGCGAGCTGGGCCGCACGACCGGCAAGATCGTCCTGACCGTCGCCTGACCCGCACCGCCGCCTGACCCACACCGCCTCCGGCACCCACACCGCCTCCGGCACCCGCACCGGCGACCTTCCGGCTTCACCCACCCGCACCGGCGACCTTCCGGCCCCAGGCGCCCACACCGGCGACCCTCCGGCCTCTGGTGCCCGCACCGGCGGCCTTCCGGCCCCAGGCGCCCGCACCGGCGGCCTTCCGGCCCTCGTCGCCCGCCGGTACGGGCGCCCCTCGGGGTCCTGGCCCGCGACCGCCCGGAGGACCCGTCAACTCGCTGGTCCAGCTGACCCGGCTCGTCCTGGCCGAGGCCGATACCGAGACGGCCCCCGCCGGACGCGTCCCCGGCGCCGGGCCCATCACGGCGCCACGCCCGTGAACGCTGCGTTCCCGGGCAAGGCCCGGTGCACGGCGCGACAAGAGACGACGCCACGCCGACCGTAGGGTGAGGGCGTCAAGTGCCGCGCGGACGCGCGGAGCAGCCGACCCGAAACGAGGAGACGACCCCATGCCGTACATCACCGTGGGCCAGGAGAACTCCACCGCCATCGAGCTGTACTACGAGGACCACGGCACCGGCCGGCCGGTCGTCCTCATCCACGGCTTCCCCCTCGACGGCCACTCCTGGGAGCGCCAGAGCGCCGCGCTGCTCGACGCCGGTCACCGGGTGATCACCTACGACCGCCGCGGCTTCGGCCGGTCCTCGCAGCCGACGACCGGCTACGACTACGACACCTTCGCGGGCGACCTGAACACCGTGATGGAGACCCTCGACCTCCACGACGCCGTCCTCGTCGGGTTCTCCATGGGCACCGGAGAGGTCGCCCGATACGTCTCCACGTACGGTTCGGGCCGCGTCGCCAAGGTCGCGTTCCTGGCGTCCCTGGAGCCCTGCCTGCTCAAGTCCGACGACAATCCGGACGGGGTCGCGCCGAAGGAGTTCTTCGACGGCGTGGTCGCCGCCGTCAAGGCCGACCGATTCGCCTACTACACCGACTTCTTCGCCGACTTCTACAACCTCGACGAGAACCTGGGCAGCCGCATCAGCGAGGAGGCCGTCCGCAACAGCTGGAACACCGCCGCCGCCGGCGGCTCCTTCGCCGCCTCCGCCGCACCGGCGACCTGGTACACCGACTTCCGCGCCGACATCCCCGCCATCGACGTGCCCGCCCTGATCCTGCACGGCACCGCCGACCGCATCCTGCCCGCCGAAGGCACCGCGCGTCCCTTCCGCAAGGCCCTCCCGACCGCCGACTACGTCGAGATCGAGGGCGCCCCGCACGGCCTGCTGTGGACCCACGCGGAGGAGGTCAACACCGCGCTCCTCGCCTTCCTGGCGAAGTGACGCCCCACCATCCGTCCTTCGGGCAGGTCCGGGCCCCCGTCGGCCGAGGCCGGCTCCCGGCCCGGCCGACGCTCCATGCCTCATACTGTTCCGCCGTACCGCACGCGTGACCGAGCTCCGTCCCGTGCGGTCCCGGCGGGCGCGATGAGCGTGGAACAGTTGACGACGGGTCCCCTCCCCGAGGACCCCACCCCCTGGCGAGCCGGTCAGCGGCAGGGAGGCGGAACTCGCGTTCGCGGCGATGCGGCTGCGGGGAGGGCGGGATCGCACGTCTCGAAGGCCTCGCGGGCATCGGCAGGTCCGGATCCTGCGGGATGTCGCGGGGTCTGCGCGGCGGCGCGGAGACGCGATCCGGGCGACGAGCTGACCGGTACGCCCTCCGCCGCGCGCGTGGGCACCGGCCGGAGTCGGCTCAGTAACCGTAGCGACCGGTGGCGACCTCCCAGCGGTGGTAGCCGGCGATCCAGGCGGCGAGGCCGTCGACGTACCGGTGGGCCGCGTCGCGGGCGGTCGGGGCGAGGCCGAGCAGGTCGCATATCTCGGGCACCTCGGTCGACAGCTCCACGAAGCGGTCGACCATCCTCTGCGCCTCGCGCATCACCTGCACGGCCGCCTCCTCGGGGGTGCCGCCCCGCTCCTCGCGGACGATCATCACGAGGTTGGCGACATCGCCGCGGGCGAGTTCCTGGGCGTAGGAGTGCACGTCGTTGGTGAACGACGGTATGTCGGCCGCCAGTTGACGCATCCGGCGGAAAGCCGGGTGGTGCAGCACCTCCTGCGGCAGTTCGAACCGGTTGAGCCGCTCGACCATGTCGAAGAGGGTCTCCATGGCGGCCGTGCCCCGGCGCAGCGCCAGATAGCTTTCCCGGTCCGGCAGCCGCCCGGAGAGCCGGCCGGCGGCTTCGGCGGGGTGGCAGGCGAAGTACCACTCCCAGTTGTACGCGGACCGGGCACGCCACCGCGCGGACATGCCGCGCAGGCTGCGCTCCCACAGGTCGGCGAAGGCCTGCTCGACCGGGGTACGGGCATCCGGCGCCGGACCTTCGCCGTACATGAGGGCCGTCAGGCGGGCGCAGACCTCGGCCACGCGCGCGGGGGCCCGGCCGAGGTCGGAGTCGAACCGGTCGTCGAAGAAGAAGTAGAAACTGAGCAGGTCCGCGGCGAGGGCGAGGTCGTCGGTGGCGCAGTCAGGGCTGGTGAACGCGGCGAGTTGGGGCACGTCCCAACGGGCGTACGCCGTACGGTCGACGACTCCGGCGAGCCCTTCGTGGCGGAGCAGCCAGTCCTGGTGGAGGGGCGCCACGGAGCCCTGGTGCGGATTGCTGCGCGGCGGAAACGGAAGATCGAGCATCGCGGCGTTGAACATGGGAACTCCCAGGCGTCGACCCGGGTGATCCCCAAACGCACCCCGGCGCGTCCGAAGCGTACTTGACTTGATCATCCACGGCCAGGGACGGAGTGGGAGTGATCCGCGCACTTCAGGCTCTGTGTGAGGGAGTGTTGGGAAACCCGATCGGCGCATGACGGCGGGGCCCGAACTCATGGAGTT